>NZ_JADGHT010000520.1 GCF_019683755.1 Thermogemmatispora sp. | reverse complement strand
ATCCTCCCCTTCCCCCTACTCTTCATCGAGGGGGCGACGCCCCTGAAAGCCCGCATCGAGCGGATGCCAATACTTGATCCGTTCCTCGCCCAGATGCCAGCAGAGATAGACCTCACGCCCATCGCGCAGGCTCAAGAAATCCACCAGGCCCATATCGGGGTCCTTTAACTCACAGCCAAACTCGCTGAGTTCCGCCAGCGACTCCTGCAGTCGTCGCAGATAGAGGGCCTGCGCACGCAGGATCTCCATCATAGTCTCGTTGACATTATGGCCGTTTCTCATGATGCGCAGGCGAATGGCATGAGCATGCTCCTCTCCCTCTCTGAGCCTGCGGCGCTGCTCCTGAATACGACGCAAGATCGGCGAGATGACCGGTAGCAGGGCCTCAGCCTCCTCTCGGGAAAAATAATGAGGCATCCCAACCTTCCTTCCTTTGCTTCTGCTTTCACATGTGCTGTCCACAGCTCTTACTCAGCCGCTTGCCAGCTAGCGACCAGGGGTGGGAGCCCCTGTCCTGCCCACAGGCGTCGGCGTTGGCGTCCCCAGCGGCGAAGCCGTCGGCTGCGGAGTCGTCGCTGGCCCGGCGAGCTGAATGCTCAGATCATCGAAGGTCTTGAAGACCATCACCTGCCCACCGCTATCATAATAGTCCCCTTTGACCACGTCTCCCGGCTGCACAAGCGGCAGTTTCGGCGAAAGCGAGAGATTGGCGGTAAAAATGTATGGCTGCCCGGCAAGCTGCAGGTAAAAGACGGTATTTGACCCCTCCTGGACTGAAGCAATGCGCAGCACTTTGGCAACGACCGTCTTGGTCGCGCCACTGGTCGGACGACTGGCCGCCGTCGCCTGCTGCGTTAGCCATTGCTGGTAAGCCTGCAGGGCGCCGCTCAGCGTTGTATCGTATTGCACATTGCTGCCGTTGAGGTTACGCGCGTCGACAATCCCCACGGCTTGAAAGATGCTGCCGCTGCTGACGTGCTGGACAAAGATCGCCACCCAGGTCGGTTCTCCATAAAGCTGATAGAGCTGCACACTATCGACATCGTAACTGCGCAGGTTGGCTCGCGTTGACTGAATGGTATTCTCGACATTGCTACCGATGCCAATTCCCGTCAGCGGATAGAAGGTACCACGATTGGTATGGGTATCAAAGAGAACAATGCCTGTGCTGGAATTGTCATTGAGTGAAGAGGAGGTCATGGGTACCAGCCACACCGGCTGATCAACGCTGTTATAGAGGAGCTGAGGTTCGCTCGCTGGCACCTGCTGATTGGCTCCCGAAGGATTAAACCAGGGGGCAGCATGGTAGAGACCCCACCACTGCAGGTACTGGGTGACGGTCGCCGCCGGCATGACCCGATCCACCCAACCTGGTACTTCCTGCGGACGATAGCGCGTGATCTGGCCCGTGTGCGCATCAACGAGCAGAACCTCTGTCAGCACATCACCTGTATAGCCTCGCGAGGGCTGCATCACCGAGATCGCCCAGTAGGGATGATAGTGATCATCCAGTTCCAGCGTTGGATCAACCAGACGCCCATAGGTGTAGCCGCTCAGGTAAACGTGCCGCAGCAGATCCTGATTGAGCAGAGCGCCGGGGAGATAGGCCAGCGTCTTATCGCCGCCAGTCATGAGCCGCGGGGTCGCCTGGGGATCTTCAGCATCGACGACCACAAAGCCGGGGGTATGCGAGTTCGAGAGATTCACGAAGATATTGTTGTAGCTGAGCGGCGCTACATAGTAAAGATGGTGATTGATGGATTGCAGCGTATAGCTATTGGGATCGAGATTGTAGGTTGAGCCGAGATTTTGCCCCGTGGCCCCCAGGATCTGCTGTCCCTCATAGGCGGCCACCCCCTGACTGACAAGCACAATATGATTGGGGTCGGTCGGCGGTAGTGTTGGCGAGTTGGCCGCTTTGATCTGCGGAATGGAGGCCAGCGCCTTAGCATTACTGTCAAACCAGGTGGTGAAGACAACAATGAGGCCAGACACCACTAGCCCCACAACACCGACAACCAACAATCCAAAGAGTCCAGCCGCCACCGCCCCACGAGAGATCGTCTGGCTTTCCCGCCGCTCGTCTTCTGGTCTGGCCCCACCGCGGTTCGTCACCGTGGTCCCCTCTCGTGCGTTGAGAATCGGACGGAGCAGCGGCAAAAGATTCGCCAAGCTACTGATGGTCAGCGGCCAGAGGACCCACTGCCACCCTCCCAACGGCCCAGTGAGAGCC
>NZ_JADGHT010000519.1 GCF_019683755.1 Thermogemmatispora sp. | reverse complement strand
CCCGTGATGGTAGGCTACTCCCTCCAGCTTGCGCGGATCGCGCAGCGCCGACTTGCCGAGCTTACCCGCCAGCTCACGCGCCCCCGACGGCAGAACGTTCACAACAAAGGCGCGACTGCGCAGGATCATCGGCAGCGAACGCGAATCGTTCTCTACTGAGACCGCCACCAGCGGTGGCTCAAAGGAGGCCTGCGTCAGCCAGTTGGCCGTGAAGGCGTTGACCTCTCCTCCATCGGCACAGGACACGGCATACAGACCGTAGGTAAACAAGCGCAAGACCTGTTTTTTTGCAGCCAGATCCATAGGGCCAGCGTGCTCCTTCCTCCTCTTCTCCTGGGTTACGTGCCTTCCGGCATCGGTCAAATCACAACTGCTGCTTGATGGCCACCACCCGGCCCCCTGTCATCGCCTGCAGCTCGGCAGGCGTCAGGGCAAAGAGCGCCGAGGGCGTACCGGCAGCCGCCCAGACACGCTCATAGTGCAGCAGATCTTCGTCGATGAAGGTCTCCAGCGGCTCCTTATGCCCCACTGGCGGCACCCCGCCAATGGCAAACCCCGTCCGCTCCTTAACAAAGTCGGCATCGGCCCGCTCGATCGGCTCGCCGACCAGCTCTCCCAACCGCCGTTCATCCACACGATTAGCTCCGCTGGCCTCTACAAGGATCGGACGCCCACTCTCCCGACCGCGGAAGACCAGCGACTTGACGATCTGCCCCAGGGCACAGCCCACAGCTCGCGCTGCCTCGCTGGCTGTGCGGGTCGAGGTGGGCAGCTCGATGACCTCGCATTGGAACCCTCCCGCGGTCAGCACCTCTTGTACACGACGCGCCGCCGGACTGAGATGCGCAAACTGCTCTGCGGACATTGCTCCTCTGTCCTCCTTTTCTGCTGGCGAGGAAGAGGCAACCTCGCCCTCTTGTCTTCCTTGCTAGGCCAGCACATCCTGAAGCTGGATGGTCCGCCCTCGCTGAGGGCTGACCGAGATCATGGCAATCGGCGTCTCCAGCAGCTCCTCCAGACGCCTCAGGTAATGCTTGGCCGCAGGCGGCAGGTCATCATAGTCGCTGATGCCGCTGGTGCTGCACTGCCAGCCCTCGACCTCCTCATAGACTGGCTCACAGGCCGCCAGGTCGTTGAGGTTGGCCGGCAGGCTGTGGATGGTCTTTCCATAGAGACGATAGGCGGTGCAGATCTTAATTGTGGGAAAGGTGTCCAGGACATCCAGCTTGGTAATGACCATCGCGTCAAGGCCGTTCAGCTGGGCGACGAAACGCCCGGCCACTGCATCGAACCAGCCACAGCGCCGCGGTCGACCCGTGTTGGTCCCATATTCGTGGCCACGGCGCCGCATCTCTTCCCCTACGTCATCGAACAGCTCGGTCGGCATGGGCCCGCTGCCTACGCGCGTGATGTAAGCTTTGTACACGCCAATGACACGATCGATCGAACGGGGAGGCAACCCCGCCCCACTGGCTGCGTTGGCCGCCAGCGTCGAGGAGGCCGTGACAAAGGGATAAGTGCCAAAGTCGATGTCAAGCAACGCCCCCTGCGCTCCCTCCAACAGGATGGTTTTCCGCTCAAACAGGGCCTCGTGGAGCATTGCCTGCGTGTCTGCGATATAGGGGCGCAGCCGCTGGCCGTAGCGGAAGTACTCGCCGTGGATCTCCTCCAGTGAGAGCGGGGGCTGACCATAGATCTGCGTGATCATGCGATTCTTCTGCTGCAGGATCGTTGCCAGTTTGCTTCGGAAGGTATCCACATCGAGCAAGTCGGCAATGCGAATGCCGCTGCGGGCATGCTTGTCGACATAGGCCGGGGAGATTCCGCGCTGGGTACTGCCGATCTTCTCTTCACCCCGTGCCTCCTCCTCTAGCCGGTCGAGCAGGAAGTGATAGGGCATCACCACATGGGCGCGCTCACTGATATAGAGGCGCGAGATATCAACCCCTTGCCGCTCCAGCTCTTCCATCTCCTCCAGTAGACCTCGCGGGTCAACGACGACGCCGTTGCCGATGATACAGGAGGTCTGCGGATAGAGTATCCCCGAGGGAATGAGACGGAAGACGAACTCTCCCTTCTCATGGACAACGCGATGACCCGCGTTGCTCCCCCCCTGATAGCGAACCACGAAGTGCGCCCGCGCCGCCAGCTCATCGACAATCTTCCCTTTTCCCTCATCCCCCCACTGGGCGCCAATAACTGCAACTACCGCCATAGCACTGCTCTTCCTCTTCTTCTGCTTCCTGATTGCTCTCTCAAGCTCTCCCTTATCCAGGAT
>NZ_JADGHT010000086.1 GCF_019683755.1 Thermogemmatispora sp. | reverse complement strand
GTCGAGTGTCGTCCTCAGCCTGCACTTTGGGAACGGACCTGCAATTGGCGTGCGAAATCGACGAAGAATTGGATTGCCTGGGGATTGCTCATCGCATCAGGGCTGGCGGCCTTCTCGAGGGGCATACCCAGGAGCAGCTTTTTGACTGGCACCTCCATTTTCTTACCGCTCAGCGTCCGGGGCACTTCAGGGATCGCGATGATCTCATCAGGCACGTGATGAGGCGAGATCTCACGGCGCAGGGCCTCTTTCAGGCGGCGCTTCAGGTCGTCGTCGAGGCTGATCCCTTCACGCAGGACCACGAAGAGAGGCAGATAGTAGCCGCCGCCGGGGCGCTCCACGCCAACAACCAAGCTATCGAGCACCTCCGGGAAGCTCTCGACGACGCGGTAAATCTCACTGCTTCCCATGCGAATCCCCTGGCGGTTGATTGTCGAGTCCGAGCGGCCGTAGATAATAGCGCCGCCGCGTGGGGTAATCTTAATCCAATCGCCATGCCGCCACACGCCTGGGTACATTTCAAAGTAGCTTTCGCGGTAGCGGCGGTTATCGGGATCGTTCCAGAAGAAAAGGGGCATTGAGGGCATGGGGGCCGTCACGACCAGCTCGCCGACCTCATCGATCAAAGAGTGGCCCTCTTCATCGAAAGCCTCGACACGGGCGCCCAGGGCGCGGCACTGGATTTCACCGGCATACACAGGCAGCAAAACGCAGCCGCCTACGAAAGCCGAGCAGACATCGGTACCGCCGCTGACCGAAGCCAGCCAGACATCACGTTTGACGTGCTCATAAACCCAATGAAAGCCTTCGGGAGGCAGCGGTGAGCCTGTGGAGCCGATACAGCGGAGCTGGCTGAGGTCACATTGCTGTCCTGGCTCAATGCCGGCCTTCATGCAGGTGGCAATGTAGGCGGCACTGGTCCCGAACAGATTCATGCCGCTATCCTGAGCGAAGCGCCAGAGGGTATACATGTCGGGATAACCTGGGGCCCCATCGTAGAGCAAGATCGTAGCGCCGACTAACAGGCCACTCACGAGAAAATTCCACATCATCCAGCCTGTGGAGGTAAACCAGAAGAAGCGGTCGCCGGGTTTAAGGTTTGTCTCCAGAGAAAGCACCTTGAGATGTTCTAGCAGGATACCACCCTGGCCTTGCACGATAGCTTTGGGCAGCCCAGTGGTGCCGGAGGAATAGAGCACCCAGAGAGGATGCTCGAAAGGAACCTGCTCGAAAACCAGGGGAGCTGGCTCGGCCAGCATGGCACTCCAGGGCAGGACATTGCGAAGACCGGCGCTGGCCTCTTCGGCGGTTGCGCTCAGATAAGGAATGATAATGGTATGTTCGAGGGTAGGCAAGGCTGTCTGTAGTTCAGCCAATACTCCTCTCCGATCGAAGGGGCGTCCGTTGTATTGATAGCCGTCGACGGCGAAGAGCACCCGTGGCTCAATCTGCTTGAAACGGTCAACAACGCTTCTGGTACCAAAGTCGGGCGAGCAGCTTGACCAGATGGCACCGAGGCTGGCGCAGGCGAGGAAGGCAACGACTGTCTCTGGAATATTTGGAAGGTAGGCGACAACGCGATCGCCGCGTTTGATCCCGAGGCGGCGCAGGGCCTGGGCTACTGCTCCTACTGCCTGCTGCAGCTCGTTCCAGGAGAGTACACGCCACGGCTCTCGCTCGGAACGGAAGATGATGGCCGGATGGCTGGTAGTGGCATGGCGAAAGACATGCTGGGCATAGTTCAGCTCTGCCCCCGGAAACCACCGGGCACCCGGCATCCTGCGGCTGGCCAATACCTGGGTATATGGCTGGCTGGCCTGGATCTGGAAGTAGTCCCAAAGCGAGGACCAGAAGCCTTCAAGATCGCTAACCGACCACTCCCACAGCTCATGGCGACTTGTGAACTTTTTGCCTCGCTGTTCGGCAAGCCAGCGCAGATAGTGCGTGATATTGGCTTGCTGTTTCAGTTCCTCTGAAGGCTCCCAAAGGGGCTGTTCGGCATTGAACGGGCTATTCATAGGCTTGTGCTCCTTTCAAGTAGCTGGGCTTCGGGGCCCGTGACCTTCGTCGAGGCAGGGAGACAGGTCGGCCCGCGCTGGTGGTATTTTTCTTTCTTACTGCTGTAAGTAAGTCTATGCCGCGTACCAGGGCAAGTCAATATCACGTCAGGCGCCGATAGCTATCTAGCAGTGGCTGCAAGCCTACGTGGCCCAGCAGGCGCCAGCGCTCGTTCCAGTCCTTACCCTGGCCGTCTGGAGGGATCAGGCAGCAGCTGACAGCCCGTCCTTGCTCGCGAAGCTGGGCGCTCAGGCGAGCCGTGGCCTCACGCCCCCCTTCATCGCCGTCAAGAGCCAACAAGACCCTACGCACGTGAGCGGGCAGCCAGGTGGCGGGAAGGGCAGTGCCAGCTAGAGCGACAACCTCGTCTGCACAAAAACCAGCAGAGAGCAGGGCCAGACGGTCGAAGGTCCCTTCGACAAGGATAAGCTGAGGAGCTAGTTGCTCCGGGGGCACGCTAAAGCAGCCGGCAGGATTCGTTTTGATCCAGCGCTGGGGACGGCCAATGCGCTCTAGTAGCTGCTTATGCTCGTTTTCATCCATGCCAGGGCACCAGCCCCAGAGCGTGCGCCCGATGTAGCCTCGAGTGCCCGCAGCCTGGAGAGGAAAGACCAATCGCCCGCTCCAGCGCTGCAGGAGACGCCGCTGTCTGGCGCGCGGCAACCTAGCAATAATGGCCGGCGTGAGGAGGCCAACACCGTGGATCAGGGCAATCTCTAGGGGAATGGCTCGCTCGCGGAGATAGCAGTGCCCCTGATGGGTGGTTTTGAGTGCCTCTTGCATCGCTGGCTCCAACGCTTGTAGCATGTGCCGCTCTTCCTGCTGCCAGCGGTTGAGGATGCTGGCTGCAGGCTCTCGTTCTTCTCGCCGCACTGGCACTTGAGAGGCGCCAGGATGAGCCAGCTTGCTCAGGAGGCCTCGCGCATTGACCTGATGCTTCTGCTCTTTGGCTGCTTCTAGAAGATGTTGGGCGACGCTCGGATTCCATTCGGCGACCAATACTCTGGCCTGGCAGGTGGCATTGAAACAGTGTCCCCAGCCGCTGACTGGATCAATCGAGAGCGAGCGCTGATGATCACTGCCGTGAATCGGGCAGAAGGCGCGCACCCGGCTCCCCGTCAGCCGCGGGTGACGTAGCTCACTCTGGGTGAGAATCTCGATCCGCTTGCCTCGGCGGGTGAAGATGGTGATCATACCGGCTGCCCTCTTTGTCCCTGGCTGGCTTCGTGTCCTTCCCGGTCCCGCTCGCTTCTTCTCTGTGGCTGTCTGCTTGTTTGCCTACTCTACTCTCTTCTTGTTCATTGCAATTATAGAATATTTGTTCTGATCTGTCGAACGCCAGCTCTGCCCAAGGCTCTCTGGACGTGAGACCCGCTGTGGTCTCGAGCCTTCTCGCTGGCCAGTCTGGAGGTGAGTCGCAGAGCAGGTGTGTGTGCTTGGATCAAGGTAACGAGCTGCGTTTTCCTTTAGTAGGGAGTAGTCCCGTTCCTTGACAGTGATAACTATCTGTTATACCCTGTCTCTAGGTGAAGAGCACGACGATGATCAGATGCGGCAGGGAAAGGCTGCACTTATGTGTAGATTGCGCCTTCCGTGCGCTTGGTGCATAGATAGAGAGGATCGACAATGTATCGACGGAACCATTTTGGACGTCACCGCGGTTGGTTTTTCTGGTGGTTTATTCCGCTGTTCTTTCTAGGACCAGCGCATTGGTGGTGGGGATGGGGTAACGCGATGTTTGGCATCATGTTAAGCATCTTCCTCATTGCTCTGCTTGCTTGGGGTCTCTCGGTCCTCTTTGCGGAGCAGGGACCAGCGGCAGGGCGAAACTGGCCGCTCAGTGGGGGGATGTGGCAACAGCCGTCGCAGACGCCCCAGGCTCCACCAGGACCAACGGGAATCTACCAGGCACCGTATGCCAGCGAGCAGGAGCAGCGCTATCACCAGGGATATCGAGCTCAGACGGGGCCGCGTCCGGGGGAAACGGCGTCTCCACAGGGAGCTACATCGACTACCGGGCGTACTCAGCCGCAGTATGAAGAACCTCAGGTGGAATATCCGCGTGAAGAACCACCACTGGTACAATAGAGCCGAGCTGGTTGGTCAGCCTCGCCAGTGGCGCGGGAGAGGTTTTTTGCGCTCTCCGGCTATGTTCCCATATGCACAGCTATGTATCAATCAGCTTCATATGGTACCATTGTGGGATTGATTTGACGAAGGGCCTCACCTGCCGGGATACTTCATGGTGAATGATGTTGATGTGCTTATGAGGAGAGAGTCCCGGGAGGTTCCTCAGTGGTCCTTGTTGTGCTGCTAGCCGCTGCGCTGTTGCTGATACTGGCATCCAGGCTTTGGCATCAGGGCAACTGGCATTGGCGCTGGCTGCGACCTGACCTGACGAGCAGCAGATTGCTCCCCTTCTCTTCAAAGAGCCGGGGATGGCTAGCCTCTCTGGCAGCTCACCTTGTGCAGAAAATCCAGAGGAACGAAGTTCAAAGACCCGGCCTGGCTCTGGTGCTGCCAGCGACCTGGTATCGACGCTGGCGTATGCTGCTCTCGCTGATTCTGTTGGGGATCTTCTTTTTGGCACTGTCTATGACCAGCGCCCTGGCCGATGGGGGACGGCTCCCGTTGAATGTCGCCCTGACCTTTTTTCGCAACAGTCGCAGCCAGACCCTGGGCGTCCAGACGCTACCTCATGGCTTCAATGCCTCGCGCAATCTCGTGCGTATCTCCCAGCTTGATCCCTCGCAATACTCCTCTCCAGAGGAATATGCTCTATGGGCCTACTCTGCATGCTCGGCGGCGGCCATGACGGAGGTCTTTAATGCCTATGGTCGGCACTATCGTATCAGCGACGTGCTGCATGTTGAGGCGGCTCTCGGGCAAATCACGCCGGATCTGGGCCTGGTTTCGCCAGCGGGTATTGCTATCACTGCAGCCCATTTCGGCTTTCGTACCGAGTGGGGAGAGCATTGGTCGCTGGAACAGTTGCTGACCGTAGCCAACAGTGGCGCACCGGTGATCGTCAGCTTCCCGCCAGATCGCTATGCCGGGGGCCATCTGCTTGTCGTGCTGGGAGGCGATGCCTCGTCTGTCTATCTGGCCGACTCCTCGGCCTGGAATCGCCGCGTTCTCAGTCGCGACCAGTTTCTCCAATGGTGGGGTGGCTATGCGGCAGTCGTAACGCCCCTCAACTAGACAGCCTCAGGAGAGGTTTTTTCTTCCCATTGATGCTTGATGCTCTGGTAGTTCACAGGCCCCCAGATTGGAGCGCTCGCGGACCGTGGTGGCGGCGTGACAGCGCTTCCCCGTGCGAGGAGAGCGACTCCGCAAGAGAGCGGTACTTGCAGAAGTCCTCGCGGGGGGACTTTGGACGGGGGAAGTGGGGAAACGGTGACAAGCGGCTCAGGCGTGATGCATAGGCGACAGCGAGATAGGGCTTGCTGGTGGGGGAGAGCGTACAAACCCTTGACAATAGAACACAAGTTCGCTATACTTGCATAATGTCTATCCTGTCTGCGCGTGATATGCAAACGAGACCAGCGCGCGCAGGTAGCCTCGTCCCGTGCAGCCTGCCGTTGCGCGGTGCTATGGTAGAGCAAGATGTGTCAGGCCTGGGGGGAGGAAGGTGCTAGCAGGGAGCTGCTTCGACGAGGCGGGCACAAAATAGTAGCCGGGAGCCGAGAGGCGGCCAGTCTTGCAGGGGATGGCTGGCGGGCCGACTCGGGTGAGCCGAGTTAGCTGCTGATCTTCAGACGCTGATCCTTAAGCACCTAGCTAGATCCACGGTAGTATGGCGTGGCCGGTTCGCAGGACCTTCTGAGCTGCCAGCCTGTGCCGCTTCTCCTCTCCTTTGCCGAGCTGATCACTTGCTTCTGCTCTCACTCGCCCTCGCTCAGCTCCTCGCCTCTCTCCCCCTACATACGGCTCTTCGCCGGCGGGGAAGATTCTCCGGCTTCCCGGTTGTTATTACCAGTGGATTGGATAATAGATCGGAAATGTGCTATCATAAAATCGGAAAAGTGAAAAGTCTCAATTTCCCGGCCCAAGGTGGGGAAGGTGCTGGGGTTTTGTCTCTTCCATTTCGGGCAAACTGAGCTGCTTCCCTGACGGGACGGGCAGATCGGGAGTTCCAAATTCTCAGCGAAATTTCAGCTAATTCACAGTTCCTCTTAATAGAGGAGTGTTTTACTCATATTAGCTGGAAATGATAGAACGCTCCAGGCGAACTGCCTGGGACTGTAATCCAATCGAATTCAGTAGAGAGGAGAGGGAAAATCTATGGCTCGTCGGGAAAGTGCAGTTGTGGATCGCGAGCGCGATTCTCGTGAAGAGTATACGACGGAGTTGCTTACTGTCAGCGAAGTAGCGAAGCGCCTCCGTGTTGATGACACCACGGTGCGCCGCTGGATCAAGACCGGTGCACTGCAGGCCATTACCTTGCCACACAAGGGCAAGCGCGAGGTCTATCGCGTCAAGAAGAATACTCTAGACGAGTTGCTTAACACGCCCGCGACTGCCGCCTCGTGAAATGAGCAGATCGCAGGCAGTTTAGCGGCGATCTCTAGCACAAGGAGAAAAGTTGGACCCGGGGGCTAGCCCCCGGGTCCAATACTCTTCACAGTGCTGGCTAGCGGAGCTTCCTCGACTCAATGAAGCTGGAACCAGGCTCAGGCCTGCTGTGGGCGGAAAAGCTGCCAAATGCTCCGAGCGAGATTGATCAGTGCCCGCCTAGGCGACGCAGCTCAAGCTGGCCATTGCGCACACGCACAGCATAGCGTGGCGCTGGTACGGTCGCCGGGCCAGTCAACACCCGTCCATCGCGCACACAGAAGCGTGAGCCATGCCAGGGGCACTCTACCACATCGCCGTCAAGCGAGCCCTCATCCAGAGGACCTCCCGCATGAGAGCAGGTGGCCGAGATAGCATAGTACTGCTCACCGCGGCGGAGCACAACCACCGGCACGCCGGCCACGGTCACACGATAGAGGTGTCCCTCTTCCACGCTGCTTACAGGGAGCACCGGTTCGAAGTCCTCTCCTGCCGCTTCCCAAGCCGTATGGTTAACATTCGTACCTTTCACGAAGACCATATCTCCGCCTAGATAGCCAGCTATCAACAGAGCCACAAAGCCAATGAAGCCGAGCACAGCGGCGGCGATGCTTTCGTTCATGGGCGAGGGCAGGCGCAGAATGAATGAGATCAGATAGAAGAGAAAAGCCGCCGTATTGAGCAAGCCATGATAGAAACCAACCGTTCGCTCGGCGCCATAGGTATCGCTCCAGTCAGCCAGACCGGTGATGAGTGCCCCCAGGGCGGCAATTAACCCGATAATGCTGCTTACCAAGGCTCCGCGGGCTGCCCAGCCGTTGCTGGCTGGGGCAATCAGCCAGATAATGTCAAGAATAACGGTCACAGTCCAGGCCCCGATGGGCAGATCAGTAATGGCCGGATGCAGAGGATGGCCCCACGGGGTGCCACTGAGGAGGCTTTTTAGCGAGCGTGGCGGCTTTTGGGTACCTCCGGTCAAGACGCGGGCCAGCGACTGCAGACTGTCGCCAAAGCGATCAGCAAAAGACTGCCAGAAGTTGGCCGTTGACGGGGTTGACTCGTTGGTCGTGTCGCTCATGGTGCTCTCCTTTGTCTCTTCACAAGGGCTGCTGCGATGGCTCACATGCCTGCTCTCACTCACATGATCGGGACAGGAGCGGTATGGGTTCCCCTGCGTGCTCAGCTCTAAGACGCCGAGCGCTGAGCGTACTCACTGGCCCCCAGGCACAGAAAAAGCAATGGCGGACGGCGCTATAGGCAGTGACCACGAGCAGGCCTCAGCGCAGGGTGTGCCCTGATCCTAGCCAGCTAGCGAGGTTCGCCATTGCCCTTTCCATCTCTCTATCCGTTCCGTTTCGACAAAAGAGCAAGCGAACAGGCATCAGCGAATAGAAAGAAGCCATGTTGCGCTCGCAAAGTCTGCCCGCTCGCGCTCGGCTCACTAGCCCACTGGGCAGCCTCCAGCCTTCTCTCTCTTTACAATCCTGATATACCATACTCGCTAAAGAAAGTCAAGAAAGTCAAGCACTTTATTGACTTTAGAGGCTCTCCCTGCTACACTAAAGCAAAGCAGCCCTTGATAGTTGACCAGAAAGTGAGCATGCTGATGGCTACCGGTCAGGCTCACTGGCGCTTTTTCAAGAGCACGCGCGGGCGCATTGTTGCCTTACTCTTGCGCGGGGGGGCGACGGTTGAAGAATTGGCCCAGCAACTGGGACTGACCGATAATGCAGTGCGGGCCCATCTGGTAGCGCTAGAGCGCGACGGCTTTGTGGTCCAGCAGGGACAGCGACGCGGCGCCCAAGGAAAGCCGGCGTATCTTTACGAATTGACGCCAGCGGCTGATGGCCTTTTTCCGCGTGCCTATCAGCCAACGCTAGGGGCATTGCTTGAGCTACTGGCTGAGCGGCTTCCCGCTGCTGAGCTAGAGCAGCTTCTGCGTGATCTTGGTAAACGCTTGGCGCAGCGCTGGCGTGTCAGAGAGCCGGAGGAGGAGGAAGCTGAGCCGCTAGAACGCGTGCGCTGGGCTGTAGCAGTCCTCAATGAGGTGGGGGCCTTAGCGGAACTAGAGGCTGCCGCGGATGCGCAGTCGGAGCTGCTGGCAAGCCGGGTTCTGGTACGCTCCGCTAGCTGCCCTCTTGCTGCTCTGGTCCCAGCTAATCCCTCTCTCTGTCTCATAATCGAAGCACTATTAACTGAGCTGACAGCTTTACCTGTACGAACCTGTTGTCAATGTACTGAACGACCGCAATGCTGCTTTAAGATTGATCTCAGGGCTGAAGGTCCGACCAGGAATTAGCTTATTGTGGGCCATCGTGTGTCTCGGGTTGAAGTTGGAAAGAGGGCCTCTGTAACGCTTCCCTGTTCGTCCTCTTTGCCGCTTTCAACAGCAGAGTATGCATGGTACAATGAAAAGGAAACGGCCTTGTAGCAATCCCCAGGGAAGGAAAGGACAGAGTCGTGATGTCAGAGACTCCCCACGAGGACGGGCACGTATCGCCGCCCTACGGTAGCGAGCGCCAGTTTCAGATCTACATGGCAGGACTACAAGGGCAACTGCCGGCCCTCCCTCTGGATGGAGAGGAGCTGGAACGGCGTGCCAGAGAGCGCTTGAGTCCCGAAGCCTATGACTACGTGGCTGGAGGTGCTGGTGCGGAGGATACAATGCAAGCTAATCTTGCGGCCTTTCGGCGCTGGGTAATTGTCCCACGCATGTTACGAAACATTGCGCGGCGTGATCTCAGCGTCGAGCTGCTGGGGCTGCGCCTGCCAGCGCCTTTGTTGCTGGCCCCCATTGGTGTGCAATCGATCATTCATCCCGAGGCCGAGCTGGCAGTAGCCCGAGCTGCCGCCTCGTTAGGCGTTCCCTTTGTGCTGAGTACCGTCTCCTCGCATACACTAGAGGAGGTAGCGCAGGCAGCGGGCACTGGGCCGCGCTGGTTTCAGCTCTACTGGCCTGCCGATGCCGAGTTTTGTGCGAGCCTTGTCCAGCGCGCTGAGCGAGCTGGCTACAGCGCCATCGTCGTCACACTTGATACGCGTCTGATCGGCTGGCGCCCCCGCGATTTGCAGCGGGCCTATCTACCATTTCTGCAGGCTCAAGGTTTGGCCAATTATTTCAGCGATCCCGTCTTCCGCCGAGATTTACCACAGCCTCCCGAAGAAAATCCCTTCCCGGCCATTCAAAAGTATGTCTCCAGTTTTGGTCATCTAACGCTTCAGTGGGAAGATCTCGCTTTTCTGCGTGAGCATACGCGACTGCCGGTGCTGCTCAAAGGGATTCTCCACCCTGATGATGCACGACGGGCAGTAGAGTGCGGCGTTGATGGTATTGTGGTTTCGAACCACGGTGGTCGCCAGGTGGCGGGGGCGGTCGCTGCTCTGGATGCATTGCCGGATGTAGTGGAGGCTGTTGCCGGACGGGTTCCTGTGCTCTTTGACAGTGGGATTCGGCAAGGAGCCGATATTGTCAAGGCTCTAGCGCTTGGAGCACGGGCTGTCTTACTTGGACGCCCCTACATCTGGGGGTTAGCCTTGGGGGGAGAGGCAGGTGTGCGTGAGGTCATTCAGAATATGCTGGCCGACCTGGATCTCACTTTGGCCTTAAGTGGTTTCACCTCTGTCAGCTCGCTAGATCGTTCAGCCCTCGCCAAAGCCGAGAGAGCGTGATAAGATAAAGAAGAAAAAAGCGAGGAGCGCCGCCTCTGTCTGTGGGCAAAGAAAGCAGCTCGACAGGCGTCCCGCTGAAAAGACAGCTCGTTCGGATGAGCATGCCCTGAAGGAAGCCAGGCGTAGCGACAGGAAAGCAGTTGGTTCCCTTTTCCCCCTACTGGCCACTGAGGGGCAGTGTGTGCCAGAGGAGGGAGAAGCGACCGTTAGCTAGCTAACTCACTCACCCACCTACGCCTTGGCGGATCGGCAGGGATAAGCAGGCAGGTTTCATCAAAGAGCGTTGGGAGGAGGTCGTCAGAAGACAAACTTGTCGTTGGTTCCGGCTTTTCCTACCAGGTAAGGGAGAGTACGGCAGCAAACTGCAAGACGGCAAGGGAGAGGAGTCCACGACAACAGATGCTGACGTTGTGAAGCGATTCAGGAACAGCAGAGCGTTTCGGAAGAGAGCAGAGAAGAAGGGCATCGCCTGCAAGAGGATGAGTGATCCCGTCTGCCGCGTAGGAATGCAGTTTTCCTGCAGACTGGAAGCTCAGAGGAGATGACAGGCGATGAGCAGAAAAGTCAAAGATGTCATGACCACAAGCGTGGTGACGGTTCGGGAGGATCAGACAAGGCAGCAAGCTGCGGCCTTGATGGCGCGTCATCGGATCAGTGGGCTGCCGGTAGTCAATGAAGAGGGGATGATCACGGGTCTGGTTACCGAGCACGATGTCTTAGCGCGTCAGGGTCAGCTCGTGCGAGAGATCATGACTCGCAGCCTGATCAGTGTGAGCGAAGAGACCGAGCTAGAGGACGTTGCCCAGCTCCTCGTGAATCGGCGTATTCGGCGTTTGCCGGTGCTTCGCGAAGGGCGTTTAGTGGGCATTATTAGCCGGGCAGACCTGGTCAGGGAGGTGGCGACACGCTGGACCTGTCCCGTGTGCGGAGAGGTTGCGCCTGGCGAAGAGCCGCCAGAGAGCTGCCCTCGCTGTGCAGCACCCCAGATGGTGGCGCCAGCCGAGCCGGCTCCTCCTGGGTTCTAGCTGCTGCTAGCCCCAGAAACGACGCCCAGGCTAATAGCAGCAAAGTCTTGGCACTACGCTCTTGCCTGTTCCAGCTTGCTCTGGCCCGAAGATTGGACAGAGCGCAGTCAAGCCCATCTTGTTGATGCAGTGTCGATTAGCCAGAAAGAAGAAGTAGTGTACCTATGGAGACCAGACAACAACGAAAGGCAGCCGCGCAGGGAGCCGGGCCGGGTGACGCCCGCTCCTCGGCTTCGCTGCTCGAAGGAACGGATCGCGAAACGCTGCTTAATTACTACTATCAGATGGTCCTCATTCGCTATTTTGAGGAGAAAGCCGGTGAGATGTACACCCGAGCGCGCATCGGCGGCTACTGTCACCTCAATCTTGGCGAAGAGGCCACTGTGGTCGGCTTCTGTGCCGGACTGGAGCCCGACGACTATGTCTATACCAACTACCGCGAGCACGGTTATGCCATCTGCCGTGGCATCTCGCCTGCCGTTGTCATGGCCGAATTGTTCGGCAAGAAAACCGGTTGCTCTCTTGGCCGCGGAGGCTCGATGCATCTCTTTGACATCAAGCGCCGCTTCATGGGGGGCTATGGCATTGTAGGCGGGCAACTGCCTCTAGCGGTAGGGGCGGCCTTTGCACTGGCCTACCGCGGGGCGCGCGAGATCGTGGCCTGCCAGATGGGGGATGGCACCACCAATGGTGGTCCTTTCCATGAATCGCTCAACCTGGCCAAGCTCTATCGGCTACCGGTGGTCTTTCTCATTGTGAACAATCAGTACGGCATGGGCACGCGTGTCGATCAGGGTTCAGCGGTTCCTGATCTTTATCGTAAAGCCTGTGCCTATGATATGCGCAGCGAGCGCGTTGATGGTACGGATGTCCTGGCCGTTTTAGAGGCTGTACGCACTGCGGCGCGCATTGCACGTGAGGAGCGTGAGCCCAGCCTTATCGAGGCGGTCAGCTACCGTTTCCGGGGTCACTCGGTCGTTGATCCTGACCGCTATCGTCCTGAAGAGGAAGTTCGGCGCTGGCGGGAGCGAGATCCTATCCTGCTTTATGCTGCCCGGCTCAAGGAAGCGGGCCTGATGGACGATGCTAAGCGCCAGGAGCTAGAGGCGCGGGCCCAGCAAGAGGTTGAAGAGGCGGTACGCTTTGCCGAAGAGAGTGAGTTCCCCTCTGTCGACGAACTCTATGACTTTGTCTATGCCGGTGAGGGAGGACGCTGAGTATGGCCGAGATGACCTATCGCCAGGCTCTACACGATACGCTGCGCGAAGAGCTGCTGCGCGATGAGAATGTTTTCCTGATCGGCGAGGAAATTGGACGCTTCGAGGGCTCCTATAAGATCACTGCCGGTCTCTTGCAGGAATTTGGTCCAAAGCGAGTAGTTGACACGCCGATCTGTGAGAATGGCTTTGTGGGGCTGGCGATCGGGGCCGCCATGCTGGGACTGCGCCCGATCGTGGAAATCATGACGATCAACTTTATTGCGCTTGCAATGGATGAGATCGTCAATCATGCGGCCAAGATCTACTATATGTTTGGCGGTCAGTGCCCGGTGCCGCTGGTGATCCGTACTCCGGGTGGGGGTGGTCAGCAGCTCTCGGCCACTCATTCTCAGAACTTGGAGGTCTGGTTTGCCCATGTGCCTGGCCTCAAGGTCGTAGCTCCTTCCACGCCAGCCGATGCTCGTGGCCTGCTGCGCACTGCTGTCCGTGATGATAACCCGGTGCTCTTTCTGGAGAATCTGGCTTTGTACAATACGCGGGGCGAGGTGCCCGAAGGGGACTACACGATCCCCTTTGGCAAGGCTCAGGTCATGAAGGAGGGCCGTGATCTGACCATTATCAGCTACTCGCGTATGGCTGTGGTGGCGCTCGATGTGGCGCGTCGTCTGGAGCAGGAGCGGCAACTCAGCATTGAAGTCGTTGATGTACGCTCTTTGCGTCCTCTCGATCATGAGACCATTGTCAATTCGGTCAAGAAGACCAACCGCGCCATCATTTTTGAAGAGGACTGGCGTTCCTATGGGGTTGGAGCTGAGTTGGTGGCCACCATTCAGGAAGAAGCGTTCGATTATCTAGATGCGCCCATTCAGCGCGTTGCCGGTGCAGAGGTGCCGCTCCCTTATTCGAAGCCCTTGGAACAGGCGGCTTTGCCAAGCGCGCGGCAACTGGTGGAGGCGGTCGATCGTCTGGCCATTCGCAAGAGGAGGATCGTCTATGCCTGAGGTGACTATGCCCCGGCTCAGCGATACGATGCAGGAGGGGACAATCGTCCGCTGGTTGAAGAAGCCGGGCGATCGTGTTGAGCGGGGGGAAGTGCTCGCCGAGATCGAGACCGATAAGGCAACAATGGAGCTGCAAGCCTACGAGAGTGGGGTATTGGAGAGGATTGTCGTCAAGGAGGGGGAAAGTGCACCAATTGGCCAGGTGATCGCTGTGATCGGGAGTGGGGCGGCTGCCTCAGCTCACGAGTCTGGTGCTTCAGGCGCGGTTGCTCAGGCCGCGAGCACTTCACCGGCAGCGGGTGGTGGTGCTGTCCGTGGAACGGAAGAAGGCTCCGTCAAGCCCCAGGAGGTTCAGGGAGGGGGATCGCCTCGGCAGCGGACGGTGACGCCTGTTGAGCTGCCCTCATCGACAGCGCCTGTCGGTCAAGAGGATGGGGATCGCGTCATTAAGGCCTCGCCCTTGGCCCGGCGCCTGGCGGAAGAGCATAATATTGACCTGCGCCAAGTCCGTGGTTCCGGCCCCGGCGGGCGTATTGTGCGCGATGACATCGAGGCTTTCCTTGAAAGCCGTCGAGTGGCCGCGGCGGCGGCTCCGACAGAGGCCGTGCCGGCCCCGGCGCCGACGGTGGCTGCCGAAGTTGGAACCGGCCCCGCCGAGGAGCTGGTCCCGCTCTCGCGCATGCAGGCCACGATTGCGCGACGCTTGACTGAGTCCAAACAGACGATCCCGCATTTCTACGTCAGCACTGAGATCGACATGACCGAGGCCCTGCTGCTGCGCCGACAGCTAAACGAGAGTGCCGGCGAGGGGGGCATCAAGGTTTCGATCAACGATCTCATTGTGAAGGCTTGTGCCCTGGCCCTGGAGAAATTCCCGGAGGTCAACAGCTCCTATCGTGATGGCCAGTTTGTGCGTCACCAGGCCATCAACATTGGCATTGCGGTGGACATTCCCAATGGCCTGGTGGTGCCGGTGATCCGCGATGCTAATCTGAAGGGGGTGCGCACCATTGCCCGCGAGGCGCGAGCTTTGATCGAGAAGGCTCATGCGGGCAAGCTGACACCTGCCGATCTCTCGGGCGGCACCTTCTCAATTTCGAATATGGGCATGCTCGATGTCAGCGAGTTCATCGCGGTGATCAATCCGCCCGAGGCGGCCATCATGGCAGTGGCTTCGGTGCGTCGCACCTTCGTGCCCATCAACGATCAGCCTGTGCTGCGTGATATGATGCATGTCACGGTCTCGGCTGATCATCGTATCCTCTATGGGGCGACGGTAGCGCGCTTCCTGCAGGAAGTCAAGCGGTTGCTGCAGAATCCGTTTAGCTTGCTGGGTTAAGGCCACGACATGGCAAGTCTCAGCGAGGGACAACACAGAGGTAGATGGCCCTCTCCTGGGCCTAGTGAGGAGGCTCTTCTGATACTCTCAGAAGAGCCTCCTTGTTTTGGCGGCAGGAAGAGCGCTGTCAAATTTTCTTCTTCAAGCTGCGTAATCATCTCATTTGTTGTGAGGCGTCTTTGTCCTGGCATTGACGGGAAATGAGGTCTCCTATTCAGAATAGGGGCTAGCTGGCTGGCTGTCTCTGTCCCGGACTTTGGTGACACGGTGCAGCCCCGTAC
>NZ_JADGHT010000518.1 GCF_019683755.1 Thermogemmatispora sp. | reverse complement strand
CACAAAGTACTGGACCTGCTGCGCCGCCGCGACCGGGCGGCCCACTCCACCGCGGTCTATATCCTCTCACACCTGGCCACCGAAGATGACCGCGAAGTACTTGAAGACTTTGTCACCGATCCCACCGTCAGCGACATCGCCAAGCTTACCCTGGCGCCCGTCCTCAGAGAACTCAACTCCGAGCTGGCAGAGGAGGGGCTGGTCGAATACCTCAACGATCCCGAGGCTGCCATGCTCCAGATGCAGAGCCGTCTTCTGGAGCTGGTTGGCAAGAGCGAGCTAGGAGTCGAGGCCGTCCTCGAAGACGTCCTCAGCATGCCGCTGGAGCGGCGCCTTGGCTTCGTTGACTGGCTCGGACGCAGCCACGACCCGCGTGCCGTCCATCTGCTCCTGCCCCTGCTCGAAAATCAGTCGACGCGGGTCGTCATGGCCACCATCGACGCCCTCGAACAGCTTGGCAGCCTGGCTGCCCCCCAGGCCATTCCCGCCCTCAACCACCTGCTCACCACCAGCTCGAACCGCCTGCTCAAGCAGCACGCCCGTGCCGCTCTCGGGCGCCTCACCATGCAGGCCGCTCCCGGCACCGAAGCCCAGGCCCTGGCTGAAGCTGCTCGTCCCGCCTACCCCCTCTACGAAGCGCGCGTCAGCTTCATCGATGGCAGCGGCTCCCAGATCATCATGCTCGCCTGGAAGCACTCTGAAGAGACCGTCAAGGGGATCAACCTGCTCTGTCAGGACCAGTGGGGCATCAAAGATTGTTATAGCACGGACGAAATGGCCGTCGACCGCTGGCAGCGCCTCGTCCGCGAAATGGGCGACCAGGGCTTCACCAACTTCGTCGTCCCGCCGGCCTACTGCCTGGCCCTCATCAGCGAGGCCGCCGCCCTCAACCGTCGCGGGCGCCATAAGCTGCCCATCGCTTACGCTATCTGGCGCCCCCTGCTCTCCGCCGAGATGCAGCAGCATCAGGGCCAGCCCGTGGCCACCGCCCTGGAGCCGCAGCCCTTCTCACCCGAGCTGTTGCCCCTCGTCCAAAAGGGCGATGAACTATTTCAAATGCCCGAATTTTCCTCCTGGATGTACGAGCCACTGGAGCGTATCCAGCCATTTATGGCCCGCTACTGGGGCACCATCGAGTTCCCCCGCGTGCCTCCCGCCAGTGCACGCGGACGAGGGCGCAGCCACAAGCAAAACCAGCAGCAGACCGCCACCGACCAGCGCCAGGCCCTCGAGACCGTCGTCGAGCAGGCCCTGGAGGAGCTGATCGATGACCACTGGCGCCTGCTCTACGAGACCCGTCTGCGCCGTCAGGGCCAGCTCTTCACCTTCGCCGGACGGAAGCAGGAAGTAGCCCTGATCCGCGCCGTTGCGGCGGCTCTGCACCCAGGCTCGGGCCTCCCCCTCAAAGAGCAGCCCTTTGTCCGCGCCCTCCTCAGTCTCTCGATCCGCCAGGGACCTTTCCGCATGCTGCTGGAGACGCTCGACAACAACGAACTACAGCCGCTGCCAGGCGACCTCTTCCCGCCGCGCTAACCCGGCCCAAGGACGGGCGGGCCGGCCCCGCGTACCCGGGCAAGAGCACCCACCTGGCAGCCAGCGCCGACAGCGAGCAGGCGGGCGAGAGGAAGGAAAGGAAGACTAGCTGTAGAGATCCGGGCGCCGATGTTGCAGCGATGGCACCTTCGCCCGTGCCTGCTCCAGGCGCTGGAGATCCAGCTCACCAAAGACCAGCTGCTCGCCCTCGCTCCCCTCGGCCAGTACCACCCCCAGGGGATCAACGTGCAGCGAGCGGCCCAGGAACTGATGCCCGGCCTGATCGCAGGTAAAGATGTAGGCCGTGTTCTCAATCGCGCGCGCCACCACCAGATGGCGCCAATGGACTTCCTTCAAATGCCCGTTCACCCAACCCGAGGGCACCACAAAGAAATCAACCCCGCGCGCCGCCTGATAGCGTGCTACCTCGGGGAAACGCAGCTCATAGCAGACAAACAGTCCCATGCGCCCGAACGGCGTCGCCAGCGGCTCAAAGAGCTGGTCGCCGCTCACAAACACGTCCGACTCGCGGTAGCCGTAGGCATCGAACATGTGCGTCTTATGATAGGCACGCAGCAGCTGCCCCTGCTCATCGAGCACCACTGTCGTATTGTAGGTCTTCTCCTCCGTCTCGCTGGCCGTCTCGATCATGCCCGCCACGACCCAGACCTGGGCAGCGCGTGCCGCCTCGCGCAGGCCCCTCACAAAGGGACCATCCAACGACTGCGCTACCCTGCGGGCATGGGGGGCATGTCTCTTATACACAACTGACGCTGCCGACGAATTAGACGGAGTAGATCA
>NZ_JADGHT010000085.1 GCF_019683755.1 Thermogemmatispora sp. | reverse complement strand
GTATATGTTAGCCTTCCATAGGGCCATGCCGACGCCGGCTTTCATTCACCACCTCTTGATCCTGATCAACTTTGAGCTGTTTATCTATACCTTAAAGGTCGTCTATGCCATCAATGCTCTGACCGACCAGCCAGAGATGTTGCCGCCGGCCATGCGCGAGCCGCTGCAGCCCTCGCCACCAGCTATCTACGTGGACTTCACCGGCCAACCCGGTCCCAGCCAAGAGATGGCCCATGCCTGCGTGCGCCGCGATATTGAAGCCTATCAGAGCTTCCTGCCGGCTAATCTGCTACTGCGCCAACTGCATAGCTATGTTGGGCAGCTTAAGCGCAATCTTCGCCGCCAGGCTCTCATAGAGAGCGAGCTTGGAGGCGAGACCTCTGGCCCGCATTATCTGCAACGCCTCCTACGGCTCAGGAATTTGCCTGCTCTGCAAGCTGATCTTGAGGCCCAGGCTCGCCAGGATATCGATCGGATCTTTGAGGAGAACCGCGATCCAGAAGATCCTACAAGCACGCTGGCGACCAGGCCTCTAGAAGAGCTGCTTGCCAGTGCCGAAAGCGATTTAGGGGGCCTGGTGCGCCTCCTGACCGAGGGCCAGCGCGACGCCACCCAGAATTTTGTGCGCTGGTACTGGAGCAGTGGAGGGCTGACACGTGCAGAAGGGCTGCTTCGAGGGCAGCTAAAATATCGCTCTTCCTGGCAATATGCACCGACCAACGATCTTTTGGCGGTTCTGGTGCAGCTTGCCGCTGCTCGTCTGAGTAACAACAGACATGGTCACAATGGAGAGGAGCAGGCGGGCCTCATGTCTATCCGCCTGCAGGATTTTCTGCGCTTTCTCGATGAGCGTTTTGGCCTGTTGGTTGATCGTCCGCCCTCTCCTTTCGTGGGCGCCGAGTACAGCGCCGCTGCTCAGGAAAATCTGCGCGCCATGCTGCGCCGCCTGCGCCAGATGGGTATCTTCCGCGATCTCTCTGACGACTTTACGGTGCAGCGTCTCCATCCACCTTATGCCGCGACCTCTGTGCTGACCAGCCACTACTAGAAAATGCGTTGCGTCTGGAAAGGGTTTGACCTATGGTGACCGCTTCTCCGCAGAGCGAGCTGAAGATCAGCCTACTTGCTGAGGCACTGTTACAAGAGATTAGAGGAACAAGTGCTGGCCACTGTGCCCGTATTGACTTTCTGGAGTTGGATGACGCCTTGCCTCTCTGCCAGCGGCTACGTGCGAGTGAGCAAGCCGAGCAGGGGACGCTTTTCCACATTCTGACCACAGCGCGAGAGCTTCCTCCGGCTGATCCGCTCTTTATCACGCCTGACCGCGCTATCGAGCTGCGCAATCGCAAAATTGGGCGTTTCTGTCTCTTTATTCCTGCTGACAGCGTCGATGCTACCGCCAGCTCGCTGGCCAATGCCTTCGCCCCTATCGATGGGCGTCGTCTCTACGAGGCAGCCCTCCGAGAGCTGAAGCAGCGCCTTCAGGACATTTCACCCGAGGCCGCCGCCCAGGTCCAGACAGTTTTGAGCCGCCTACGCAACTGGCCTGGCCTCAGCTACGAGCGACGTCTGGATTTCGTGGCCGCCGCCTACACCCACGTATTAGACGGCACAGCAAACGAGATCGGTCTGGAACTCTGGCGCGTCGGCCTTATTAGCGATGCCCGCCCCAATTTCACCGATTTTTTGGATCGCAATCGGCGCCTGACAACTCTGCTGGCGCGGCCCAAGAAGTTCGATGCCACCCTGGTCGAACGAGTAGAGGAGCTGAAGGTCGAGAACCAAACAGCCAGAGAGCTGATGCGCTTCCTACAAGGCAAAGTTCTTAGCGACGTGCATGACTGGTCGCGTGCCCTGGTCGAGAAAGAGCTGACGCTCGACCGCTGGGAATTTATCCAGTATGAAGAGAGCGACCTGCGTGATTTCGAGATCGAGCCTTTCGCCAATGCAGAAGGGGTAGTCGATCGCTTCTGTCACCTGGCTCAGCCCGATGGTGCTGGCGGCGCCCTCTACGCCTACTATGGCAGTAAAGGCGATGTGGTGGTACGCTGGAAATGTAAGCCAGATAAACCGCGTAACCTCGGCGGCTGGCGCGTGGCCATCGTGCCCGAGGAAAGCGAGCCGGGCTTTCGTGATAGCCTCTGGGAACAGGACCTTACCCCCGGGCGGCGCAAGGTCACCATCAGGCTGGAGAAGCTAGGGCTTGATAGCGAGGAGCCGCCCGATTACCCGGTCTGCGTACGTATCGCCCCGCTGGGACCTGATCACAATGAGCTGGTGCGCATCGTCGATGGCAAGGAACAGATCTACTGTAAAGATAGCCTGTCGTTCTACCTGACCCTTGACCCGGCTCACCTGCCGCCGGAGTCGACCACACGCGAAAAGCGCCAGACCGTCCTAACGCTCTCTTTGGGAAGACTCAAAATCGGCAGTGAGATCCGTGAAACGATCCTCGAAGAAAGCCAGCCCCAGTGGCAACAGCGCGAGTGCACCTATTTCAGTGTCCTGGTCAATGGTCGGCAGCGTCTCACGCTGGCTTTGAGCCAGACGCTGCTGCAATTGGAGCGGCGCGTCTTGAAGGAGCCTTCTCAGGGAGGTTGCTTTATCCTGGAGCTTGATGAGCTACGCCCTGTCGACGAGACAGCTATTCAACCATTCCGACTCACTCCTGGGGAAGGTGAAAAATGGCAACATTTCTGGCGCCAACGCGAACTGTTCTTCCGGCGCCTGCGCCAGTCAGAAGCGCGCGATGTCATCGAGGTAGCCGACTGGAACAGCGGCCCCGAGCTGGCCGACGCCGCCGTCCGCTACGCCCAGGCTTATCATGAGTTGCTCCAGTACCTGCGCGAGAGCGGTGCAGATTACTATGAAATCAAGCAGGCGCTTTCTGTCGATAGCCTGCTGATCCGCTTGTCCAACCAGCAGCAGCACGCTGAAGAAGCGCTAGTCATTCTCCCTACTCATCCCTTGCGCGCCGCCTGGTTCGCCGGCTATACACGCTTGCTCTCCTTCTGGGAGGAGCAACTGCTAGAGCAGCAGAAGAAGCAGCGCAAGCACAAGATCGACGTGGAGGCGCTACACCAGCTCGTTCCGGCCAATGTCCCACCTTTCTCTTACCACGCTGCTACATCGACTGTTTTTCTCTTCTTCCAGAATTTGCTTTTCTTCTACGGAGTGGCGCTCCCAGCGGATGCTGCCGACCCTCACCGGCGTTACAGAGATGTCGCCACAGTACTCAAAGCCAGCCCAGCACAGACGGACCCCGGCGATATCCGGCCCGAGCGCCTGGCTGAGCATCTCAAGCTTTTCCAGGCCCTTCATCCTTACGCTAATCCGCTGGTCCTGACCCTGGTGAACCCGGATCGCGGCGCCCTACTGGGCGAGGCCCTGAAAGGGTTGGCTTCTGCGCAACCCGACGAGGAGGAGACAGAGCTGCCCGCCGGCACATTGCCGCTACTCCAGATTACATCGTACAGCGAAAGCTGGCAGAGCGGCACCTTACAGGCGCTCGTCCAGGCGTTGCAGCAGAATGGTAACCGCTTCTTCCAGAGTCTCAATCAGCAGACAGACCATTTCCTGCCGGCTCTGGCAACTACCGTCCGTCCCATTCGCCTTTTACAAGAAGAGGAGCAAGAGCCAGGTGAGGCTCACCTTGCTATCGTGAGTGATCTGATGCGCCCGCGCGTGGTCGCCGTGCCAATGCAAGGTACGCTCTCTTTGAGCAGTGAGATGGGAAGCTTCTCACTCTATGGACTGCTTGCGCGCTTTATCCCTCAATTCAGCCCGGAGAACGATGCCTTGCTCTGGCGCTATCAGCTTAACACGTTCGGCGGCAGACCGCTCCCTCATCCAGAGGGGCCACGCTACAGCGAGACGCTGATCAATCTGCACATGGCGCTGCTAAAAGCTGGTGGCTACTTACTCAGTGGTAAAGATGAGACTCAGCCCGCCTTGCAGGTTGCACTAACAGCAGAACGCCGCGCCTTGTTAGATAAACTGCACCAGCGTACGAATTGGGTCATTACCCTGGACCGCTTCTTTACGCTGGACTACTATGACTCGCCTTACCTGCCCGGCCTGGAAGAGATGGCCCGTAAGTATGTGCTCGACTACCTGCCCGAATTCACTGAGGGATTGGGTCACCGGATGATGGTCACCACCTCTTGGCATGAGGAAATCAGCTCGATGCTCGCCCAGGCGATGGAAGAGCTGGGTCTCTCTCGCGTTGAAGAGAGCGTCAGCTACCTGCTCCGCTACCTGAAGGTTATCTCTGGACGCCTGGCCCTGGAGGCCCTGGAGTCACCAACCAGCGCCGCTGCTGCTGTGGGCCTCGGTGTGGTCGCAGCCTGGCTTCACCGTCAGAATCGCCTCAAGCAGGCAGTCTTGCTACCTGTCGACCTTTACCCGCGCATCTTCTCTCTGAGCGGCACCGAGCAGCCGGCTCAGGGCGAGCGTCGCTGTGACCTGGCGCTCATAGCCTTGAAGCGCAACATCGTGGAAGCAACCTTTATTGAGGTCAAGTGGCGGCGCGGTACCGTCCCCCTTGAGCGCCTGGCCGCTGATATGGCCTTGCAGATGCAGGCCACTGCCGCGACGCTGCGTCAGCGCTTCTTCGATCCCCAGCAGCTCGATGGAGCGCTGCAGCGCGCCTACCTTGCCAACGTGCTACGCTTCTCCTTCGAGCGCTCTCGCCGCTACCAGCTCTTCGATCCGGAAGCAGAGACCACCTTCCTGGAAAACCTGGCCCGCTTCGAAAAAGAAGAGCTGAACTTTCGCCCCAGCTACGAAGCCTATATCGTCAGCCTCGATAGCGAGCCTCGCAAGCCCTTCATCGTCGAAGGCGCACGCATCCATGTGCTGACCGCCAGTGACTTCCAGCATCTGCCCGAGCTTTTGCAGACAGCCGCCTCCGCTGATCAGGAAGAGGAAGCTTTTCCGGAGACAGGAATAGAGCCGACGGTCGCTGAATCTCGAGAAGATAGAGAGCTGACACTAGCCGCTCCTTCTGGCAGCATAGCAGCAGTCCAGCTAGCGCCTCAGCTTAGCTCTACGATGGCGGGTCTGCGACCTGAGCTTGAGAAGCAGCTAGAGCGCATTGGAACAGAAGAGGCAGAGGGCACGCTGCTGATTCGGGGGGACCAGAAAGAGGGTCAGGCCAGACCTTCAGGCTCCATGCCTCTTCGGGTGCTGCTGGGACAGGCAGACAGTGGCCCAGTCTATTGGACCCCCGGCATAGCGGGTAGCCCTCATCTCTTTATTCTAGGCATGCCTGGCCAGGGGAAGTCGTGGATGATTGAACATATTCTGTGCGCCTTGGGCCAGCAGGGTGTACCGGCTCTGGTGCTGGACTTCCACGGCCAGTTCGCCGATCCCCAGGGGCGATACTACCGGAGCATTCATCCCACTGTCCTTGATGCGACCAGGGGTCTACCATTCAACCCCTTCGAGTGCGCTATTTCCGGTACGGGCTGGCGCACCAATGCCCTGGCAATTTCAGAAATCTTTGCCCAAGTCGCTGGCCTGGGAGACATGCAGCGCAATGCGGTTTTCACCGCTATCCTCAAAGCCTACCAGGCCCACGGCTTTGAAGATGAACTGAGCGAAGAGGAGCAGAGCGAACTGTCCTATCCAACAATTGACGAGATCTTTCGACGCATCCAACAGGAGGAGCAAAAGCGCCATGCTTCCAATGTTACTGCACGGTGTGAGCCTCTGCTCCAAATGAACCTCTTCCATCCTGTAGAGCCCCCCGTCAATCTGCGCACCCTTATCGGGCAAGGACTGGTTATCGACCTGCATACGCTCTACGTTGAGCGGCTCCAATTAAGTGCCGGCGCCTTCGTTCTGCACAAAATCTATAAGGACATGTTCCAGTGGGGGCCAGCCGAGCGGCTGCGCCTTGCCATTGTCCTTGACGAGGCCCACCGTCTCGCCAAAGACAAAACGCTTCCCAGACTGATGAAGGAGGGGCGCAAGTTTGGCATCGCTGTTATCGTCGCCAGCCAGAGTCTCAGCGACTTCCATGCTGAGGTCCTTAACAATGCTGGAACGCGTATCATCTTTCGTCTGAACTACCCCGAGTCGCGCAAGGTCGTGGGTCTGATTCGGACCGGCCAGAGCCACCAGGCCCTCGCTGAGAGTGTCGAGCAGCTCTCGGTCGGCACGGCCTACATCCAGACTCCCGCCATGCTACAGGCCCTGAAGGTCCGTTTGGGAGCAAGTCCCTCCTCGCAGGGCCAGCGAGGATAGCCAGAAGCGACAGGCGGAGACTACCAGCTCGCTGGCAGCAGTCTAGAGCGACTGCCTTGCCAGCGCCTGACAGCCTCCGCCTGCTCTTTGATCCCTCCCCAGCCTTTTTGCCTTGCGTCACCAGTCAGCGCCCCCTCTCTGCCAACCGGCGAGCACGTCCACTCACAATGGTCGGCGTACTACAGTGGAGCCGATTCCCAGGCGCCAGCCTGTATAAGCATCAATCACGATCTCCTCTAGGGCACTGCGGTCAAGCCCACTAAACTGCTCAGGCTCCGCCTGGATCTGCTGCAAATCGGCTCGCACGAAGAGGCTGTTGGTCAAGATTGCTCCGGTCAGACGTGCCTGCTGCAGATTGGCCCCTCGACAATCGGTGGCATAAAGATAGGCGTTAGAAAGATCTGCTCCCTTGAGCAAGGCCTCAACGAGCAAGGCCCGACTGAGGTCACAGCCACTTAAATCAGCCCGCGAGAGATTCGCCCGGGAGCAGTCGACCTTGCTGAGATCGGCATTTCTCAGCACGGCCTGGAAGAGATAAGCGCGGTTCAAACTAGCCCCGCGGAGATTGATCTCGTGCAGGGCCGCATCGACCAGATTGGCACCGTAGAGCGAGGCGCCACAGGCATAAGCTCCATTGAGGTTGGCCTTGCTCAGGACAGCCAGATTGAGCCGGGCTCCGCTCAGATTGGCTCCGCTCAAGTTAGCTTCACGCAGATGAGCCCCTACCAGATTGGCCCCACTCAGATCGGCCCGACTTAAATCGGCCTCATCCAAGACTGCTCCGCTCAGATCGGCTCCGCTCAGATCGGCTCCAGCCAGATTGGCGCGGCTCAGATTGGCCATGCTCAGATGAGCCTGGCTTAAATCACAGCGCCGAAGATCAACAGCGATAAGACCGGCCTCTACCAGCATCGCCCCATGAAGATCAGCTCCACGGAGATCGACCCCTCCTAGCTCGGTTGAGCGGAGATCAGCCTCACGTAGCGAAGCTCCCAGCAGATTGGCCCCGATCAGGTTGACGCCGATCATGAAAGCCTTGCTCAGATTGGCGCGGCTCAGATTGGCATGGCTGAGATCGGCCTTGCGGAGATAGGCCCCACAGAGATAGGCCCCGCTCAGATTTGATTCTGAGAGATTCGCTCCGCGGAGATTACCGCCACTCAAATCGACCTTCTGCAAATCGAGCCGGCTTAGATCGGCTCCATCAAGCATAGGGACACGCTCTTGCCGATAAGCTTCGACAATTTCCACCAAAGCCTCTTCTCGCCCGAGTCCCCCTAACTGCTGCTCAATCTCAAGCATACTGCCTACAATCCTTTCCTCTGAATGATGCCACGCTGCTCCAGATCACTCAGTAGCTGATGCACCACCTGTGGTTCCTTCCCCATCAGCTGAGCCAGATCAAGCACACGGCGCCGACCATCAATCAGCAGAAAGAGCTGGCGATGGGCCCGCGAGAGGCGATGCTGTTCAATCAGCGACAGTGCTTGCTGGAAGGGCAGCAATGGACAAGGTACAGCATAGTAGGAAGCATCGGACGTACGAGCTTCCTGGAGACGTCCACCAGCAGCTACCCCCGGCTGAGAGCCGCGAGCAATAGCGGACGGCGGTCCCTGCGAGGAGGCTGGCGTCGTTGGGCGTGGCGGCTGGGTAACCCCCGCCGCCAGCCAGGCCAGTAATTGCTTGGTAGCCTCGTCGAGCACTGCAGGTGAAAAACTATAGCGACACCTCCCCCAGGTACTCAGCCAATTAAGCGCAGCATGATCCTTGCGACGACCAGCATTGGCCTGGGTCACTTGACCCTTTACAAAGGTGATGACTCCCTCCTCGAAGAGTTCGCCCGTTCCGCGCCAGACCGTCAGTGTGCCACTGCCTCGTGCAAGCTGGATCAGCTGAATAATAGTCACCAGGTGATCCGTCACGCCTTCCTGCTCTGACATAAGCCTGCTCCCCAGAGAAACCAGCCATAACCGTCACACCCCAGATCAAGAAGACCTCCTTGTCCAAGAGCGTACGAGCCTGGATAGCGCCCCTTCTAGCGGCCCCAAACCATCCGGACGAGAAGAAAGGGGAAGCGATACCCATATCTGTCTGCTAAGCAATCCCAAGCGGAGCAAGCGGCTCCTATCCGACTCGCCGGCATTTCCGCTGACACGCGTGGATCAAGGAAGACTCGGTCCGCTCCTAGCGCTTGGCTACACGCTCGTCCTCTAGAGAGAACGCTTTGGCAGGAGCAGTTTGACGGAGTTGCTGCGCCTGCTGGAGGAGCCGCTCCTCTGAGAAGCCAGTCACTGGACGGATCGCATAATCAGTCGGGTTGGTGCTGTCCTGGCCACGCGGGAGGCCAAATAGATCAAACAGGGGCGTGAGAGCACAGCACAGAACCAGATTGAGTATAAGCCCGGCCAGCGCAGCGTAGACATGAAGAGAGAGACCTCCCCATTCGAGCGGGTAGACCGTAGAAAAATTCTGGGTTAGGACCATCCAGGTGCCAAGAATCATGCCTCCTGCCCAGCCGCAGATGAGGGCCAGATGGTGGAACCAGCGCGTATAAAGACCTAGAAGTACCGCAGGCATAATCTGGATGATCCATACATTAGCGAAGAGCTGCAGATTGATGGCGAAGTCAGTCGGGAAAAAGAGGATAAACAGCAGCGCTCCAAACTTAATGACTAGGGAGGCCGTCTTGGCAACTGCTGATTCCTCCCGCTCGGTGCAGTTGGGATGGAAATATTCCCGATAAATGTTGCGCGTGAAGAGATTCGCCGCGGCAATGGACATGACTCCTGCCGGAACCAAGGCCCCGATTGAGATGGCGGCAAAGGCAAAGCCGGCCAGCCAGGGAGGCAACATAGCGGCAAAAAGCGCTGGCAACGCACTATTTGTCTTATAGAGCGGAGACGGTTTGATACCGGCAGCAATGGCCATAAAACCAAAGAGGCCAATGAGCGACTGCAGGAAGGTGTAAGCCAATAGGAAAGGTAGCGTTCTCTTCAAGGTACGGCGACTATTCGCGCTCAACATTGCGGTAAATGCATGCGGATAGAGAAAGAGCGCAATCGCGGAGCCAAGAATCAGGGTTGAAAAGGCGCTGTACTGCTTGGGAGAGAGGGTCAGCTTGCTGGCCGGAACGGCAGAGAAGATGTGCGCTAGGCCTCCCAGGCGCAGAGAGATGATCACAAAACTCACAATGGCGACCAGCCAGATAGAGAGATCTTTGAAGATAGCGATGAGAGCCGGACCACGCAAACCGCTGATATAGGTGTAGAGGGCCAGGATCAGGAAGGCGATGAAGAGGGCCAGCTCGACATTGATCCCCATCTGGGCAATACAGACCTGGATGCCGTAGATCTGTATGGCAATATAGGGCATGGTAGCCATGATGCCGGTGATAGCTACCACGAGCGCTAGCGCACTGCTCCCGAAACGCTCGCGCACAAAGTCAGCTTGCGTAACATAGCCACGATGGCGCGCAATGACCCAGAAGCGAGGCATCATGAGCAGGGCAAAAACGAAGGCTAACGTCAGATAGGGCGAGGCAAAGAAGCCCTGTGCCCCCTGCGCATAGACCAGGGCCGGCACTGCCATGAAGGTGTAGGCTGTGTAAAGATCACCTCCAATGAGGAACCAGGAGACTACCGGTCCAAAGCGCCTTCCCGCCAGCGCCCACTCCTGGAGCCTGTTGAGATCACCTGGCCGCCAGCGCGAAGCCCATAGACCCATGATTGTCATTACGATGAAAACGCCTACAAAGACCGCCAGCATTCCCCATTGAATCATATGTCTCTTCTCCTATGGCACAAGTCTGTTAGGAAAATACGCTCTCACAACGCTGTGTATGCCAATTGAGGCTGACCCGCTCCTTCTGCTCTCTTGCCTGAAGAGCTATCCAACTGCCGTGCTTCATTTCATTAACTGTAGCTTGTGTACCGTGTATCCAGGTAATTCGATCTGTTTCACTGTCCTTCTGCCTGGTTCTTTTTTGTTCGCTTGTATCCTCTTCGATAAGTGTCAGTATAGCACTACATCAAAATACGATGCGGGAGTCTAGCCTTTTTTTCCTAATTCAGACAAAGTAAAGCCGCTTGAGCCTCTCCCGTGAGGCTATACTAAGTCCTGGCGGCAGTTTGGTCTTGGCTCTTGCAAGGCCTGTTAAGCCAAGGCCTGTTAAGCCACAATCATCTGAGAGCGTGCATGGCGATGCAACCCAAGGAATCAGTCGAAAGACGAGGGCGTTTCTGGCCCTTCACACTCTTGCTCATTCCTTTTCTCACTGCTGTTTGCCCGGCCTTCTACAACCAGGTGGAACCGACGCTGTTCGGGGTTCCCTTTTTCTATTGGTTTCAGATGCTTTGGATCATCGTCACAGCGACTATTGTGGGTCTGGTGGCTTTGTTAAGCGAGTGATCTCGCAAAAGCTTGTTTTAGGCGGCAGCTCTTTTCGGCCTTTACTGCTGGCGTTGGGCTGGCTTTATAGGTTTCGATGATGCACAATGCCAGCAGGTTCTTGGTTTCTCGTTTGTAGAAGGTCGTTCTTTGCCTCCTCGTCAGACCGCTCGCCTGGAGCCTCTTCCAGGCTGTTGACTCTCCGCCAGCAGCCTCTACCTCCCACCAGGCCGGTGCCGCTGCGCTTGCGCGATAGCCAGTGATGTGGTATCACTTCCCTATGATGCGGCTCCACAGGATGCCTGCCATAGGCCTTGTTGACGACGACAATTCAGCACGCTTCATTTGGCTGCCTGCCCTGGATGGGCAAGGTTTGTCAACCCTTATCCACGAAAATATCTTTTCTCAAATTTTAACTGTGTAATCTCTTCTAGCATTTTATGCGAGACTAGTATGCGTCGAAGCCTGTGATAGCCTTTCCTCTTCGTCGTTCTGAGCTGTCTTCTCATAAGTTAGCTTGAACAAGTATGGAGCAAGTGATGATAGAAGAACAAGATGAGAATAAGACGCAGCCGCGTCCGGTGCCAGCTTCAGCGGCTGGGTCTTCTGAGATTCCCAGTCAGGCAGAGTCAGACCGAGATGAGAGCGCTGCTGAGGTGACAGCGATGAGAGATACTGACACTGCGGCTGGCAGCGCTCTTCCTCAGCTTGAGGAGAAGACTGCTGGTCAGGCTGGGGTCTCCGCCGCTGGTAGAGCGACTTCGACCGCCGTTTCGCCCCTGACGGGGCTTACTTACGTCAGCGTGGAGGAACTGCTTGATCTACAAATTGTCTCCGACCCCCAGCTCTCGCCCGATGGCTCTCTCATCGCCTTCACCCTTCAATGGAACGATCGCAACAGCCAGAGCAGTAGAAGCGCTATCTGGGTGGTTCCTAGCCGTAAAGAGGCAGCCGGTGGAGCGCGCCAAGTGACTGCCGGTGACCAGCAGGATTTCGCTCCTCGCTGGTCACCCCAAGGTGATTTTTTAGCCTTCCTGAGTACCCGCAATGGTGGTCAGCCGCAGCTCTTCTTGCTCCCCCTTCAAGGAGGCGAGGCTCGTCAATTGACTCATTTGCCGAACGGGGTCAGTGAGTATAGTTGGCGTCCAGATGGTCAGGCGCTGCTTGTGCATAGCCCCTGGAAGCCCAGCGATGATCAGTCCGGAGAACCAGCAGATGAGGAGACAGCACTTGTTTATACACGTCTTGACGAGCATTGGGACGGCGTAGGGCACTGGCACGGGAGGCGAATACAGCTCTGGTTCGTGCCTCTCGAAGGGGAGGCGATGCGCCTGACCGCTGAGCCGGTGCATCTGGTGCAGTCATGCTGGTCGCCCGATGGTAGTGAGGTTGCTTTCTGCGCCAATCGGCGTCAGCAGCCTGATCTCAGCACGAGCATGGCCCTCTGGGTGCTCACCTTAGCTACAGGCCATCTCCGTCGCTTGACTCCTGAGGAAGGCTTGGCCCAAATGCCTGCCTGGTCGCCCGACGGTCGCTATCTGGCCTACTACTATGCTCCTGACCAAAGTGAGACCTGTAATATTACGCCGTGGGTCGTGGCCGCTGATGGGAGTGAGGCGCCTCGTCCGGTCTTTCCTGCCCAGGCAGACTATACGTGTCAGGCGACGATCATTGATGAGCTGCGTCCTACTAATGAGTGGCTCGCTCGTCCACAATGGTACCCTGACAGCCGTCATCTCTTGGTGACAATCCACGAGCGGGGTCAGGTTCACCTCTACCGTATTGACAGCGAGTCCCAGCAGATGACGCCTTTGACTGGCAGCAGTGGGCGCTATCTGAGTCCTCATCTCGCGCGGGATGGCTCGCTCATCGCAGTCGTGCGCGCCGATTGGTTTACGCCGGGCGATATCTGGTCCTTACGCGGTGATGGCTCGCAGCTTCAGCGTCTGACAGGTGTCAATGAGCGTTTTCTGCGCAGCCATCAGCTGATTCGGCCCCGCCGCTTAACGTGGCAGGCCTCTGACGGACTGATGATCGAGGGCTGGCTCTATCTACCGCCACTGGCTACTGGCCAACAGGCTCCTTTGATTCTGGCTGTTCATGGAGGACCAAGCTGTGCCTGGGGTGATGCCTACGTCCATGAGTTTCAGGTACTGGCCGGCCAGGGCTTTGCGGTGCTGGCTGCCAATCCTCGCGGCAGTGATGGCTACGGTGAGGACTTTCGCCGCCGTATTCTGAACGATTGGGGCGGCGAGGACCTGCGTGATCTGCTGGCAGGGCTGGATTATGTGATCAGTAGCGCTCCCATCGATGGGAAGCGCCTGGGGATTACTGGCCTGAGCTATGGAGGCTATATGACTACCTGGGCGATTACGCAGACGACACGCTTTAAGGCTGCGGTTAGCCGCAATCCGGTGACGTACCTCCCAGTCTGTCGCCTGCTTTCAGACCAGGCCCTCTGGTTTGATCTGGCGATGAGCGGCGCCGGCGAGGAGCGCTTATATGAGCGCTCACCTCTGACCTTTGCAGACCGCATTACGACCCCCCTCCTGCTTCTGCATGCCGGTGATGATTTGCGCTGCCCTTTTAGCGAATCACTGCAACTGTTCACCGCTTTGCGCAAACGCCGCCAGATCGTTGAGCTAGTACGCTACCCTGCTACGAGCCATACCATGGATTGGCCCACAGTTGGTACACCAGCCCAACGCTGCGATCGACTCCGCCGTACAGTGGAATGGTTTCAACGTTTCCTGCTACAAGAGGAGTAGAGAGATTCCTCCATGAGTCAGCGGGAAGGGTAAAACTTTTTAAGGCAAGGCCAGCGGCGAGAGGGGATAAGTCTTCCCCTCTCGGTGCCTTATAGAGTGTTGCCCACGGGGGCGCGTAGCTCAGCTCTGCCAGGCGGTAGCCGCTACCAGGTCGGTGGCTTAGCGGCCTGGTAAAAAGATGAGTACCATACAGATCAGGGCGGCAATTACCAGGAGCAGGCAGTAGAGACCCGCCAGAAGGCGCGAGAGAGTTTGTGCACTGGGACTCCAGCTCACACTACGCCAGGCTGTTCCTCCAGCCACAAGGACAATGCCCACCAGGAGCAGGAAGGCTAGAGCGCGCCCCTCGATGGTTTCGACTGTGTTACCAGTCAAGAGGACCAGCGGGGTCGTTACCGCTGAGAAGAGTAGGATACCTGCGACAATATCGAGGGCCGCCATACCTAGAAAGCCGGCTTCGTCAACGCGATAGTAGCGCAGCCGCCTGGTAGCTCTGACAAGGGTCACTAAGGCGCCGATGTAGACAAGCAGGCCAAGTAGAATAAACAGGAAAATAGACATATCTCACACTAAATCACAAAGAGATTTTTCCTCTGAGATATCCTTCGCCACAAGCATGTTCTGTTCGTATGGAGGCTAAACCTCAATCACTAGAGTAGACGCGCGAGCAACGGCCAGGGTTTCTGTTAGCCCTCTTTTCCTCAGTTGCTTGCTGGCTCCAGTCGGCGTGATCCCACTATATGACTCTGGCATGAGCTGCCAGACCTGCGGATTGCCTGAGCTTTTAGCGATCGCGAGGCCTCAGTAGTAACTCTTCTCTCTGGGAGAAGACTTTGAGAAGCGTAGCAGCGCCTTAAGTACTGGCAGTGACATAGAGGGCACTGGCGACGGACGAGGAGGCCACCAGCGCTTGCGAAAGCCCAGCGTAATCAGAGCGTCCTTTCTAGGCACCAGCCAAAAAAAAGCAAGGGGAACCGGTCAGCCGCTCACTACCAGCAAGGCAGCAGATCGCCAGGGCTGACCGGTTCCTTCTCCCTACTAGGCGTAGGCGCCTTGTCAGGGTCTGATCTTCTCTCAGGCACCCGCTGGCACCAGAATGCCGCGCCCGTGCAGGCGCCCGCTCTCCAGGTCGTGAATGGCGTCCAGGGCCGCTTCTAAGGGATAAACTGCCGTATGTAGTCGGACCTTTCCCTGTGCAGTCAGGGCCATCAGCTCAACCAGGTCATTATAGGTTCCGACCAGGTTGCCGATAAAGTTGATCTCGGTCGAGATAATGTCGATGGTCGGCACGACCAGGCGGCCACCGTAGCCGATGACATAGTAGTAGCCGGCGCGGCGCAGCATAGCAATCCCGCTTTCCAAAGCGCCGCCCTCACCCACGAAATCTAGAATCACCTCGGCGCCCTGGCCCTCGGTTATCTCTCGCACCTTGCTCACCTCACTGCCATCGGCCAGCACCGTATGATCGGCACCCCAGCCGCGTGCCAGCTCCAGCGCCTCCGCCGACTTATCGACAACAATTACTTCAGCAGGGGTCAGAGCTTTCAGGCACTGGACGCCGATATGGCCCAGTCCACCGGCCCCGATGACCACCGCTTTGGTGCCAGGATAGAGCACAGGCACAGCCTTCTTGACAGCATGGTAGGCCGTCAGGCCGGCATCGGCCAAAGCTGCGATGTCCTTGGGAGCCAACGAGGGATCAAGTTTGACCACGGCGCGCGCCGTTGTTTTGAGAAAAGCCGCCATCCCCCCATCAGTCGAAATTCCCGGGAAGGCTGAGTTAGCACAGTGCATATCGTTCCCAGCTCGACATGCTCGGCAGAAACCACAGGTGATGAGCGGATGCACAATGACCGTGTC
>NZ_JADGHT010000517.1 GCF_019683755.1 Thermogemmatispora sp. | reverse complement strand
TCAGCTTGATGTTGATATCAACCGCCTGCTCGCCAGCAATGGCATATCCCTGCTGGAGAATACGCTGCAGCGGCGCAGCGGTGGGAGTATCAGCGAGCAGTAGCGCCTCCGCCGTCTCTCCAGTCTCTACCGCCCCACCCTGGTCGTTCACGCCCGCACTGGCCAGGGCCGCCCGACGGGCGTGATCCGGTCGCAAGAGGGGGAGAAGTCGACGGGCGACAGCGTTGACATAGACCAGGCGCCCGCGATGATCATACAGCAGAACGCTATCGCCAATGGCCTCTAATACGGCCCGCAGTCGGCGACGGTACAGCTCAAGCTCGTGCCTGAAGACAGCTTCGTCCGTGCAGGAGCCGAGCCGCTCTAGCAGCGAACGCAGATGCTCCTGCTCCTCAGACTCACAACCTTGCAGGAGCCGTAGTAAGTACTGCCGCGCCTGCTCGTCGGCAACGTGCGCCCGCTCTGGATACGCAATGATCCAGAGATGACAGGTCTGGACAAAGGACAGGAACGCCTGAAGCGATGCATAGGTGCTCGACGGCAGCAGGCGCCGCAGCTCCAGGCGAGCCTGCTCCGTCTGCTCGCCCGGTAAGAGCAGCGCCACAGCAGCCCAGAGCAGGGCCTGCTCCAGCGCTGAGGTTGGCTCGGGCCAGCTCTGGAGGGACTCTGTCTGAGCCGCCAGTAGCTCAAGCTGGACTGTTCGCTCCTCGTCGTTCTCCGGCTCCTGGAGGAGAGCGGCGATGGCCGCGGCCCTTTGTCCCTGGCTGAGGAGCCGGGCGAGTAAGTAATGAAGACAGTAGGGCACATGCCGCTGGTAAGTAAGAAGGGTAAAGAGCCGAGCGCGGAAGGGCGCCGGTAGCAGACTGGTGTCGCTAATGATCTGCTCCTGCCGGCGCAACTGCTCGAAATGCAATGGCTCAGCGCCGGCAGCGGCCAGATAGGGAGGTAGTAACTCAAACGAGTCTACACTAGAATTAGTAAACGATTCGCTGCTCTGCATGGATCACCAACGTAGCGGATGGCGCAGATGTGACATGAAGAAGGCCGGGCCGCCAGCCTTCTCGCTCGCTCCTTCTCACTATAGTAGAGGGATACAAGTCGAGGAACAAAGGCGGGAAGCATCACTGTCTCGTCCGCTTCCCCGCACGCTATGCCAGGCGCGCGGTCTACCTCAGCCCTGACTCTGGTGAGCAGGGAGAGATCGGCTCGCAGTGGCCTCTGCCTTGCAGCAGGTTCCTCTCGGCCTCACCTTCTATCCATCAGCTTGCCTGCACTCTCATCAGTCATGGTTCGCTGACTCCCGAGCTTCCTCCGGCGATCCTGCTGCCTGTGGAACTAACTAACGTTCAACCGGGCAGCTGTCCAAAAAGCCGTCACAAACAGCCAGACAAGGGGATCACTGGCCGCATTGATAAGGCGGCTTGGCCACCGGGCGCGCATTGATTCACAATGCACAGCACAAGCTCCCTGCCGGGATATCCTTCCTTCGCTTGCAACGGTCGTACCAATTCTAAAGACAACTGCCTTTTATACAGCAGGAACATTCAATCATACGAACCACTTGACATCTCTGCATCACGAGTGTAAACTCAACATCAAACACTCGTGACTGGCTCTCTGCCATATCTCTAGTCTACCTGCTCTACCCACAACAATCAAGCAGAAGCAGGAAGGGGGTCGAACGGTGCTCAGAGGAAGGAGAGCACTGGCCAGCCAGGTGCGCCAGCGGCTGCGCATCCTGATCAGCACGGGCCTTTATCCCCCCGGTTCTCGCCTCCCGAACGAGGAAGAGCTTTCTGAGACGCTAGGAGTCAGTCGCACAACGCTACGCGAGGCGCTTCAGGCATTGGCCGAGGAAGGGCTGATTCTGCGCCGACATGGTCAGGGGACCTTTGTGAACCGGCATCCGCAGCAAGTGCAGGGCAGCCTTGACCGCAACCTTGACATCAGCGAGCTGATTCGGGCCTCGGGGCACCTGCCCGGCACACGTGACGTCGTCATTCAGACAATGCCAGCCAGTCCCCATGTGGCCACGCAGCTCTCTCTGGCACCCGCCGACGAGGTGCTGGCGATCGAGCGCGTGCGTCTGGCCGATCAGCGTCCTGTGGTCTTCTCGATCGATTTTTTGCCGATGGCCCTGGTGCAGACGGTCAATTATGAATTGACCGATCTCTATAGCGACTCGCTCTACGATTTTCTTATCCAGCGCCTTGGTCTCACCATCCATCACGGCCTGGCCCAGCTCCGGCCTGTACTGGCCGAAGTCTGGCTGGCGCAGAAGCTCGGCCTCTCCCCTGGCGTGCCGTTGCTCTATATCGAGCAAGTTGACTATACGCT
>NZ_JADGHT010000516.1 GCF_019683755.1 Thermogemmatispora sp. | reverse complement strand
CCCTTCCCACTTTCAGGCCTGGAATAAGTTCAACGATTACAGTGCGAGCGAAACAGTCTCTCTCTCGATTATAATCTCTCTGGCCGGCTAGCATTTCAGCATATTTTCGAGTAGTTAGAGATTAGCGCTTGAGTCAGAGCTATCAGCAATGATAGTGCTATTTTTCCATTTCAATCAGCACGAGATTGGATCGCTCCCCCCGACTCTCCACCCCCTCCCGGGTCACCGAGCCAGTGCTAGCAATGGGGCTAGCAGTTACCGACCATGTCTTGCCGTATCCCCCACGGCAAGCGCGAGTGATCAGCGGGCCTGATCTCTGTAGTCCATGCTCTTGGGCATTGACAGAAGCATGGTCCCAAGGCTTTCATTTAGTACAACGCTTCAGCCCAGCCTGTACCTGTCTGACCCTCCCAATATTACTAATGAGGTGCTGCTGCTAGCAGAGCTGGCGGTGATGGTCAGTCAGGCTGACGGTAATTGGTTCCTGCCCACTGGCTGCGGTTGTGTGGGCTATTCCTTCTGCGGATTCAGAAGATGCATTTTCAGAATGGGTGGATACTTTACATGAGCACACTCTATCTTGTGGCGACACCGATCGGCAACCTTGGCGATATTACCCTACGGGCCTTAGAGGTCCTGCGCCGTGTCGATGTGATTGCTGCTGAAGATACCCGCAAGACGGCCATTCTTCTGAGGCACTACGATATTCACAAGCCTCAACTTGCCTTCTATGAGCACAACGAGGAGCGAGCAGGTCGGCATATTGAGGCGCTTCTCAAGCAGGGGAAATCAGTTGCGCTAGTCACCAGCGCAGGCACGCCTGGGATCTCTGATCCGGGCTACACCCTGGTTCAGCGAGCCATTCAGGCTGGTATTCCTGTCACGATGATCCCTGGTCCTGCCGCTTTCGTAATGGCCCTCGTTCTCTCAGGCCTACCAGTCCACAGCTTCACTTTCCGTGGCTTCCCGCCTCGCAAGGCAGGCCGGCGCCGGCGCTTTCTGGAGGCTGATCGTCACTCCCCCTACACTCTGATTTACTATGAAAGCCCTTACCGACTGGTTGCTCTCCTCCGCGATGCTTTAGAGGTCTTCGGCGACCGGCCAGCCGCTCTAGCGAATGAGCTAACGAAGCTCTTCGAGAAGGTCTATCGCGGTACTCTCTCTTCTCTACTGGAAACAATGACTCAGGAGAAGCCACGAGGCGAATATGTTCTGGTGGTTGCTGGCGCCTCACAGGAGTCAGGAGTTGGTGCTCACGAGGGCCTGGCTTGGGAGGAGTCTTCTCCAGAGGTGGAAGGGGACGAAACTGAGGCAGAGGCTGAGGAGGGTTAGCCTATGCCGTTCGCTCTAACCGGGCTGCTTCTCAGAACTCTCAGGCGGGGTCGCCTTGTCCTACGTTGGGCTTGAAAGGCCGGACGACCCCGCCTTTATGTTTTCGGCCTAGCGCTCTCCTTTGGCCTGGGCGTCAACCTAGATGCCCATCACCTTGACAAGCTCTTGGACGGCTGCTGCTGATTTCTGCAGGAGGGCTCGTTCTTCCTCCGTTAGCTCTAGTTCAATGACCTGCTCGACCCCGTTGGCTCCGAGCTTCACTGGCACGCCAACAAAGAGATTGTGAATTCCATATTCTCCCTGCAGGTAGGCAGAGCAGGGCATGATCATTTTCTTGTCCAGGACGATTGAATCAACCATTTGCAGTACTGCCGCCGACGGAGCAAAATAGGCGCTCCCGGTTCCCAGCAAGTTGACAATCTCGGCTCCGCCGTCGCGTGTGCGCTGAATGATCTGTTCGATACGCTCAGCAGGCAGGAGCTGGGAGATCGGCACGCCAGCCACTGTGCACATGCGGGCCAGCGGGACCATTGTGTCGCCATGACCACCCAGGACATAAGCCTGTACATCACGGACGGAGACGTTTAGCTCCTGAGCAATGAAGGTGCGGAAACGGGCGGTGTCAAGCACGCCCGCCATGCCAACAACGCGATTGCGCGGGAAGCCGCTGACATGGTAGGCCAGTTGCGCCATGGCATCCAGAGGATTGGTGACAACGATGAGGATACAGTTGGGCGAGTATTTGATCACTTCCTGTACAACCTGGGTGACAATCTCCTGATTCTTCCGCAGCAGATCGTCGCGCGACATGCCAGGCTTACGCGGGAAGCCAGAGGTGATCACCACCAGGTCGGAGTTAGCTGTGTCGGCGTAATCATTGGTGCCAACCACAAGGCTGTCGTAGCCGAGGATGGGGCCGGCCTGGAGCATGTCCAGTGCTTTGCCCTGCGGCATATTGGGCACAATATCATACATCACCACGTCCGCGTAGTCACGCTCTGCCAGACGC
>NZ_JADGHT010000515.1 GCF_019683755.1 Thermogemmatispora sp. | reverse complement strand
GGCCGCGTCAGATGTTTATAACAGACCGGGCTATGCTGGCCCCCGTCCTGACTATCGACGGTACATGACGGGGAGCACGCTATAGACGATCCCGGGCAAGGGTGGGGGAGGGAGGACGCGGCCACCGCTGGTCTCTCCACAATCTCAACCGGCCAATACTACCGGAGCAGCCGAGCAAGCAGAGAGAAAGCAAGCGGGAAGACGCCTCCTCTCTCGCTGACCAGCTCCCTCAGAGGGCCAGAGCTTGAACAGCCCAGGGTCGCTTAGCGCAAAAGCAAAAGCGGATTAAAATCGGTATGATAATCAAATGTGTCGAGCTGCTCACGCTTTTTGAGGAACGTGACAACAGCATAGGTCAGAGGTGTTGCGACAATCTCGTAGCCGACCTTAAAGAGCCACTGCGTGAGCATCGCGCTCAGCAAATCGCTAGGCGGAATGACGCCCCAGAAAGCAACCGTAATGAAGATCAGCGTGTCTAATCCCTCACCGACAAAGGTCGAACCGATAGTCCGTGTCCAGAGCCAGCGCCCTTTTGTCAGGATTTTGAGCTTAGCTAGAACAAACGAGTTAGCAAATTCACCGCAGAGATAGGCCACGAAAGAGCCGAGTAACAAGCGCGGGGTAAAGCCAAGAATAGCATTGTAGGCGGCCTGCTGCTTCCAGAAAGGCGCAGCAGGGGCCCAGCCGCCCAAGGAAATGGCCATGACCGCCAACAGGTTGCAGGCGAAGCCGAGCCAGATAACGCGCCGGGCTGCAGCGTAGCCGTAGACTTCCGTCAGCACATCGCCAAACAGATAGCTCAGCGGGAAGACAATGATTCCTGCAGGCACGAGCAGACCTGCAAAGGCAATAATTTTGACTGCGATAATATTCGCAGTAATCAGGCATGTAACAAATAAGGCCGCAATAGTCACGAACCAGAAGGATACTCGCAACTGACTCATCCTTTCCTGGCTTATTGCTCATCTCACTCCAATGACAAACACCTGGCCGGTGAAAGCTGCATGGCTGCACATTGCCGGCTGAGATCACCAGACCCCTCGCAGCCAGGCAACAAGTTGGCACTGCAGAGCCTGTTCTGTCAAGTTCCTGAGAGGCCTGCTTTCGCTGAGAACCTTTCCGGGCCGTATGCGCCCGCTTACAATATCAGAAGCCAAGCCAATACAGACAGAAAGAAACTGGCGGCGACTGCAGACCTCTTGCTTGGGCTCCAAGATGGCATCCTCCCTTGCCGTGCTGCTAAGGCAGCTTGAGCCTGGCAAGGTCGAGCGTCGTCACCGTTAACAGAGCTTGCTTAGTCAGATCAGCACGAGGACAAACGGAAGGAGAAGCAGCCATGTCATCTCGTCCCAGAGCAATTGCCATTGTCAGTGGAGGTCTCGACAGCGTGACCCTGGCTCATCTGCTCCATGCCCAGGGATATCAGCTCCATCTGCTCTCTTTTGACTATGGCCAGCGCCATCGGAGAGAACTGTTCTTTGCTGAGCGTTGTGCACATCGACTAGAGGCAGACTTTTCTCTCCTCGAGCTACGGCAGCTAGGCCAGCATTTCAGGGGGTCGGCCCTGACCGATGAGAGCATTGCTGTCCCTGATGGGCACTATGCCGCAGCCAACATGGCCGTTACCGTCGTGCCCAATCGCAACGCCATTATGCTGGCTATTGCCTACGGCATTGCTGTCGCCGAGGAAGCTGAAGTCGTGGCCTTTGCCGCGCATGCCGGTGATCACTTTATCTATCCCGATTGTCGACCAGCCTTTATCGAGGCCTTTGAAGCGATGGAGCGACTGGCTGTCGAGGGACATGGACATCCACGCCTGCATCTGGAGGCGCCTTTTGCCCACCTTAAAAAAGAGCAGATTGTTAGCCTTGGTGCGGCGCTTGGCGTCCCCTTCGCGGAAACCTGGAGCTGCTACAAAGGGGGTGAGAAGCACTGTGGCACCTGTGGCACCTGCTACGAGCGAAAAGAAGCCTTCCAACTCGCTGGTGTCCCTGACCCCACCGAGTACCTACAGTGAGAGCGGGGCTGACCTGCTCTGCCTCGGTCCGGCCCTGGGTGAGAGGAGTGCTTTACCCAGGGCCTAACAAGCACAGCTCAGATCAAGTGCAGGGACAGGCTCTGCGGATGTCTCCTCCTCACTACCGTATCCCGAGAAGGCGCGTGGATTCTCCAAGGCCTCCATGATAATCGCCTCCACCTCCGCCAGGCTATTGACCCGCACCAGGGCATTGCGGACATATTTCGCCCCTGGGAAGTGGCCCAGATACCAGCCCATATGTTTACGCAGCTCGACGAAGTGATCTTCTCCTTTCAGCCTGGTATAGATGCGGGCGTGTTCCAGGGC
>NZ_JADGHT010000514.1 GCF_019683755.1 Thermogemmatispora sp. | reverse complement strand
GGCTGGGCTGGCCTCGCTCCAGACCAAGCGTAATCGCTGAGAATAAGAGAAGAGATATGAACAGTAATTATGCTATAATATCGGCGATGGCCACAGGAGGAGCCAACAAGCCTGTCCTGCCCTGCCTGCCGCCACCTGGTCATAGGCTCTGGGCCTTTTACAGACCAGCCGACCGGTAGTCCCGCTGCCGTAGGCCTAATTCCATTTTTTACCTACCTTCTATTCTGGAGGAGCAGAACCTGATGGGTGACTTCGCCAGCTTTATCGCCGTCCTTCATGAGCAGGTGCCAGCAAGCGCGGTTTTGCTTGATTCCGCAGTACTGCAGCGCTATGCGGTTGATGAATTGCAACCTCGCGCTGTCATTATCCCTTCAAGCATAGAGGAGGCGGCGCGTGTGGTGGCTCTGGCCCACCAGTATCAGGTGAGTCTTTTGGCACGTGGCGGGGGGACCCATCTGGGTCTTGGAGGCATTCCCATAAGTCTCGATGCGGTGATTGAGCTTACTCGCCTGTCGCGATTGCTGGAGCATGAGGCAGCGGATCTGACCTGCCAGACTGAAGCCGGCATAACGCTGGCAGCCCTTCAGAGCCAATTAGCCGCCCGTGGGCAACGCCTGGCGCTGGACCCCCCGCATGCAGAGCAAGCCACCATTGGCGGGATTTTGGCCACCAATGCCAGTGGGCCTCGTCGCTTTCGTTACGGGACCGCTCGCGATCTCGTGATCGGCTTGCGTACGATTCAGCCCGATGGCGAAATCACTCGGAGCGGGGGCCGAGTGGTGAAAAATGTGGCGGGTTATGATTTGAATAAGCTCTATATCGGTTCGCTGGGCACATTGGCCATCATTGTTGAGGCCAATTTTAAGCTTCATCCTCTGCCCGCTGCTGAGCGCACGCTGTTGCTGACTTTTCCCGCCGTGATCGATGCGATGCGCTTGGTGGGGGCAATTCTTGGCTCGGTCTTGACTCCTACAGCAATCGAGTTGCTGAATGGAGATGCTGCCAGGGCAATTGCAACCCGCGCGGGGCTCTCGCTGCCAGCTAACGGCTATACTCTGGCTTTTGATTTTGAGGGGAGCCTCAGCGCTATCCATCGCCAAATCGACGAGACGCGTTCACTGGCCCGTCAGTATGGGGCTTTAATGGTGGAAGATCTGCAGGGAGCAGAGCAGGAGGCTTTTTGGGAGGCTGTGCGTTTGCAGACAAGCGGTGAGCTGACTTGTAAGGCAACGATGCTGATTACAGCGATCGCTGCCTATCTGCAGTTTGCTGAGCAGCTCTGTCGGCGCTTAAACCTGGAGGTGGCCGCTGTGGCCCATGCCGGTAGCGGTATCGTTTATCTCGAACTGCGCCCTACAGAGGTGAGCAGTGAGCTGCTAGAGGCGCTCAGGCTCTTGCGACAGCAGGCCCAGGAAGGAAAGGGGAGCCTGGTTATAGAACGTGGTCCAACGGCCCTCAAACGCCAGATCGATGTTTGGGGGCCGGTTGGGTCCGATTTCGCGCTCATGCAGCGACTTAAGCAGCATCTTGATCCAGACGGAGTTTTTGTCAAGGGTCGTTTTGTGGGAGGTCTCTAGTCGTCTGTGAAGATGCTGGCTTATGGGGTTTCTGATACTGAATATGTGATTATTACTGCTCAGCCAGAGTTTCTGCAGCCTGCCGTGATTGAAATGCAGTCCCTCTGCCGCGAGTTGACGGTGGCAGAGGAGCTGGCGCCGGGAATTGCGCTGTGTGCTGTCCCCAGGCTTAGAGAATTATTGCGCCAGGCAATGGAGAAGACGCCCATTTTTGTACGCCACCTGGCTCCTGCACAGGCGATAGTTGAGCTGAGTGGAGCTATCGAAGAAGATTGCGCTCGCCTCGCACTCTCTCTGGCTGCTTTGCCTGAGTTTGCCTGGCTCGGACCAGGACAGTATTTTGCAGTTCAGGCGCGCCTGGTGCCTTCACAAGCACAGCAGCCGGCTCGTCCACTGGCTTATACCAGTGGTCAGCTCAATCAGAAGCTAGCCAAGGTGATCAGTGAAGAAACGGGGGCGATCGAATCCATCCGTAAACCGCAGATTGTTCTGTCGCTGGCCTTGACCGCAGAGCGGGGTTTTGTGGGGATCTCGCTGGCGGAGGAGAATCTTAGTTCCTGGCCAGGTGGTGAGCGGCATTTTGCTCGCTTGCCTGAGCAAATCAGTCGCTCAGAAATGAAACTGCTGGAGGCGCTAGAAGTCTTTCATCTGACGCTGCCAAGCGATGGTGAGGCCCTTGACCTGGGGGCTGCGCCCGGTGGATGGACGCGTCTTCTGCTGCAGGCTGGTCTACACGTTGTAGCAGTCGATCCGGCCGCACTGGCGCCAGCTCTGAGCGGGAT
>NZ_JADGHT010000513.1 GCF_019683755.1 Thermogemmatispora sp. | reverse complement strand
GTCTTTAGCGACCGCGTGCTGCGTCCGGGAGATCCCGCCTATTTTGACATTCTGCACAGCTTCAATGGCTACCGCACCTGTTATTACCGCACCTTTGCTGTTGGCAGTGCCTCGCCAGCGATGGTGGACGCCTACAAGCGTTGCCGCGAGATCCTCGACGTGGCCATCAACGCCATTAAGCCGGGCGTGACCACTGCCGATGTCGTCAAGCTCTGGCCGCGCGCTGAGGAGTTTGGTTTCCCCAATGAAGAGGCAGCTTTCGCGCTGCAGTTCGGCCACGGCGTGGGCCTGACGATCTGGGAGAAGCCGGTTTTCAGCCGCCTGGTCTCCTTTGATCACCCCGAGGTCATCGAGGAGGGCATGGTCTTTGCGCTCGAGACCTTCTGGCCCGCCAGCGACGGCTGGACAGCGGCCCGCATTGAAGAGCAGCTGGTGGTGACGAAGGACGGCTGTGAAGTGATTACGCGCTTCCCCGCCGAAGAGCTGCTCGTGGCTGGTACGCGCTACTACACCGTCAACGGACCGCTCTCTCCCATTCGTGAGGTGCAATCGCATCTGAACACGGCTGCTGGCCGGGGCGGAGCGCAGCTACCGGCCCCAGCGGCGACCTCCGCAGGTCATACACTCTAACTCTGGCCCGCTGGTCCGTTCCGGTCTGGTCTGCCCGCCTGTTCTGCCGGCCCTGGCTGGCTCTGCCAGGTTCCCGGAAGCAGGGCAGGCCAGACCCTGGATCATGGCGTGGAGCCTGAGCTGAATGCCGACTACCAGAGTAAAAAAGAAGAGCAGAGGAGTGCACTGATGGCGACCAGGGTCATCATGCCCGCGTTAGGAATGGCCCAGGAGACAGGGAAGATTCTGCGCTGGCTGAAGCGCGAAGGCGAGCCAGTGAACCAGGGCGAGCCGCTGGCTGAGATTGAGACAGATAAAGCGACCGTCGAACTGGAGGCACCGGCTTCGGGTCTGCTGAGCGCGATCACGGCCAGAGAGGGGGAGGACATTCCTGTGGGGCAGCAGATTGCCCTGATTCTGGCTCCCGGCGAGCAGCCCGTGGCTGGGCCTGCCCCAGCGGCAGCGGCAGCCGCACCGCGACAGCCAGCTGAGCATGAGCAACAGCCTCGGGAGGAGAGGGGCGCCGGCGAGGCTGACAGGCCAGCAGCAGCTTCAAGCTCGACCAGTACTAGCTCGCTCACAGTGGAACCCCCTTCCCCTGCGCTCATGGACGAGCATACACGCGGCCTGGGGAGGCTGGTTTCTCCCCTGGCTGCGCGCATCGCCGCCGAGCATCAGGTTGATCTGCGTCAGCTCCAACCCCAGGGGCGGCGTATTCAAAAGGCGGACGTCCTGGCCTATCTGGCCAGCCGTCGTATGCAGGAGCCGGGCCAGAGCGAGAGGCTGGCTGTCAGCGCTGGCCAGAAGCCGATGGTACACGGGTCCGTTGCTCGCTCCTCCGGACAAAGGCGCCTGTTGGCGGCCTCGCCCAAGGCCAGGCGTCTGGCGGCTGAGCTGGGGCAGAATCTGGCGGCCCTTGCCCGCACTGGTCTCGGCAGTGGTCCCGAGGGGGCGATCCTGGCCGCTGACGTCCTGGCTGCCGCCTCCGTCCAGGCGGAGCGGAGAGCGACCAGCGCCGGCTGGGGGGCGGCGGAAGCAAGCGGAGAGAGAGCGGAGGCGCCGACGCTGAGCCAGGTCTGGCGCCTCATGGCCGAGCGCACTGCCCAGAGTTGGCAGCAGGTGCCGCATTTCTCCCTGCTGCGTGAGGTCCAGGCAGAGCGGCTGCTCGCCTGGCATCAAGCCATGCAGCGGCGCTGCTCACCCGAGATCACTTATACTGATCTGCTCGTGCGTGTAGTGGCCGCGGCTCTGCGGGTCCATCCCCAGATCAACGCCTCCTGGCAAGATGGGCGCCTGGTTCGTCATGGAGAAATCAATATCGGCCTGGCTGTCGCCACCGATGAAGGGCTGGTGGTGCCAGTCATCCACGAGGCTGATCGCTTGAGCCTGTCGGCCCTGGTCGAGGTGCGCAAGGATCTCGTCGAACGGGCGCGCAGCCGGCGCCTGCGTCCCCAGGATCTGCAGGGAGGGACCTTTACCATCAGCAACCTGGGAATGTATGGCGTCGACGCCTTCAATGCCATCATCAATGCTCCCCAGGCCGCCATTCTGGCTGTAGGGCGCATCAGCGAGCGCGTCATCGCCGTTGCCGGTCAGCCGGTGGTCGCGCCCACCATGCTGCTGAGCCTCTCCTGCGACCATCGTGTCATCGATGGTGCCCGCGGGGCTCAGTTCCTGGCTACCCTGGCCGAGCTGCTGGAGGAGCCGCTGGGGCTGCTGGCCTGAAGCTGGTACCTCGTCGCGAGACCGCTCGCT
>NZ_JADGHT010000512.1 GCF_019683755.1 Thermogemmatispora sp. | reverse complement strand
ACGCAATTTCTCCCCCTGGCTCCTTTCTGCCCGCCAACTTCGGTCCCGTCCCCTTGACATAGCAAGCACTCGTTATTACACTGTAACTTGTAACCGGTTACGATACCGGTATCGTAACCGGTAACGATCAGAAGACGACAGCAGGGCAGAGACTGCATGCAAGACGCAGTGAGGCAGGAGCATGAGCAAGCGCATGACGATCAGTGATATTGCCCGTCTGGCTGGTGTCTCCAAGGCCACGGTCTCGCGGGTGCTCAATCACAAGCCGGATGTCGATCCGGTGACGCGTGAGCGTGTTTTGCGTATCATGGAAGAACATAATTTTGTGCCGAGCGTGGCTGCCTCGGGTCTGGCCGGGGGCAAGGGTCACCTGATCGGGGTGCTGGTTCCGGCACTGACCTGGCCGCTGATCCCTGACATTATGCGGGGCATTGCCGAGGTTGTTGAGGAGACCAGCTATGAGCTGGTGCTCTACAGCATCAAGACCAGCAATCATGAGCGGGATCGCAGCGATGTCATTAACCGCATTCTGGCGAACCGCCTCATCGTAGGCCTGTTAGCGATCTTCCCCGGTCAGTCGGCGCGCTACCTGCCTGCGCTGCAACGGCAGGGCCTGCCTGTGGTACTGCTCGATGATCAGGGCCTACCGCCCGAGCAGATCCCCTGGATTACTGCAGATAATCGCGCCGGCGCCTATGCGGCGACACGTCATTTGATTGAGCTGGGCCATCGGCGCATTGCTCATATTCAAGGGCCATTGAAATATCAGGTCTCGCGCGAACGTTTCCAGGGCTACTGCGATGCGCTCCAGGATTATGGTATTCCGCTAGACCCCTCGCTCATCCTGCAAGGCGACTTTATGCCCCCAGGAGGCCGGGCCTGCGCCTGCCAGTTTTTCGCGATGCCAGAACACATTCGTCCCACGGCAATCTTTGCTGCGAGCGACCTGATGGCCTATGGTGTCATGGGAGCAGCGGAGGAGTTCGGTCTGCGCATTCCAGAAGATGTCTCGCTGGTCGGCTTTGACGATATCTCTTCTTCTGGTCATATGCGCCCACCTTTGACCACAGTGCGCCAGCCGCTCTCTGAAATGGGACAGTGTGCTCTCGAGCTGCTCCTTTCGCTGTTAGAGGCCCCTGAGCGTTCTGGAGCGACCCTACTACGCGCTTCGCCACTGCTGGCACGCTATGTCGGTGCTTCTCTGCAGCCGTCTCAGCCGTCCCAGATCTCGATGACGGCCACGATCGAGAGCGCTGAGCCGGTTCATTTCCGCCTAGCCACAACCCTGGTGGTGCGGTCAACAACTGCCCCTCCTCCTAGCCATGCCCGTAGGTAGCTGCCCCGCTACTTGTAGTACGCGCATACGCAGCTTCCGCGATGCAGGCGGCGGATAGACAGGCCAGGATGCCGGGAGAGGCTTATAGTTCAGTTCCCGCGCTGGCCTTCTTTCCCCAGGCGGTCAGGATATAACAGAGACCGGCAAAGTGCTCATCCAGCATCTCTAAGAGGGCACGACGATACAGGGCGTCAAATTCAGCCGCTGTGGTCACCCCGGCATCCAGGAGAAAGGGTCGGCTCAGCAATAGTTCAACCTCGTAGCCACGACAGAGCGCCTCATGGGCCTCGCTGCCGCTGGAAAAGTCGAGGACGTAGGCTCGCTGTTGGACTTGGCAACAGCCTGCTTCGCGCAGGAGCGAGGTGAGTCGTGGTAGAACTCCTAGATGATGGCTGGACGGCGGAAAGCTGCGCCCAGTTCGCTGAAAGGCTTGCCTGGTTAGCTCCTGGAGCTGCATAAAAGCTGCACCGTTGCTCACTGGGCGTTCGAATTCGGTGAGCCGTAGGAGGCCGCCAGGACGGCAGACACGCAGAGCCTCCCGCAGTACTCTTGGCCAGGTGGAGGGCGTCAGGAGGCCGGTCAGGTCGCGAGCGTTGACCAGGTCAAAGGTATTGGAGGGCAACGGTAATGGCTCCAGGAGATCCATGACTTCAAAGCGCGCGTTGCTTAGTCCCTGAACCTGCGCTTGGGCCCGGGCATATTGGATGAGGGTTTCGCTAATGTCTATCCCCGTCACTTGCGCCCACGGATAACGCTGCGCTGTTTCTAGGACCCAGCCCCCAGGTCCACACGCCAGGTCAAGCACTCTCCCTAGCTGCCGGCCCTCCACCCCTTCTGGCAGTACTCCCCCCATCGCCTCGTTGACAAGCCTGTCCCTTAGCATAAGACGAGCCGTCTCAGCCGCATTCTCCGCATCCAGCACGTAGCCACAGTCCTTTACGATGTGGTTCTGGGAAGCTACCATGCAATGCACTCCTTCATTCACCTCAAACACCAGTCCTGCGGGGTAAGATCGATATCTGCCCCGAG
>NZ_JADGHT010000511.1 GCF_019683755.1 Thermogemmatispora sp. | reverse complement strand
GATGAGGGCAGCAACAAAGATAGCTACTCGCCGCTCTCCAGCCGTGAAATTGAGATCCTGGACTACATCGCCCGAGGGAATAGCAATAAGGAGATCGCCAAATCTTTGAAGATCAGCGACCAGACCGTGAAAAATCATATTACTTCAATTCTCAAAAAGCTCGCGGTGAATGACCGCACCGCCGCAGTGGTCCATGCTCTGCGTCACGGTTGGATTAAGATTCAGGATACTTAAGGTCAAGGCCAGCGGAGAGGGCCTGCTCTTGAGCGCGGCGCGGCCCACGCGGGGGCTTGCTCAGTCCAGGTTGGGTGGAGGCAGCTCTGAGCTAAGTCCATAGGCTCAGAAGCACTTTCCCACTCTTGGCATCAAGAAAAAGGTAGAAGTCGTAGCTTGAGCGTGGGAATGGTGTAGGATCAACAGAGGCATCGGCAGGTTGCAACGGTACTTGCTCGTAGATGATCATCCAGGCAGGAATGTTCTCCATCTGGGGGCGGTTGGCATTGCGGGGAATGTAGGTAAGCAGGACGTAGCGCGCCAGCACCTTCTTGGCTTTGCTGGCAACCTCTGGCTGCCAGTGGCTTGCCAGCAGCAGTGCCTGCTCTTGGGTAATAGTGGCTGGTTCCGCGGGAGTGCCGAGAATGATACCGGCGGTGTATAGGGCGGGAAGCTGGACAGTTGAGGTTTGCTTTGTCACTGGCAAGTGAGGAATAACAAGCTTAAGTCCTTCGTGGGGCTGTTTGAGTAGGGCTAGCAGCCAGATCAGTCCCACAGCCAGCAGGAGCGCCCCAAGGAAGCCGCTGATTTTCCAGGTCCGAGATTGGATACGCTGCCGTCGCTTCATGCCGACGCCTCTCCCCTTCTTCTGCCTGCGCCTGGCCCGCCTGCAAGGCCTTGGCGAGCTGTCCGACGACAATCTGTCCTCACACACAGGCAGACAGGTCAGCGAGTTGAGCCTGTAGGCCTGGGGTCTCCAGGTTCACTGTGGCCTTGCTCAATCATGCGGTCACCCAGCATTGCCAAGTATAATCGAAGAGGCCTGGTCAAGACAAGCACTCTCCTGGCGAAAAGGCGGCATCTCATTCAGGCGATATGCCATAATTGAGAATGAGAAGCCGAGGAGTAAAAAGGGTTGAGCCTGCCTGCGGCCGGCGGATCTGCCCTATCACCCGGGCCCTACCCAACGGGCCGGCCTCGGATTGGGAGGGCAAGCACCGGGAAGGAAGGGGCTAGGGTCACCTCTTGCCGACTGTGGTACTCTGAAAGAGACTTTGCTTGACCCACTGCGAGAGGCCAGCTAGTGCTGCCTCTGACCTCTCGCTTGCGTGTCTGTGTGGTAAGCGCCGCCCAGAAGCCAGTCCAGTAAGCGAAGAAAGGGAGCTTGATTTCCGTGAAAGTATTCGGACGCATGACTGTTTTCCCTATCATGCCCGCCCGTATCAGCCGCCTCTACGAGCTTGCCTATAACCTATGGTGGAGCTGGCATCCCGAAGCCTGCACCCTGTATAGTACACTGGACCCTGAGCTGTGGGAGACAGTCGGTCATAATCCTGTCCACTTCCTGAGTGAGGTGCGACCACAGTATTTGGAGAAGGCCGCACATAATCCGCAGTATCTGCAGGCCTACGATCGGATACTGGAGGAATTCGATCGCTATATGCACCCGGCCCCGGGCAGCACTTGGTTCGCCCGAACCTATCCCGAGTTGGCCCAATGTGTGATTGCTTATTTCTCGGCTGAGTTTGGCCTGCATGAGGCGCTGCCTATCTACTCCGGCGGCCTGGGCATCCTGGCAGGAGATCACTGTAAGGAGGCCAGCGATCTGGGTCTACCTCTGGTGGGAGTGGGCTTCCTTTATCCCCAGGGCTATTTTCGGCAGAGCATTACCCGTGAGGGCATTCAGGAAGCCTTTTACGATAAGCTGATCTTCTCTCAGGTACCAGCTACGCCAGCTTGTGGCCCTGCTGGCAATGAGGTCCTCATCAGCGTTGATTTGCCGGGACGCCGCATCCACGCCAAGGTGTGGCGCGTCCAGGTGGGCCGTATTCCTCTCTACTTGCTGGATACCGATGTCGAGCCAAATGCTCCCGCTGATCGTGAGCTGGCGGCTCGCCTCTACGGCGGCGATCGTGAGATGCGCATTTCTCAGGAAATCGTGCTCGGCATCGGTGGAGTGCGAGCCTTACGCGCTCTGGGCATTGCTCCCGCGGTCTGGCATATCAATGAGGGACATGCCGCCTTTCTCAATCTGGAGCGCTGCCGTGAGTTGGTGGCCTGCGGGCTGACCTTCCGCGAGGCGCGCGAGGTGGTGGCCGCTAGCTCTCTGTTTACAACGCATACACCAGTACCCGCAGGGAACGATACCTTTAGCT
>NZ_JADGHT010000084.1 GCF_019683755.1 Thermogemmatispora sp. | reverse complement strand
CTTCCTTTCGGGTCTATATATAGTAACGAACGAAGGCCCCGTTTGATATCAGTCTGCGGCCAGAAATTTCCCACTTATTCCCCCAGCCAGCCGCTGGCATCGTCGCCAGGCCGGCAGTCGGATTTCAGAGAGCAGCGGCCAGCCAGGCACGCGTTTGGCCTTCTCCTCATCCTTCCTGCAGGAAAAGCGAGGCCTCCAGAGCTGACGCCTGCGGGTTCCTCCTCTGAACGCCTGGTCTGGCGGCTGGCGCATCCTCATCTCTGGTCCCTTGCTCATCTCATGTGAATTTCTGGCACACATTTCACCAATCTTCAAAATAGCGCTTGCCTCATGAAGTGGCTCTACAACGGCTCTGAAGTGCAAAATAACGCTCATGGCGTTATGCTACAATAGAGTTCAGGAAAAGGACCTCTCTGACCGGCCCAGGAGAGCAGCCTGATAGAGGAGTGAGAAACGTGGCTAGCAGGCTCTGGCTGAGCCTGGACCAGCCAGGAGGGTCGGAGCGCGCTAGGCGTCTCTGCACGAGGCAAAACTACAGGTGTCCGTCTTAGTGTGATCCAGTGCAGTGCTATTCTGTCAGGACGGTACAAGGCTACGAAAGGCAGGCTGATCAGTCTATGCAACGTATGTTCAGACGACCGCTTGAGGCTTCCAGACAGCTTCCGCTCCCCGAAGAGGCGCTAGTCCTTCCCGCGAATGGTCCCTTCGCTCTCCTGTTCGCCCAGGAGCATCACATGCTGAGCGCTGGCGACGGTGAAGAAGAGGGAGACGAAGGCAAAGGAGGCAAACCAGAGCCTTCGATTACGTTTTTCCATACCACTGGTCATGACTCCTCGTCACCCAATCCCTTGCACAACGAGGAATTTGACATGGAGTATGACGACTAGAGATGGAACCATATGTCCTTATCCTCAGCTATCCAGGAGACAGCAGTGCCCGGCGGGTGCTCCATGCCCTGCAGCGCAGTGGCTGCCCGGCTCTCCTGCTTGACACGGCAGCTTTTCCCCAGGCTCTGACCCTGGCTGCCCTACTGCGCGATGCCTGCTGGACGGGCTACTTTTGCTACCAGGGCAGGCGCTACGATCTGGAGGCCATTCGCAGCATCTATGTGCGTCGTCCCCATCATTACCAGGTGCGCGAGGATTTCCCCGAGCTGATTCAGCTCTTCCTGGAGAACGAGGCCTATCGCGGCTTTGGGGGGGTGTTTCGCAGCCTTGACTGCCTCTGGGTGAACTCGCTCGATGCCCAGCGGCGTGCCAGCTTCAAGCCGCTCCAGCTCAAAGTCGCCCAGGAGATTGGCCTGCGCACACCAATTACGCTTATCACCAATGATCCCACCGCCGTGCGCAGCTTCTTCTTTGAGGTCTGCCAGGAGCAGATGATCTACAAAACGCTGCACGGCAACTTTCTGCCCGGCGGTGGCGATCGCTATCATCTGATCTTTACCAGTCATGTTGGTCGTGAGCGGTTAGCTGAGCTAGAGCAGGTCCGTCTGACCGCTCATCTCTTCCAGCCGCTGATCGAGAAGGCCTATGAGGTGCGCGCCACTGTCATTGGCTCGAGCGTGCTGCCGGTGCGCATTGATTCGCAAGAGGTCGAAGCGGCGCGTCTCGACTGGCGGGCGGCCTGCTATCAGGTACACTATCGGCCCTACGCGCTGCCCGAGGGCATTGCCAGGCGCTGTGTGGAACTGGTGCGCCGTCTAGGGCTGGTCTTTGGGGCCCTTGACCTGATTGTGACCCCTGATGGTGACTACATTTTTCTCGAATGCAACCCGGGCGGCCAGTGGGAATGGCTAGAGGTGGAGACGGGTCTACCTTTTGCCATGACCATTGCCCAGGTACTCAGCGCCGGTAAGGCGGGTCTGGCCTGGCCGGCGACGGTTGAACCTCCAATAAATGGCTGATGGAAGGAGTTTTCTGGTGGCTGATCCTGTTGAACTAGCTGCGGCGGAAGAGACAGAGCGTCTGGCGCTGGTGAACAGCATTGAGGAGACGCGCGGCTATCCCTTAGTGCCCAACGTACGCCGGGCCCTTCTCGCGGTCTCGCGCGCCCATTTCGTCCCCTATTATTGTCGACAAGAGCGGCCAGGCGTCTGGGTCAAGCACGAGGCGCGCTCCCTGGTCTATCGCGACCAGGCCCTGGTGACAAGGGTTGACGAGCGGGGCCGTCCGCTCTCTTCCTCTAGTATGCCGTCGATTATGGCGGCCATGCTAGAGGCCCTGGCGGTCCAGCCAGGTATGCATGTGCTAGAGATCGGAACGGGCACCGGCTACAATGCTGCCTTGCTGGCCGAGTTGGTCGCTCCCGATGGCCAGGTCGTCACGCTAGATATCGATGCGGAACTAACGGCCCTGGCTGCTGAGCGTCTGCGACTGGCCGGTTATGACCAGTGTGTCCAGGTAGTGACCGCCGACGGGCTGCAGGGCTATGCCCCAGCAGCCCCCTATGAGCGCATTATCGCAACGGGCAGTTATCGGCGTATTCCATCCGCCTGGTGTGAGCAACTTGCTCCCCAGGGGATACTGGTGGGCGATCTGGTGCGTTCGCTGACGACGCCGCTCTTTCGCCTGGTAAAAGTGGGACCCAAGCGCCTGGAGGGCCGTCTGTTGCCAACGCCAGCCTTCTTTATGGAGCTGCGTGAGACGGAGCCAGCGGCGCCTGCTTCCCGCTCTCATGCTCCAGAGCTAGGGCACTGGCAAAAGCTGCCGCGTTTAGAGGAGGCCGAAACGGATCTAGAGGGCTACGAGCTTCTCTACGAGCCGGCCTTTGCCCTCTGGCTGGAGCTGCATCTGCCGGGCGTGGAGCGCAGGCTCTACCCTCTGCCAGGGCCTGACAATAGCCAGCGCCTGGCAACGGGTTTGCTCTGGCAGGAAAGCCTGCTGCTCTTGTGCCCCAATGCCGTCGGCCCCCGCCCGGCCCACTGGCGAGTCGAGGTCTACGGGGCTGTGCCGCTCTGGTCGCATGTGCAGAAATTGCGTGAGCAATGGCTGGCTATCGGCGCCCCTTCTCTGGAGGCGTATGCTTTGGAAGTAGCGGCGGACGGCTCCTACCTGCTGCAGCTCCTCGCTTGAGTGGTCTGTCAGCGGCTTTGTCCCAGCGGCACCATCTGGCGCCGCTGGGACAAAGCCTCTTTGCTAACTGCCCTACTGGCAAAGAGCGCGGTGGCTCGGCATCGAGCTGCTGTGACGAGAGTTAGGCCTGGACCGCTATGCTCTGCCCTGCCTGCTCAGCTTGCCGGCGAGGAAGCGCCTGCGCTCTGAGGATGCAAGGCCTCACGCAAAGCTCGATCGCGGTTGGCTACGAATTGCTGAGCCAGACGCGAGAGGGGAGCGATGCCATCCCAGGCGTGGTAAGCGCGCGGGTAGACCTGCAGCTCAACGGGTACGCCGGCATGCGCCAGGCGCAAGGCGTAGTCGACATCTTCATCGAGGAAGATTTCGGCGGCTCCCACGGCCATAAATGCTGGAGGCAGACCGCGCAGATCCTGGGCGCGAGCCGCTGCCGCGTAGGGCGAGACATCTGGGCCGCCAGCCGCCTCGCCCAGGTAAGCCCGCCAACCACGGCGATTATCCTCACGATTCCAGATAGGCGCCTCAGCGAATAGCTCGCTTGAGCGGGTTGCATCGCGATCATCGAGCATGGGGTAGATCAGCAACTGGAAGATCAGGGGGATTTCACCACGGTCGCGGGTCAGCAAGGCCAGGGCTGCCGTCAAACCGCCGCCGGCGCTAGCTCCGCCGATGGCCAGGCGTCTCCGGTCTAGTCCCAGTTCATCGGCGCGGCTCGCCATCCATTTGAGGGCCGCGTAACAGTCCTCAACCGCTGCCGGGAAAGGATGCTCAGGCGCCAAACGATAGTCGACCGAGGCCACCAGACAGCCAACACTCTCGGCCAGGTGCTGGGCCAACAGATCATCCTGTTCGACGCTGCCGATGACATAGCCTCCCCCGTGAATCCAGAGCAGGGCGGGTAGCGGGGCCGACTCCCCTTTCGGACGGTAGAGACGTACCGGAACGGCGGGCGCCCCCTCTGGTCCCGGGACGCGATGGTCTTCTTTCACTACATTGGGGGAGTCTGGAAAACTGGTTGTCATCTGGCGCAGGGCCTCCCGCAAGAGTGCGCGCGTACCCGGCAAGTCCTCCCAGTTCAATTGGGGCTGGGAGAGAAAGACCTCCAGTGGGGGTAACAATTCGGGGTCATAGACGCGGGTCAGATCCATCGATGGGCCTTCCCTTTCTAGCGATCTTCGCTGAGGTCCTCACTGACCCCGCGCTGGTTCAGCGCAGGGCGCCAACTGACATGGAGTGCAAGCCGTCCTGGCTGCGTGCTCTGAGAGGTCACTGCTAACCGGACGGGCAGCCTCCAGAGAGAAGTGAAGAAGAGGGCCAGCATCCAAGCGAGTGTGACGCTGCGCTTGTCGCTCTGAATGCCCTCCTCAATTGTACATCATCGCCCGGGCAGGCTGGCTTGCATGCCTATCCCGCTTAACTGGGCTGCGTTCCCAGGATCGTCGTCGAATGGTACTGCAGAATACCGCCGTTGCCACTCACCAAGAGCAGATCGTGTTTGGGTACCTGGCGCTCGCCGGCCTGACCGCGAGCCTGAATGATGGCCTCTGAGAGCGGGGTGAAGCCCCACATGTAGTAGCCGGAGAGCTGGCCGCCACCGGTATTGGTTGGCAGCGAGCCGCCGGGTCCTAGCTTGCCATCAGCCACAAAGGCCCCGCCCTCGCCTTTGGCGCAAAAACCGTAGTCCTCTAGCGTCACCAGCACCGTGTAGGTGTAGCAATCGTAGATCTCGCAGATATCGATATCTTTCAGCTCGATGCCGGCCATACGCAGAGCTACCTCCCCTGACTGCTTGGCCCCTGTATAGATCCCAGGCTCACGATCTGTGCGCTCATCTCCACCGGGCGCGGCCTGACCCAGGCCGAGAATATAAACCGGGAGCTGACGCAAGTGACGGGCGCGCTCGGCTGAAGTGATCACTACGGCAATGCCGCCGTTGGAGACCAGGCAGCAATCGTAGAGACGCAGCGGCTCGACGACGTAGCGCGAGGCTAAGTACTCCTCCATCGTCAGGGGACTCCGCATCTGGGCTGCCGGGTTCATCTGTGCCCAGCGCCGTTCTGCGATGGCGATGGCGCCGAGCTGCTCGCTGGTTGTACCGAAGAGATGCATATGGCGCCGCGCAGCCAGGGCATAGCCAGGGATGGGGCCAAAGATGCCGTAAGCAGCCAACAGGCCGTCCATACCCTGGAGAGAGAGGAGATTGGCGCCATAGGCGGCGCCTGCTCCTTTTGAGGGCTTGAGAGGCGCATCGGCAAAGACTAGTACCACGACGTTCGCCAGGCCGTGGATGATGGCCATGACTGCATATTGAATCATCGTGCCCGCCGTGGCCCCATAGGCATTCATCACGTTGAGCAGGCGTAAATTCTCCAATCCCAGGGCGCTCTGCAGGCCAGGCTGCATCTCGCGCGAGAGATTGGCGTTGATCAACAGACCATCGACATCGGCCTTGGTCAGGCCAGCGTCTTGCAGAGCCAGGTCGACGGCCTCGATGGCAAAATCGCTGGCGCTGCGCCCATAAATCTTGCCCATCGCCGTCATACCCAGCCCAACGATGGCGCACTTCCCTTTAATGTTCATACGCTCCGTAGGCTTCCTCCTGTCTGCCGCATGGCACTCACGTGAACTCTCTCTTCGCTGCTCTGCTTCCGGCAAGCGCTGCCTTGCCAAGCCCGGGCTGGCTGACATCAGCGCCCTTTCCACTGGGGCTTGCGCTTCTCGACGAAGGCACGCGGCCCCTCGCGGAAGTCCTCAGAGGCCAGCAAGATCCGCAGCCGTTCCTGATCAGCGATCAGAGCCTCCTCGACAGGGCGACCCAGGCCGGCCAGCACCGCTTCCTTGGTCAGGCGCACGCTCAGAGGCGAGCACTCCAGAATCTCATTGGCCCAGCGCTCGGCAGTCTCGTGCAGTCGCTCCAGGGGTACCACCTCGTTGACCAGGCCGTAGTGCGCGGCCTCCTGAGCCGAGAGCCACTTGCCTGTGAGCAGCAAACCCATAGCGATCTTAAGAGGAAGCTGCTGCGGCAGACGATGCATGCCGCCAGCGGCAGCGATCAGGCCAACACGCGGCTCCGGCAAAGCAAAGCGAGCATGCTCTGCAGCAATGATCAGGTCGCAGGCCAGTGCCAGCTCAAAGCCCCCACCGGCGGCTACCCCATTGACGGCGGCGATGATCGGCTTTGGGCATGGCAGCCCAATCAGTCCCCCGAAATAGACAGGCTGACCATCTTCCGTCTGCCTGGTCGCGAAGGGAGCCTCGCCGCGAGCGGTCGCCTCTGCTGTGGCCTTCAAGTCGTTACCGGCGCAGAAAGCGCGCTCGCCCGCGCCGCTCAGAATGGCAACCCAGGCCGCTTCATCGGCAACAAAGTCGCGGAAAACCGCCGTCAGCTCCTGGTTGGCCGCGGCGTGGAGGGCGTTCATCACCTCGGGGCGATTGATGGTTACATAGGCGATATGATCTTTCTTCTCGTAGAGCACATATTGATAGTTCGTCACTGGTGCCTCCTCGCATCAAAAGCAGTTGACGGCCTATAGACCGGACTTCTCTGCTCACTTCACTGGTCGTCGTCCGGTCTGGCAGCGGGCCGGAACTTGGGGAGCGTAATCTCCTCGCTGAGCTGTTCAAAGGTGACTTCCAGCGGCATGCCGATGCGTAACTGATCTGGCGGACAGTCGACGATGGTACTGGTGATGCGCACGCCCTCAGCCAGATCGATGGCGGCGATGATGTAGGGCAGCTCGCTGGCAAAGGCGGGATGATAGAGCTGGTGCATGAGGGCGAAGCTGTAGAGGGTGCCCTTGCCGCTGGCCGGGGTCCAGTTCAGGGCCGGGCTCCAGCACTGGGGGCAGCGTGCCTTAACTGGCCAGAGCCAGCGACCACAGGCGCTGCAGCGCTGCAGCATGAGCTGTCGCTCTCTGGCCCCGGCAAAGAAGGGGCGCGAGGCTTCATCGGGAATGGGAACGGGTTTCGGCGAGGGAGAGGGGTACTCTGAGCTAGAGCGGCTGCTGTCGGCCATCATCATGGAACCTCCTTCCTTCCTTGCTTTCTCAGTATAACCAGAAGATGGGCATCTCTGGAAGGCAAGCAGGGCCAGGCACTCTAAGGGGTGGCTGATTGGCCTTGCCTGCCCTGCTTTTCTGCTGCCATCCTTAGCCGGGCAAAGGCCGCCTCGGTAGCCGTCCTTCCGGTAGAATACCGAAGGAAGGCCAAGAGCGCCTCCTCAAAGCGCTTGCTCCCTGGGAAAAAGTCGTAGGGCCTAACGCCGGCCAGAATAGGGTATACTCCCAATACACAAGTGCCCACCTTTGCCCTATGCTCTTCTCTGTCAACAGACAGAGACAGCAGGTAAGCGAGATCCTCCGAGTTGATCCCCGGCTTGGCGGCGACCTTCCAACCAAAGACTGAGACGACCTGACGATCTCTCTAGCCGGCGATCACAGGCCAAGAGAATTCCTCAGAGGACAGGATGGTAGCGTAATCCCGCTGCCAGCCCGCTTCTCTCTTACCTGCCGAACTGAACACGGGCACCATGAGCGTATCTGTGCCGGTGCCTCCTTTAAGAGCGCGCTCAGCCAGCGGAAGATCATCAGCCTGGCAGGGAAGGAGTATCATCTCATGGCTTTCATTGGGAGACTGTTGCGCATAGGAGCGTTTGCTTTCAGCCTGGCCCTTGTCTGCTTGCTCTTGACCACAAGCATGGCGGCGGCCCACGAGCGGCGCCACGTTGGCCCTTATACCTTCATCGTTGGCTTCCTTAACGAGCCGGCCTATGCCCAGCAGCAGAATAGCCTTGACCTCACCATCTGTAAGGGCAACGAATGCACCTACACCACCAACCAGCAGACTAGCATGGGAAACATGAGCATGAGCATTGGCCCAACGCTGGCCAATCCTGTCGTTGGGGCCGAGAAGACCCTCAGATTTGAGGTGCGCTTTGGCTCCTCCAGTCCGCTCAGCATTCCCATTCAAGCACGCTGGGGCCAGCCCGGCAAATACGTTGCCTATTTCGTGCCCAGCCAGCCCGGCACCTATACATTCCATCTCTTTGGCACTTTGGAGGGCCTCAAGATAGACGAAACCTTTACCAGTGGCCCCAACACCTTTAGCGACGTGAAGGTCATTCCAGCCTACCCGGAGCAGGCCAGCAGCAGCGCTGCCACCTCCACAGAGCGTGGCCCCAACCAGCTCCAGGCGATAGAGAGCCGTGCCACGCTGGCCACTGGTCTGGGGGTGACCGGGACGCTCCTGGGGCTAGGGGGACTCCTGTTCGCACTCATTGCCTGGCGCCGTGCTGCGCCCTCTGCGATCACGGGCCACAGCGGCAAGGCCTCGCCAGTACTAGAGGAGCGCCTGCGCGGCTAAGCCAGGCCGATCTGTGATCTCTGACCCACATACGCCCTTTCCCTCTCTCTGGCGTAGTAGTATGGCTCAGACGCTCCAAGGGTTGGCTCAGCGGAGAAAGCCGTGGTCAAGCCGGGCTGGAGCGCCTGAGCCCCTCTCCGGGAAGCAAATATGATGCAGCAGCAAGGCCGTAACTCAGACAGGAGAATCTACTCCTGGCGAGTCAGGCTACACCGCCTGCTCTTGGGGTGGGGAACGCTCTGCGTACTGGGCCTGATCTTGGCCTTAATGCCGGGGAACGCCCAGGCGCGTGCTCTGCACCCTCTGCATGCCCAGTATGATCACAGTATTCCCGCCGCCAATGCCCGCCTACCCAGGGGGCAGGCCCCGCGCCAGGTCAAAGTCTGGTTTACCGAGCGTATCGAACCAGCCTTCAGCGAGCTGCAGGTCTGGAACCAGCGGCGGCAGCGTGTCGACCTCCGCGACAGCCGGGCCGTGCCTGGTGATCCTTACGCTCTGGTCGTTGACCTCCCTCCACATCTATCCGACGGGGCCTATACCGTTCTCTTCCACAACGTCTCTGCCGACGATGGTCACGAGGTCACAGGCAGCTTCAGCTTTGTTGTTGGGGCTGGCCCGTTGCCTGCCAATACCGATGCCCTGCTCAGCCAGTTCGCTCCCACCAGTGCCAACCTCAGTTTCTGGAGCGTGGGCACACGCTGGCTCAATATCCTCAGCCTCTGTGCCCTGCCCGGTCTCTCTCTCTTCCTGCTCCTCATCTGGCGTCCCAGCGCCGTAGAGCTACGGAAGCAGGTAGGGCCGGAACTGGCGGTGGCCGAGCAACTGATACAGCGCCTCAGCAAGATCTACCTGCTGGCGATCCTGCTCGCCCTCAGCCTCGGCTGGCTGGCCTTCTGGTGCTATCAGGGCTGGGTCTTCAGCGGCCTTGCTCCTTGGCAACTTCTCAGCAATGGGGGCCTGCTCGGCGAGCTTGTCCGTAGTCGCTTCGGCACCATCTGGCTCGCTCGTTTGGGGCCATTGCTGCTCGCCTGGGGCTGCTGGGCCCTGCTGCTGCGTCGTCAGTATGGCTGGTGGCGGAGCTGGCCACTCAAGGGGCTGCTACCGCTGGCCGGTCTGCTCATGCTCACCGAGATTCTCAACTCGCACGCTGCTGCCGGTCGTCAGCCAGCGCTCTTGTTGCCGCTCAACCTGATCCATCTGGCGGCAAGTGCTATCTGGATCGGCACGCTACTGGGGCTGATGATCCTGCTGCCCCCGGCCCTGGGCAAACTCAGACCGGGCACCGGAGACCGCACACGCCTGCTGGCTGGCTTGATCGGTCGCTTTACCCGGCTGGCGCTAGCCGCGGTGCTCTTGCTGGCTCTGGCTGGCGGACTGGAGGCCTTTTTGCTCCTGCCTTCGCCAGCGGCCCTCTTCAGCAGCGACTACGGGCGGGCCTTGCTGGGCAAGACCCTGGCTTTCGTCCTGCTCCTCCTGCTAGGAGCACTCAATGGTCTCTTCATCGGGCCGCGCCTGCGGCGTCTGGCTCGTCAACCCGATCGCGACCGCGGAGCGGCTTCCTTCACTGCAGGACGCCTGCAACGTCTCTTTGTGCGCTCGATTCGCTGGGAAGCCGTGTTCGCCTTGCTGCTGCTACTGATTGTCAGCGTTCTCACAAGCCTGAGTCCGCCACCCCCTACCGGGCTGACAACTGGGAAAGGCCCCTTGCTCTATCAGGGACGCATGGGCGACCTCAGCTACAGCTTCGTTATCAATCCCGGCCAGGTAGGCGCCAACACCTTTGCCGTCGACCTGCGCGATAGTCAGGGATACCCGCTGAGGCTCAGGGCTGGAGACAGCGTTTTCGTGCGCTGTACTATGACAGATATGGTCATGGGTATTCAAGAGGTCCCTCTGACCCCGGTTGCGAGCGAGCCAGGTCGCTATGGCGCCGTCAGCAGCGCTATCAGTATGGGCGGCCACTGGCAGCTCACGCTCATCATCAGGCGTCTCGGCTTCGAGGAGGTACAGGCCACCTTCAACCTGACCATTGCAGCGCCGACGCCAGGCGCTAGCGCTCTTCTTTTGCTGGCTCCCCCCAGTGCCTGGCCTCTGCCTGGCTCGTCCGCAGTGGCGGAGTTGACGGCCCCGGGACCGGCTCCGTTGCGGCTCGTGCAGCAGCGCTCTGGCCGGGCTTAGACCAGCGATCCGCGGGCCGCACCGTCCGAGGTCGCTGCCGCCGTCGCGCCCGCCACCAGCCACGCAAGGCCAGGCAACGCCCACCTAGCCACTGGCCGAGCAATACTGCGCCAATCCCACCGACCAGGCTCACCACTAGGTAGAGACCAGCAGCCAGCCAGCGCCCGGTGGCCAACAACAAAACATCTCCCAGGGCCAAACTGCTAAAGGTCGTGTAGGCTCCCAAAAAGCCGACCGTGATCAGCAAGCGGCGCGTTGGCCCGATCAGAAAAGTGGCCTCCGCCAAGACCGTTACCAGCGCCAGAGCAAGAGCACCGCTGAGATTGATCAACAAAATATCGTAGGGCCAACTCTTGCCAAAACAGGCTTGCAGGAATGGACTGAGCCAGGCCCGCGCCAGCGTTCCGCAGAAACCGCCAACCGCTACCGCCCCCAGGCGTCGAGAAGCGGAAAGGACCTGAGCCACTAAAGCCACCTCCCAATCGCCAGGCCGCAGGCTGCCGCCGCCAGACCCGAAACCAGGCTACCGACAAGATAGAGCAGCCCCAGCCAGCTACTGCCACCACGCAGCAGCTCTACCCCTTCCCAGCTCATCGTACTGAAGGTCGTGTAGCCTCCCAGGAAGCCGGTGGCCAGCACACTCTGTAGCGCCGCATTAAGCACATGTTCCGTCGTCAGTCCGAACACCAGCCCAATGGCGAAAGCCCCGGTCAGGTTGATCACCAATGTTCCCAGAGGGAAGGCCGTCGTCACCCGCTCCGCAATAAAGTGCCCGAGCACATAACGGCTCAAGGCTCCTAAAGCTCCCGCCAGCCCTGTGGCCAGCAACTGCCCGAATGCCACCAGCGTCATCGTGGCCACTCCTGCCAGGTTGACAGAGCCACGATCGTCACCGGCGTCACAGTAATCAGGCCGTGACGAACCATGCTCTGCAAGACGGGCAAGAAGCGCCCGATCTGCTCCTCACTGTCAACCAGTTCTATCAACAAAGGCAGGTTATCGGCAATATCAGGCAGGCGCTCACTGGCCAGGTGATGATCTGGCCCAAAGCCCTCGATCCCGCGCAAGACCGTAGCCCCGGCTATCTGGTGGCGCTGGGCTGCTTCCAGGATGGCTCGATAGAGAGGCCGGCCCTGCCATGCCTCAGCCTCACTCACAAAGATACGGAGCCGTTTCCCTCTCCAAGAAGCGGGTCTCTCATGAGATGTAGTCAAACCAGAACCGTTATGTAGCATCATCACCATCTTCCAGCAGGACACGCAGCAGATCAGTGCGTCCTACGATCCCAACAAGGCGCCCGTCGTCTTCCACAACCGGAAGCACCTTCCGGCCTGTTCGCATCATCAAAGCAATGGCCTCCGAGACAGTGGCCGTAGCAGACACGGTTACCACAGTGCGGTTCATGACATCCCCCGCGCGCCCGGCACGGTGTAGCTGAGGGCCTAAAGAGGTACTGGCGCCGGAGACGCGCTGCTCCCGACCCCGTGCCAGTCCGCTCAGCCAGGACAAGAGACGGGGACGCAGCTCCTCCTGCAAGCTCGCCAGCAGATCGACATCGCTGATGATCCCCCGGACGTGGTTCCCATCGTCAACAACCACTACGCGCTTCAGTGGCGACTGCAAGAGGGCCTCAAGTACCTCCGCCAGCGAGGCATCTTCGTGCACAGTGGCCACAGCGGGTCGTAGATAGTCCCTGATCGACGCCGAGACCGCCGACTTGCCCTCTGCCATTGCTGCACTGTCTCCAGGCTCTGGCACCCTCTCCTCGGCTTCGCTCGCTAGAGGACTGGGGGTCAGCGCGCGCAGCAAGTCCGTGCGTGAGAGCATGCCAACCAGATGCTGGTCGCGGTCCACGACCGGCAAGCGACGCAAGCCTGTCTCCACCATGAGCCGAGCCGCCTCACGCAGCGATTGCTCAGGGCGCACCGTACGCACCTGCCGATTCATGACGTCTGCTGCAGTACGCGCACTCTGCTCGGCCTGCGTCAAAGGGGTACGCATCTGCTGGGCAGTTGCCTCGTCGAGGGCGAGCGCCGTGCGCACCAAACCGCGACGCAGCGGCAGAGCACCCGACCTGATCAGGTCGCCGGTGGTAATGAGGCCGAGGAGATGCCGCTCCCGATCGACTACTGGCAGAGCGCGGAAAGGCGCCCTCAATAAGAGCGCGAGCACCTGGGCCAATGGCGTTTCCGGTTCGACGGTAATCAGACCGGTGACCATCGCCTGACGCACCGGACGACGAGCCGGCAAGCCCGCGAGCAGGGGAGGTGTTACATGAACCACCTCGGTCTCGTGCAGAGTGATCAGGCCGCCGCGCAGCATAGCGCTCAGACGCGGGAGCAGACGCTCGATGCGCGCTGGTTGATCGATAACCTGAATGACGATGCTGGCATCCGAAGACCAGCGTAGCCCCTGGCTCGCGTGCAGTCGCGCGCTTGCGCCATAGCCAGCTATGGCCCGCATGGCTGTGGCCCCGGCACAGCCCTCCTCGCGCAGCAACTGCAGCATGGCAACATAGAGCGGCTGCCCGTGCCACTGATCCGATTCGCCGAGATAAATGGTAACAACCTGGGCTTTTCCCGGACGCACAGTTTCCCCTCTCTGGCCTTGCTCTGCTCTTCCGGCATATCCTCTCTCTCAAAAACCTGGGATGAAGGAGCGATAAGTGCTCGTCTCATCGCATCGCCAGGCCTTGTTTGCAGGATAGCACAAAGCGAGAGCCAGAGGCAACACCGCCCCGCTCTGCCCTGATGTACCCTTTCCATCAGGCGACCAGTGAAGGAGAATACAATCAGAAACACGTCCAGATGGGAGGAGAGCCTTGCCGGGCAATGACTACACCTAGCCTGAATCGACGTCAGCTCAATCGCGCCACGCTGGCTCGTCAGTGGCTCCTGGAGCGGGTTGAGGTTTCGCCGTTGGAGGCCAGTGAGCACCTGATTGGCCTGCAGGCCCAACTGCCTGCAGCGCCTTTTATAGGACTCTGGACACGTCTACATCATTTTCATCGACACATGCTGCTGGATCTTCTCCACCAGCGAAAGATCGTCCGCGCCACCCTGATGCGTGCCACCCTGCATCTGGTGAGTGCTGCCGACTATTTGCGCTTCCGTCTAGCTCTACAGCCGGCTCTCACTCGCTCGCTCCAGTCCTTCTTTCGTCGCGGAGGAGATCCTGCCATCCAGGCTGCTGTCGTGGAGGAGGCACGAAGCCTGTTGCAGGAAGGCCCTGCTACCTTCGCAGTCCTCCGCCAGCGTCTGGCCGAGCGTTTTCCTGAGCTGGAGCCGGCCCACATCGCCTATCTCGTGCGCATGCAGCTTCCTCTGGTCCAGGTTCCTGATCAAGGTACCTGGGGCTTTAGCAACAACCCACACTATGCTGCTGCCTTCGACTGGCTTCGTGAAGAAGGAGAGCCGTGGCCGCCCGAAGAGGGCCTACGCTGGCTAGTACGGCGCTACCTGGCGGCCTTTGGGCCGGCCAGTCTCAAAGACCTCCAGAGCTGGTCAGGCCTGGGCAACCTGAAGCCGGTTCTGCGCTCAATGCGCGCTGAGCTGCACCTCTATCACGATGAGCAAGGTCAAGAGCTATTTGATCTCCCCGATCAACCTTTGCCACCGGCCGACATGCCAGCACCGGTGCGCTTTCTCCCCGACTTCGATAACTTGCTCCTTGCCTATGCCAGACGCGAGCGCATCCTACCGGCCAGTTACCGTCAAGCTGTCCTGCTGCCACCTGGGCGCGTGCTGCCGACTATTCTTGTAGACGGCTTCGTTGCCGGCACCTGGACTATCCAGCGACAGCACGGGCACAGTAGGCTCCTCATCACGCCCTTCGCCACGCTGTCGACGGACCAGCGCGATGAACTCGTCGCCGAAGGGGAGCGCCTACTGACCTTCTTAGCCTCTCAAGGAGAGATGGGGCAAGCGGAGGTCCAGATCCTGAGCCCCCCCTGACCAGGCGACCCAGCCCACTTCAGGCAGATTCTGTAGCCTGGTCCTGCCCTGGTCAGGGAGCATTATTGCGGGAAACGGGCCTGCAGCAGCAAGCGGGCCAGGCGATAGGCTCCACTCCCCAGCACAATCAGGCTCCCGAGCAACGTCAGGTAGGTGCCTAGCCCGATGCCGATATTGGGCCCCGCCTCAGTTGACATCGACCTTGCAAGAGACCTGACCAGATCTAGCAAACCCTCTAAGCGCAAGCCAATGCCGAGCGTATAGACTGCGATCGCCAGACCGAATGAGCCAATGATCAAAGGAAAAGCCGGCAGCCAGATCACCAGCCGTGGATTATTCTTCAGAAACCAGGCTTCTCCCCCAGCCAGGCCGGCTTGCAGCAAGAGCAACAGCAGCAAGAGCCAGGTCACCAATCCAAAATCGGGGCCATTGATAGAGAATTGAGATGGCAAAAGAGGATAAAAATTATTCATCTGAATCCATGGTAAAAAGAAGCCTAACATGCCAATGCCACAGCCGAGCAGCATGACCAGGCTCGCTTGATCACGGCGCAAGGGCAGGATTCCATTGGCGACCATGGTTCTCAGAGGCCACTCACGCGATAGAGAAGAAGGCCCTTGCCTCCTTTGTTCTGCCTGCCCACCTATGGTAGTGAATGTTCGGGAGGGCTGAGAGGAGTGGCTCTGACTGCCCACACCTGCCGAAGCAGATGAACGCTCGCCAACTGGCCCAGGAGACAGCGGCTGAGAAGCTCCAGCCAGCGCCTTATCTGGCCCTAGCGTCTCCTTAGCGGCAGGAGACTCGGCCCTCTCTGTGGTCTCGCCAGGGGGAGGAGAAGGTAGCTCAGGCTCTGAACCTAAGAGCTGCCCGCAGCGCTGGCAGCGCAGCACTCCCTCAGCATTGCCTGCCCCACAGGCAGTACACTGCATAGCATCCCTCCTCTAGCA
>NZ_JADGHT010000510.1 GCF_019683755.1 Thermogemmatispora sp. | reverse complement strand
TTCTGATCGAACCGATCCGTCGCCGGGCGGGTGTAAAGGATGTACTGACAGCATGACCGCGCGTGTTGCAAGTGGCACCTACATTGTAACAAATGGGAACAGCTGACGCAACTGGGAACAGCTTTTCCTTTCTTCCTTCTTGTCTGCCTGACCAAGTCCTCTCTGAGCCTGCCTTGTCCAGCTCTCGCTCGCTTACGCGCCGGTCATCGCTGTGATGACGGCTAGAAAGCCTTTTCGCTCTCGCGTCTCTCGCCGGTCTCGCTGAAAAAGAGCCGACGAGGCGCTCGGCCTGGTTGATACGCTAGGGTAGGAACCCGTGGGGGACCCGTGGCGACCCTGGTTGCTGAACACGGAGGGGTTGCCGCGCCGAGTCCTTCTTATCTTGTCTTGTCTTGAGGCTAGCGGGCCGGCGCCTGACAGCGAGTGTTCGCGCTTGAAAAGCTTAGGAACCTGATCGGCAGCAGCCAATTGGCTCTGTTCATCAGGCCCCTCTGGTCCTGGTCAATGCTCACGTCCCAGGCGCAGGGCCAGGAGCAGCGCAAACGAGACCGCCAGTACCAGTACTGAGAGCGCCACCGCCGCATCAAGGTTGGTTTCCGCCGCGATGTAGATGGCGATCGGCATCGTTTGCGTAGTTCCGGGAAAATTGCCTGCAAAAGTGATGGTCGCGCCGAACTCGCCCAAGGCTCGCGCCCAGGTCAGGCCCATGCCGCTGAGCAGGGCCGGACGGATCAAGGGTAACACCACGCGGCGGAAGGTATAGAAGGGTGAAGCGCGCAGCGTATAGGCTGCCTGCTCGTAGCGAGGGTCAAGCTGCTCTAGGCCTGCACGCGCGCTGTTCACAAAGAAGGGGGCAGAGACGAAGGTCTGAGCCATGACCACAGCCACTGTCGTAAAAGGAAGACTGATGCCCAGGGCGCTGAGGTACCGGCCCAAGAGGCCGAAGCGTCCGAAGGTCAAGAGCAGCGCCACTCCCGCCACTACCGGCGGCAAGACGGTCGGCATCGTCACCAGGGTCTCCAGTAGCCGCCGTCCTGGCAGAGGCACGCGCGCCAGTACCCAGGCGACCGGCAGCCCAAAGAGGACACTGAGGAGCGTGCTCGCCGTGGTGGTTACCAGGCTCAGCTGCAGGGCCATGAAGGTGTCGGGTTGGGTCAAAGCACTCCAGAGCTGCTGCGGTGACTCGCGCAAGAGCAAAGCCGCCAGCGGGATGCCCAGAAAGAGTAGAAAGCTGGCGGCCAGGAGCCCGACTAGAACCGCCATCAGGATGCGACCCGGCAGAGGTGCAAGCCAGGGGCGCCGGCCTGACGGCCTGGTGGCGCTGGGGGCCGGCGCCTGTTGTACATCAACCATTCTTCGGGATGAACTGGTACTTCTCTAGGGTCGCCTGCCCCTGCGGCCCAAGCACATAGTCAACAAAGCCCTGAGCCTCAGTGGCGTGCGCCGAAGCCTTGACAACCGCAATCGGATATTGGGCAATGACGTTAAATTCATCAGGGATAGGAATGACTTTGACTTTGCCCTGAGCGCTGGCGGCGTCGGTCTGATAGACGCAGCCGGCATCGGCCTCGCCTAGCTCAACCTTCTGCAACACTGCCGTTACATTGTCCTCCTGAGAAATGACATTGCTCAAGAGAGCCTTTTCGAATTGAGGACCATAGGTTGAGGATTGCGCCATCTTATCGAAAGCCTGGCGGCAGTATTTGCCCGCAGGCACCGTGGAGGCAGCGATATCGAACTTCAGGCCCTTCTTGGCAAGGTCTGGCAGCCCGTTGACTCCGGCGGGATTGGAGGCCGGCACGATGATCACCAGCCGATTCTTGGCAAAGACCTGGGGATTGTTGACAAGGCCTGCCTGACTGGCTTTGTTCATGTTATCCAGGTCGGCGGAGGCAAAGACATCTGCAGGGGCGCCGTTGGCAAGCTGCTGCTCTAAGACCTGTGAACCGGCAAAGTTGAACTTAAAGCTGACATTAGGGTGGGCCTTGTGATACTGGTTAGCGATGTCCTGAAAGGCATTCTTGAGGGATGCGGCGGCGAAAACGTTGAGCGTAACCGCCGGGGCGCTGGTGCCGCTAGCACCGCTGGTGCTTCCGCTACTGCTGCCGCAGGCAGCCAGTAGCAGGAGCACGAGAAGCGCGAGGATCGCGCTCCCTGAAAGGAGCTTCCAGCGAGCCTGACGGCGTGGCGAGCAACAGGCCATCCGTGCTGGAACAGTGGGCTTGGCGGGCATAATGGGGCCTCCTTCTTCTCCCTGCTCTCTAGCTTAGCTATGAGCGCACTTGAAATAGTGGTGAAAACTCTATTTTTGAGTATTCACAAACTGAGTATAGAGAAGGAATTGCCGAGATGTCAAGCCGAGAAGGGGATCGAGCAAGGGAAAGCGGGTGAGGGGGGAAC
>NZ_JADGHT010000509.1 GCF_019683755.1 Thermogemmatispora sp. | reverse complement strand
ACGAATATCTTCCCAGGCCCAGCGGATGCGTGGCATGAGCCGACGAGCTAGTCGGATAAAGGGCAAGGTCCAGGAATAGAGATGAAGAGGAGCACACATCGCCACAACGCCATCGACAGCCTCGTGTGCACTCACGTAGAGCGCCAAGGCCCCTCCCAGCGAGTGGCCTACTAGAAATACTGCTCTGCAACGACCTTTGAGCGTTTGCACTGCCGAGTGCACTGCCTCCACCCAGTCTCTCCAGCCTACCTCGACCAGTCGCGTGGCATCTTCGCCGTGTCCGGGCAGAAGGAGATTGACGACCTGCAGGCCACGCGCTCTCAGATAGAGTTCTAGCTCCTGCATGTCATACCGGCTACCGTTCAAGCCATGCACTAGCACAACTCCCGCCCCTTCTCTGGGCTGCGATGCCTCTGTTGCCTTCCTTTCGGGCAGGCCAGAGCCGGCTGAGTACAGGGACGCCATAAGAGAGACCTCCTTACTATTGCCTGAACATGTCGCGCAACGTTCACGGGAGTGGAGCGTAGTTTCAGCGGCTGAAGAGTGGTATCAGACCAGCCCCACTTGATAGAGACTACCGGGCTCAATGAGGCAGCAGGCATAAAAGCCGAGCTGAGCCTCTTTCCCTCCTTCTCTACTCCCTGTTGTATGGTACCGCGACAAGGCCAAAGAGGTCAACCAAGCGCCTCCTCTCTTGCAGGCCGCCATCCTGCCCGCTCTCGCCACAGAACAGAGAAGGCTCAGTCTGTTGGTGCATCTCCCTACCGGCCTCATGCAACTGCAGCGGTTCACCCTTTGACAGGTGCTGTCGAAGGGGGCTGGTCAAGCCACCGGGGGAGAAGGTACCATGATGAACAATCCTCACTATGCTGGGGGGAAACGAAAGACGACAAGCATAAGGAGTGCAATCATGAAATTTGCTACGCGAGCTATTCACGCTGGCCAGGAGCCTGATCCCTCCACGGGCGCTATTATGCCGCCAATTTTTCAAACCTCTACTTACGCTCAGCAAGGCCTCGGAGGACACAAGGGCTTTGAATATTCCCGTACGGGTAATCCGACCCGACAGGCACTGGAAACCTGCCTGGCAGCGCTGGAAGAGGGTCAGTATGGCTTGGCTTTTGCTTCGGGAATGGCCGCAGAGAGCGCAGTGCTGAGCTTGCTCAGTGCTGGTGAGCACTTGATCGCTTGCGACGATCTCTATGGCGGGACCTATCGCCTCTTCGAGCGTATTTTACGCCGCTACGGTATTCACTGCGACTATGTCCCCCTGGGCAGCGATCCCGCGACCTACGCCCAGCACATTAAGCCTAAGACACGGCTGATCTGGCTCGAGAGTCCAACTAATCCCTTACTACGCCTGGTTGATATCGCCGCCATCGCCGAGGTGGCTCATGCGCATAACCTCCTGCTGGTCGTCGACAATACCTTCGCTACACCCTATTTGCAGCAGCCGCTCAAGCTGGGGGCCGATATTGTGGTCCATAGCACAACAAAGTATCTCAATGGGCACAGCGATGTGATCGGCGGAGCTGTCATTACCAATCAAGAAGAGATTTATCAGCAGATCAAGTTCTATCAGAATGCTGCCGGCGGGGTGCCCTCGCCATTCGATTGCTGGCTGACCCTGCGGGGACTCAAAACCTTGGCTGTGCGCATGCAGCAACACCAGGCCAATGCGAAGCGCCTGGCCCGCTTTCTGGCGGATCACCCACGCGTCGAGCGTGTCTACTACCCCGGGCTGAGTGAACACCCAGACTACGCCCTGGCTCAGCGCCAGATGCACGGGCCAGGCGGGATGGTCTCTTTCCAGCTCAGGGGAACCCTGGCAGATGTCGATCGCCTGGTGCGTCGCTTTCAGGTCTTCACCCTGGCGGAGAGCCTGGGAGGCATCGAGTCCCTCGTCTGCCATCCTGCCAGCATGACTCACGGCTCTATCCCTCGGGAGATTCGCGAGGCCCGCGGCATTACCGATACGCTGTTGCGCCTCTCAGTCGGTATCGAGGACGGCGATGACCTGCTCGCCGATCTGGAGCAAGCCCTGGCCTGAGCGGTCCCTGTCAGCAAAGAGCCTCTCACTTAGAGACAGGCGCCTGAGAGGAGAAGGCCCAGAGAGAAACAGGCGAGCTGGCGAGCTGGAAGGAGCGCATCGTGCGCTGCCCTCGCCTGCCCTCGCCTTGCCTTCCCTGTTACTTTTTGGGGTGGCGAGCGATCCGACCGCAAAAAAGCGTTATCCTTAATAAGGATAATGATATATTCCTATCTATCGCTCTTCCCTTCTTCCCAAAAAGCAGGAGGCTGCTCTAGAATGAATCGCTCAGCGAAACAAGCGCGGTGGCGCTGCTGGCACAATTTGCTTCTATTTAGTCTATTTATTTTTCTTTTTGCATTAAGTGCATGCACGGGGAACCC
>NZ_JADGHT010000508.1 GCF_019683755.1 Thermogemmatispora sp. | reverse complement strand
CACGAGGAGCACGAGGTCAGCGCTGCAGAGGGACAGAGCTAAGAGCAGCGTGCCCTTCATGATTGCTCCCAGTATAGCATACTTGATAGGCGGGGCGCTATCTTTTCTCTGCTTTTCTCAGAGGCTGAAGCGCGGGCCAGCCATAGGCCGCGACAGGAGACCTGTGCTATAATGGAAACTCCCAAGACACTTACTGGCGAGAAACACGGACCCATTGGAGAAGATCTCTATATGCCAACTCGTGATGATGCCTATCGTCTGATGACCGAGCACGTGAAAAACCTCAATCTACAGCGTCATATGTTGGCCGTTGAGGCAGCCATGCGCTTCTATGCGCGCAAATACGGCCAAGATGAAGAGCTATGGGGGATCACCGGTCTGCTGCACGACTGCGACTATGAGGAATATCCTGACCTCCAGCAACACACGCGTGTCCTGGCCGGCTGGCTGCGTGAAGCTGGCTACGATGAGCGCATTATTTATGCCATTCTGGCCCACAATGACCTCAACGCTGAGACTCATCCGCGCACCGATCTTCTCTCCAAAGCGCTCTATGCCTGCGATGAGATCACCGGTCTTATCACAGCCACCGCTCTTGTTCGGCCCAACAAGAGCATCCTCGGACTAGAGGTCTCATCGGTGAAAAAGAAGATGAAAACGAAAGGCTTCGCGGCAGGGGTCAATCGTGACGATATCATACGTGGTGCGGCAGAGCTAGGCGTTGAGCTTGACGAGCATATTGCCAATGTGATCACAGCCATGTCGAGCATAGCCGAAGAGCTAGGGCTAGCTGGTACGGGTTCCAGCAATGGAGCCGCAGCCAATGCTTAAGCCTGTCAGGCCAGTCCATCCGTCCGCCCAGAGTAGGAGGGAAGGCAGGAAGCACACGAACAAGGTCAGCGCCAGCCAAAGCGGAAAGGGGCCTCGGCCCGCCGTGGCGGAGGAATTTCTATGCAGTCTGAGCAACGCCAGCCGCGAGGCAAGCGGCCATCCAAACGCTACTTTACCGCCAGCGAGGTGGCCGCTTTCGAGTATTGCCCGCTTGCCTGGTGGCACGAGCAATACGAGCCAGCCGCCCAGGCAGATACTGAAGAGCTATTCGCGCGCATGGTCGAGCTAGAGCACGAGCATGGTCCCCAGGCCACAGCTCTCCCGGAGTATCAGCTTCACGAACGGCTCCTGTTGCGGCGAGGTGCCTTTGACACTGGGCAAGAGCAGCATCGGGAGCACGCAGAGGCGCTAGAAGAAGCCTACGAAGAAGCGCGCGCACTGCCTTTCGCCGGTTGCAGCCGCCGGCTTATGCTAGTTGCCATTGCGCTTCTGATCAGTGCCATTGTCCTCATTGCCGCCGCTATCTTGCTACGCTGACTGGTCAGTCAGGGTGGCGGAGGGCATGCGCTCGCACCTCCCCAATCCACTCCTGGGCGAGAGTGAGTGAGTGGCAGCGCTTACTCTGAGCAAGAGAGAGCGGGGAAACGAATCATGCTCAACAGCATTTTGCTATCGCTTGGCCTTGCTGCCCTGCTCAGCGCCATCGCGCTCCTGCTACTGCTGCGAAACGAGCGAGCAGCCCAGCGGGCCCGCTTACTCGCAGAGCGTCAGCGGGCCCTGGGTTTGCCCGAGGGGACGCTTGTCTATGAGGATGCCGATGGCCAAGGTGAGCCACTGGTCTCGAGCAGCTACCCGCTGGTCGGCAAACCGGACTACGTAGTTGAGCTGCCGGATGGGCGGCCTGTCCCTATCGAGATCAAGCCACAGGTGTATAATGCCACTGCTCCCTATAGCAATCATGTGGTACAGATCGGCGCCTACTGCTTGATTCTAGAGGACTACTTTGCCGTGCCCCCAACGCATGGTATCCTGCGTTACGCTGACACCGAATTCACGATCGAATATACCCCAGCCCTGCGACGCAAAGTGATCCGCCTCCTAGAAGAGATGCAGCGCTGCAGCGCCGACCAGCCGCCGGCACTTGCTCGTCAGAAAGCAGCCAAATGCCGTGCTTGTCCCTTTCAAACCATTTGTCCTATCGGGCGCCACTGGTAACAAGCGTACTGGCCTCAGCCAGCAGGGTCAGGAGTTGACAGGCACGCGCGGGAGCACTAAACTGGTCGCAAGCACAGCGCGCGGGGCTACAGGTGGGCAACGGAGTCGCCTCTTTTCCTCTCTGTTCCGTCCTTGCCCTGTTCTTGACTCACTGCAGAAGCAGCAGCAGTGGTCGAGTGTATTCCATTTTGTTTGGTTTGAGGGAAGCGTCTTTCTCATGGCAAGCGAAATCATTGAACTCAGTGGACATATCATTGACTCCTGGACGTTGCCGCGCGCCTGGGACATTATTATGGATCGCGGCGGCGATTTCCTGATTCAAGAGATTCAGGTCGGCAAGCATAAGAGTGAGCCGAGCTATGTGCGCATGG
>NZ_JADGHT010000083.1 GCF_019683755.1 Thermogemmatispora sp. | reverse complement strand
TTATCGTAGCGATCATACTGAGCAGCGTAGCCCTGACGGCTCTGGCCTATCGAGTAGCGTTGGCGGGGATAGAGGGCCAGGATGCCACACCGACCCCGGTGCCGGTTGCTCAACAGCCGACGCCGACCCCAAGCCCCTCGCCGACTCCCACCTTTACGCCGACACCGACGCCGACTCCAACCCCTTTGCCGACCCGTGATCCTGCCACCATTCTTGGCGTTGAGGGCCGCACCGCGGCAGCAGCAGGTGGCATTAGCTGGGTTCGTCTCGGGGCCCATAGCTGTGGCGCTGCTGGCCTGCAGGGCAGTGCTCTAAGGCAGGCCATTGCCAGCATGCATGCTGCAGGCTTTCATGTCTTACTGACGCTCTGTCAGCCAAGCGCAGGACCACCACGCCTCTATGACCCCAACATTATCCAGGATGCTGCTTCTGCCGGCGCCGATGCGGTGCAATGCGGTAATGAGCAGATGAAGCTGGACGCTTGGACGACCTATGTGACTCCCGAGCGCTTTGCGCGCTTCTACGATCTCTGTGCACAGGCGGTGCATACCTATGATCCTGGCGCCAAGGTCATTCTTGGATCGATAGATCCTCTTGTGGTGCCTGATGACTACAGCAAACTCATGGTGCGAGTTGCCTATCTCAATGAGATGCAGACCGCCATGAATACCCTGGTCCATCCAGGCGGTCACTGGAACTGGCGCACGCAGACCCTGGGCCTCATCGATAGCTGGCATAATGGCTACCCAGGCGATTACGTGAACAACCTGTATGGGCTATTGGCCTTCTGGGCGCAGCAGTTCGGCCTTGATCTCAACAGTGGCAAACTGGGAGAACACATCTGGGTGGTCGAGGGTACTGGTTGTTTCCAGGGCTGCGGCCTCAATGTCTACAACCCGACCGAAATCGCCATCGCTCATATTCTGTCATTGATTACCGATGTACGCACTGCCATGAGCTACCGCGTGCCTTTCTTTTACTTCAGCGGGCAGGACTTTGTCATCGATGGCCAGCTATGGCCAATTGGCGTAGTAGATGTCAGCGGACACCCCAAACCTTTGAGGCAGGATCTGGGCATGGGTGCACGCACTCTGACACTCAGTTGCCCACGGGGAGCTGTCGAGGTTGAGACGCAGCCAGCCCTGCTCGGGGCTCTCTACCGCGGCTGCCAGCTTCCAGCCAACTATCGCAGCATTCTAGCCAGTTAAGCGCAAGGCTTGTGAACAACTGCTAAAGAATGGCTCACGCCTGGAAGCTCTTCGCTGCCACTACAAAGGAAGCTAGTTGACAATCAGGCAAGGAGCAAAAAGCAGACCTCCTCTCTCCTACTAAGGAGAGAGGATCATGAAGCGGGATAGTGATCTGACGACGAGGCGCGGCGCGCTCTTATCGCCCTGCTCCTTGCCTGCTTCAACCCTGAAGATGCTCGAGATAGCGCAGGACCTCGGCGCGAGGAATGCTGACCTGGCGTGCTTCTCCCTCGGCGTCTTCGGCGCGCAGGGCGCGCACGGTCACACTCTCCCTGGCCAGCTCTTCCTCTCCCATAATCAAGGCGTAGCCAGCACCCGAAGCATTGGCCTGCTTCATCTGTGCCCTGGGGCTGCGGTCGCCATAGCTCATTTCCGCCTTAATACCAGCGTGCCGCAACTCAGCCAGGAGACGTACCGCTGCCTCTTTTAGCGCCAGCTCCTTGCCCATATAGACAACAAAAACCCGCGGCCTCTCAGGGGGAGGAGGGACAATCCCCTGACGCTTCAACTCAAGAATCACGCGCTCGATGCCCATACCGAAGCCAATGCCAGGTGTGGGAGGGCCACCCAAAAGCTCCGCCAATCCGTCGTAGCGTCCGCCTCCATTGAGGGCTGTCTTGTCCATTTCAGAACTGAATTCGAAGACCGTGCGCGTATAATAATCTAGGCCACGTACAAGCAACGGGTTCAGCTCGAAAGGCACCTCGTAAAGGTGTAAGAAGCGCTGCACGCGCTCGAAATGCTCGTGGCAGGCCTCGCAGAGGTAATCAACGCTGTGAGGAGCAGAAGCGATCTTGGCCTGATCTTGAGGCTCCTTGCAATCCAGCAGTCGCAGGGGGTTCTTGTGGAAACGAGACTGACAGTTATGGCAGCACTGGTCAAGTAAAGGGCGATAGTAAGCGCGCAGGGCCTCCACATAACGCGGACGGCAGACCGAGTCACCAATACTATTGAGCTGAACGCGGATGCCTTGCAGACCGAGCTGCCTATAGACCTGGTAGAGCAAAGCGATCAGCTCAGCGTCGATAGCGGGGTCACTCTCACCAAGAGCCTCGCAGCCAAACTGATGGTGCTGGCGATAACGGCCAGCCTGAGGCCGCTCATGGCGAAACATTGGCTCGCTGAGGTAGTAGAGCTTCACAGGCTGAGGAAGCTTGAACATCCCATGTTCCAAATAGGCCCGCACCACACCGGCTGTTCCTTCAGGACGCAGCGTCAGGCTCTGGCCCCGGCCCTCTTTCCCGGGACGATCCTCGAATGTGTACATCTGGTGCTCAACCACATCCGAAGTTTCGCCAGAAGTCTTCAGAAAAACCCCAGTTTCCTCGAGAATCGGTGTTTCGATACGGCGATAGCCGTACAACTCGGCCACGGCTGCAGCGGTTTGCTCGACGAAGCGCCAGTAAGGCTGCTCATCGGGCAAAATATCGCGGAAGCCCTGCAAGGCTCGGTACTGCTGTGCTGACATAGGGTGGTTCTCTCGCGCCTCCAGATCGGAAATGCACAGCCTATTATAGCAGATGATGTCCAGAGGCCGGAGCCAGGAAGCCAGGAAGCCAGGGAGCCAGGAAGCCAGGAACTGCCGTGGAGAAGGAAGCAGGCCAAAGGGACCGGGAAGAGTGGCTCACCAATCTGTTCCTAACCTGTGAGACTGTTACTCTTGAGCTAAAGCAGACGTTACACACATGGCCAGCTGAGGAAAGACCCATCTCTAGCAGGTGTGAGCTTGCATGAAGCGGATAGCGAATGAGGACCAAGCGCCACAGTAGCAGGGCGGCCTCTCTTCTGAGGACCTGATCGCTCCGGCCACTAGACATTCTGGCGGGGAAATGGTATTACACAACTGAGAAACTGGCTCGTTCTATAGCTGCCATCAGGCTTGCTGGAATGCCAAAGGGCCTCCCCATAGGCAACAGGATGGTAGGTCCTGCACACGTCTCCGCCGGCAGTCGGCATCAGGCATCCGGCTATGCATGGGCCAGAATGGTCAAGGTCTGCACGTGAGCAAGGATGCTACTGACATCTCCGTTGGGCCGTGCGAGCCAGAAGAAATGCCCGGTTCTTCTTCATCTCAACCGCCGTACGGCAAGTAACAGGGAGCTATGAGCGAATTGCAGTCAAAAACCATTGAGACAGGAGTAAAGACAAAGTACAGCCTTTCGGTCATTCTGCCTGCCCATAATGAAGAGGCAGCCATTGCCGGTACACTGCAGAATGTACTCGAAACTCTGACCCCCTGGGTGCAGGACTTTGAGGTCGTGGTAGTCAACGACGGCAGCAAAGACAACACCAGGGCCATTGTGGAGGCGCTGGCTGCCAGCGATCCACGCATTCGACTCATCAACCATCCGGTCAATCGCGGCTACGGGGCGGCCCTGGTTAGTGGTTTTGAGGCAGCAAGTAAAGATCTGGCCTTTTTCATGGACTCAGACGGCCAGTTCGACATCCGCGATATCGAGCGATTTTTCCCTCTTATCGAGCGCTTCGACGCAGTCCTCGGCTACCGGATCAAGCGCCGGGACACCTGGATGCGCAAGCTCAATGCTTGGGGCTGGAAATGGCTCGTGCGTCTGGTCTTTGGCTTGCGTGTGCGTGACATTGACTGCGCCTTCAAGCTCTACCGGTCCCAGTTCTTTCGCGAGCACAAACTGGAGACGCGGGGGGCAATGATCAACACGGAGATTCTCTATAAGTTCACGCGCGCGGGCTATACCTATACCGAGGTGGGTGTGCGTCATCTCCCTCGCAAAGGGGGGCGAGCGACAGGTGCCAGACCGGACGTCATTGCACGAGCCTTTCGCGAGCTTATCTATTACGCCTGGAAGTGGCGACAGGAGGAGCGTCGTCAGAGGCAGGCCTATCGAGCTGCTCTGCACGAGTGAGGGAGAACATAATGAGTGCGACCTTTGCCGAGCTGTATGCACCTGCACTGAAGGAGGTCTTTACTGCTCAGGCCCGGCAGCGCTTAGCAGAAGGAGCGGATGGCCTGGAATATGCGCGTTCCTATGCTGAACGAGGCAAGCCGGACTTTGTCCTTGCCTTCTTACTGCTTGTGGAAGCTGAGGATGATCTCAAGCGAGAGCTGCTAGCCTATGCCTATGAGCGGCGAGCCTCTCTTTCTGAGCAGAAGGCTGCCAGCTTTGCGCGCCAATTCCGCCGCTCTTTCCCATTGGTACGCCAGAGTGCTCATCAAGATCGACTCGCAGCTCAGCGCATCCGTGCTGGTCAACCGCTGCCATCGCCTCACGAACTGGCGCGACTCTTCAATGAGCAGGCTGAGCTGTAAAAGGAGAGAAAAACTCCATAGGAGTAAAGAGGTGCTAGAAAAGAGACAAGAGTCAGTCCACTAAGACGGTGCATAGTGCAACAGAGGGCCAGCCACACACACTAGCCACAACAGCAAAAAAGTGGGTGGGCCAGCTCTGGCAGCAGGCTGGCCTGCAGGCCAACCTGAGCCAGGCCAGGCCCACCCCAGGTCACGTCCTTCAGCACTGCTCAAGCCGACTAGCTACTCCTGCTCGGGAGCAAAGCCCTTGGAAAGGGAGGACTCTCCCTCATCATCAATGGCTGGCAATTCCTCCTCCGCCGTCGATGTCTGCAGATCCTCTTTGCTGAGGGGGTTCTCCTCGCGTTCACCCTGGCGTTTCCCATTCGTCGTTGCCACTGCTACAACACTGTCACCCTCAGCAATAGTCATCAGGCGAGTACCCTGGGTTGCACGGCCCAGGCGCGAAACGTTGCTGATCTCGGTACGAATCACCACGCCGCCAGCGGTAATGATCATCAAGTCATTATCGAGATCCGTAATGATACGGGCAGTTGCCACGGGGCCGGTCTTTTCCGTCACTTTGGCCGTGATCACGCCGCTACCACCGCGGCTCTGTACCGGATACTCCTCGATGGGGGTACGCTTACCATAGCCACGCTCCGTGACCACCAACAGCTCGCTATTACGAGGAGTTAGATTGAGCGAGACCACGCTATCGCCCTCTTCGAGCCGGATACCGCGCACACCGCCACTCATGCGTGAGGCGGCGCGCAACTCCTCCACCGTAAAGCGGATCGCCTTTCCGTGAGCAGTAATTAACAGAACATGATCGTCGGAGCGCGCGAGCTTAGCTCCAATCAGGCGATCATCCTCCTCCAGATTCATGGCGATCAGGCCCTGGCGACGCACACTCTCAAACTCGCTCATCGCTGTCTTCTTCACCTCACCCTTACGCGTGGCCACAATCATATAATCGCGGCTGACCCCTTTGGGAACAGCCACAATCGCTGTCACGCGCTCCTGCTGATCAAGGGCGATCAGATTAATCAGGTGCTCGCCGCGGGCCGTCCGACTGACATCGGGCAGCTCATAAACGCGGAGCTGATAGACGCGGCCCCGATCTGTAAAGAAGAGCAAGCTGTCGTGAGCGTGAGCCACCAGCAAGTGGCGAACGGCATCGTCCTCGCGCGTGACCATGCCGGTGACCCCTTTGCCTCCGCGACGCTGAGCGCGATAGGTACTGGAAGGAAGGCGCTTAATATAGCCCTTCTCCGTCAGCGTTACTACCACTTCTTCATTCGGGATAAGGTCCTCTTCCGTGAAATCGCCGGCTTCTCCCTCGCGAATATCAGTGCGGCGCGGATCGCCATACTTCTCCTTCAATTCCTCCAGATCGGCTTTAATCAGCTTACGTACCTCATTAATATCGCTCAGCACCAGATTATAATAATCGATATGCTGCTGGACGGTGCGTAGCTCTTCTTCGACTTGCTGGCGTTCGAGGGCCGCCAGACGGGCCAGGCGCATATCGAGGATAGCGCTGGCCTGAGCCTCCGAGAAGCCAAACCGTTCTTGGAGCGTGCGATTAAGCTCAGCCTCCGTTCCCTGCGACTGGCGAATGGTCTGCAGAATGGCATCGAGATGCTCAAAGGCCTTACGGAAGCCTTCGAGAATATGTTTGCGAGCCTCAGCGCGCGCCAGCTCGTAGCGAGTGCGCCGCGTAATCACCTGCTCACGGTGACTGATATAGTGCTGCAAGAACCCTTTCAGCGTCAGAATACGCGGCTGACGATCGACCAGTGCCAGCATATTGGCGTTGAAAGCGCTTTGCATCGCAGTATACTTATAAAGAGAGTTGAGAACGCTAGTCGGGTTGGCGTCGCGCTTCAGCTCAATGACCATGCGCATACCGCGGCGGTCGGATTCGTCGCGCACCTCGGCGATGCCGTCGATTTTCTTGTCGCGTGCCAGCTCGGCGATCTTCTTGACAAGCTCAGCTTTGTTCACCTGATAGGGAAGCTCGGTCACCACAATGCTGGCGCGCCCGCGCTCATTTTCCTCAATGTGGGTGCGAGCGCGCACGATAATGCGCCCCCGCCCGTTAGCATACATGTTGCGAATGCCCTCGCGGCCCTGGATGATACCGCCAGTGGGAAAATCAGGACCGAGAATGATGCGCGAAAGGTCTTCCGTAGTGGCGTCGGGATGATCGATCAGGTAGATAATGCCGTTACAGACCTCAACGAGATTGTGGGGGGGAATGTTGGTCGCCATACCGACAGCAATGCCTGCCGAACCATTGACGAGCAGGTTGGGCAGACGCGCCGGCAGGACGGTCGGCTCCTTCGTCTGGTTATCGTAGTTGGGCACGAAATCGACGGTGTCTTTGTCGATATCGCGCAGCATCTCATCGGCAATGGGGGCCATCTTAGCCTCGGTATAGCGCATGGCCGCCGGTGGATCATCATCCTGAGAACCGAAATTGCCCTGCCCGAGAATCAGTGGATAGCGCATCGACCAGGGCTGAGCCATGCGCACCAGTGTATCGTAGACGGCAACGTCGCCATGCGGGTGGTAAAGCTTGAGCACCTCGCCGACGGTGCCGGCGCATTTCCGAAAGGGTTTATTGGCTTGTAGACCCATCTGCTCCATAGCGTAAAGAATACGGCGATGCACCGGCTTGAGGCCATCGCGCACATCCGGCAGCGCGCGGCTGACGATGACGCTCATGGAGTAGTTCAGATAGGCGACCGTCATTTGCTCAACGATATCGACAGTTTTCACATTGCCTACTTCTTCCATCATGCAAGAATCCTCAAACAAAAAGAAAGATCACTGCCAGCTCTTGATCGCTGCTAGCTGCGTCGGATGGGAGCGAAATGGTGGAGATGGAGCGATCGTCCGGCCTGCTTGGCCTGAGCGTGGCCCCTCTCAAACTCACATTTTCTTATAGTATAGCACATCTGAGAGAAAATTGCGAATGGGTGCCAGAACTTCCCTATCGAGAGCCGAAAAACCCGCGAGTTTTCGCCTGTCCAGTGCTATATTTCATAGCTGACATGTGGTATGATAGATGCTAGAGCGGGATTAAAAGAGGCTTGTATAGCGCTGTAAGGTCAGCGCCCTGGACTGACAGTGCTCAGGGGGACTGCAGTGCTGCTAGCAATCAGGCTACGGCTGATGCCATTAGAGGGAGAAGGGTAAGTAAACAATGGAATGGCATCTCACTCTTCAGACAGCCTTATTCATCCTGCTGGTGCCGGTCTTTATGTGGCTTGGCTACCGTCGAGGATGGCGCCGTGAGCTGTTCCTACTGCCCTTTGTGCTGGGAGCGGTGCTCTTTCTCATCTTGAATGTGGGGCGAGGGCTGACAGAGTTTCTGACGCAGCTCTTTGTTGATCAGCCCAGCATCAGCCCCTCATCGCGGGCGGTGACGATTGTCACGATCCTCTGCTTAGCAGGCATTATTGCAGCCGGCTATCTCCTGGGCAATCGCCTCTTCCCCAAGCCGAGTGCACCGCAGGATCGCGTTCTGGGCCTTGGCCCGGCCTTCATCACCGGCTGCGTGGCAGTCTTCTATCTCACCACTCTTGTCTTTCCTCAGACCCAGACCGTGATGCTAGGTCAGGGCTTCATTCTCCTGGATCAGTACCATCTGGGTTACTACGCGCTCGGACTCTTTATTATCGTCGCCATCGTGGTTGTCATCCGGCTGGTCTCGGCCAGTGCAGGAAAGAAGAAGTAGCAGAAGGTGTCATGACGAGAAGGGGGTCGTAACTGAGTAAGTAAGTGAGAAGAGAGGTGGAGATGGCTGAGCGAAGCCAGGTGAAGACAACCCATTGAGGGGCCTGGCTAGTCGTCTGGTGCGCAGCCGAGGTGAGTGAGCGATGAGCAAGAAAGACGCCAAAACCATTGCTGCCGAGGAGCAGGAAAAAGATGATCCTTGGCGCTCAGGGCGAGCACGCTGGAACATTCGTCAATTCCGATGGGGACGTGACAAGCGCTGGCACTTCCCTGGCCAGCAACCGGATGAGGTTGTCCGGCTTGTGGTTCGCAAGCACAAAATCTTTCTACTGCGGCCAGCCATGCCCACTATCGGGCTGGTCCTGGCTTTATTACTGGTGATCTGGGCCAGCACCCGTCAGCCGGCTTTGGGGGGGCTGTGGCTTGCCCTAGAGGTGATTATCACGCTGTTAGCCCTGGCTGCCTTTGGCTGGTTTCTCTGGAAAGACTTCCTTGCCTGGTGGTTAGAGACCTACATCATTACCAATAAGCGGATCATCAGCTCGCGGGGCGTTCTCCAGCCGGTGCGCCAGCAGATCGAGATCAATAAGGTCAACCAGGTTGGCATCGATCAAGATAGCCTGGTCAGCCTCTTGCTCTCCTATGGCAATGTGCATCTCTATCTCACCGGCGGCGATTTCATCATGAAAGACGTGCCAGCCCCGCGTAGAGTCAAGGATGCCATTGAGGGGCTAACCGCTGAGGTGAAAGCTAATAAGCAGCCTGAAGAGAAGCCGCTTGCTCCCCGCGATCAAGATCTGACCCGTGTCTTGGAGCAGCTTGCCAAAGGCAAAGAGATCCCCAAGCTCCAGGATGCCGATGAACGCTATCCACTGCGCCATCCCGACCGCGTGCGTGGTCCCCGACGTACCTTTGGCGGTCCTCTCCGCATTCCCTGCGACGTGCAGTATTCCTCGGGAGAATTCACCGTTGAGTACATCCAGCGCTCGCGCTATGTCCTCTATCGCAATCTGGCCCTGCCCCTTTTCTTCTTTGTTGGGATGCCTCTGCTGGCAATACGGATCTCGCAGCTTCTCCCCGCCACCTGGTACCTGGTTGCCTTGATTGAAGTAGTGCTCCTGCTCATCATGGGCCTGATTTACATCAACTATGTCGACGATGTCTACATTTTAACGAACCGCCGCATCATTGACATCCAGCGCCGTCTGATTTTCCTCTATGAGGCGCGGGTCGAGACCGAGTACAAGAACATTCGGGATGTCAAGGTAACGGTCTCCAGTGTCATTGAACGGCTGCTTGATATCGGCAACGTCTACATCGAGACCCCTGGTTCCAGTGCCGACATTGTTCTGGCTACTGTGGATCATCCTTTCCTGATTCAGGATAAGATTTACTCGATTAAAGGCTACAAGGATCGGGTAGATGCTATTTCCAAAGAGAATGCCAGCAAAAAGGAACTGCAGACCTGGTTTGCAACGGTCCTGGCCACTCTAGAAGGGAAATGGCTCAATTATGGCACGCCCAACCTGCAGCGCTTAGACTATTGGTCGGCGGTCGAGCGGGCGAGTGAATTCGGCCTGCGCGTTGTGGCTGTGGGTGAAGATGCCTCTTATCCCGACCTGCCCCCTGGACTGGTCGTACGTCAGAATCCCCCACCTGGTACAGTGATCAGCCAGGGTGGCGAAATCCAGGTCTATCTGAGCAGGCGGCCTTAAGCGCGCCTGGCATGACCGAGGATGGTTGTGCCGATCGTTGAGAGGGGAGCGGCTGGCCTCCCGCTTGATCAAGGCAAGAAAGCAAGTGAGCGCCGGACCGATAGCAGCTCTTCCCCGGGAAAGGAAGGGTGCTGGCTGACCGGTTCAGCGCTCTTGTTATACAAGAACAGAGAACGACAAAAAAGAGTCAGATGCTTAGAAAAGAGTGCCCTTTCCAAACGGGCAGCTCAAGCTCAGCGCATGTTCCCGCGGACAAGTAGGGCGACGCACTCGATATGGTAAGTTTGGGGGAACATATCAATTGGTTGAGCGGCGATCAAGCGATAGCGATCGCCGGCGCAGAGCGTTGCGATATCGCGCGCCAGCGTACTGGGATCGCACGACACATAACAGATTGCCCGCGGAGCCAGAGCTAGCAGGCCCTGAAGTGCCTTTGGATGGCAGCCGGCGCGTGGTGGGTCGATCACGGCCAGATCGATACGCTCGCGCCGATAGTGGAGCTGTCCAAGCAAGCGTTCCAGCGTGCCCTCTATCGTTGTGATATTACTCTGGTTATTGAGCAAGGCATTAGCACGTGCATCGGTCACGGCGCTGGGTTGCGACTCGATGGCGATGACGCGAGCGGCATGGTTAGCCAGGAAAGCCGAGAAGAGGCCCACGCCGCTATAGCCATCCAGCACCACATCACTGCGTCGCGGCTCCAGCATTGCGAGAGTGCGCTCGATCAAAGTTGCAGCCTGAGTAATATTCACCTGGAAGAACGAATCGGCGGAGACGCGGAAGCGCTTACCGAGGACCATATCGGTGAGGAACTCCTGACCCACCACCACGCGACCGAAGCGTCCGCCAACGCGCTCGATAATGACCCCGACGATGCCGGGGGCGATTGTAATCAGCTCATGGGCTAGCTGTTGTGGCGCCTCGATGATCGAGCCGGGGCGGGCCTGAATTGTCAGCAACGTAGGCACGGCCCTGGCCGTCTCGCCGGTGCCGCCAGCGGGGCTGACAGTGCCGACGGCGCCGCGAATCGTGAACTTCTGGATCATCTGGCCTAGCGCATCCCCAAAGTACTTCAGCAACTTGGCGCGCACGCGCTGATAGACCATATCCAGCGCAGGATGGAGCAGCGGACAGTCCTCCAAGTCCTGGACGTCATGGCTGTCAGTCAGCTGGAAACCGATCTCACAATTAGGACCGGTCGAAAACTGAGCGATATTACGGTAGTGCCAGGGCGAAACGCCGGGGGGCATACCGATCGTTGGATGGACCACGGCATCGGGCTGCTTGCCGATGCGTACCAGCAACTGGCGAACAATATGCGCCTTCCAGGTGAGCTGTGCGGGATAGGCGATATGCTGCCATTGGCAGCCACAATCGGTCAGCTGAGGATAGCGTGGCTCCACCCGCTCTGGCGCTGGGCGCAAAACTTCCAGCAGCGCCGCTCGCGCATGTCCGCGGCGTTCTTCGACAATTTCCACGCGAACGCGTTCGCCGGGAATGCCACCGGGTACAAAAAGGACCCGTCCCTCGTAACGTCCTACGGCGTCGCCTCCATAGGCAAGGTCTGTCAATTCAACATCGATGCTCATAATCACCTCGGCGGCCACCTGCACTCTAGAGGCTTGCGTCCCTGCAAAGATTCTGATGGGTTACATACCTAACTGCGGGGGCAGGCCCTACGAGCGCATCGATTGTGCCGTCCCATCTTTCCAACATTGTAACAAACCTACACTGTTGTGCAACAGCAGGGGTGAAGAAGGAGGGGCCGTACGTACCCCCTCTTCTGGACTTAGGAAGGGGGGGCCCGCAAGCGACGGGCCCAATCAGTAATACGCCCCTATTATAACGGATGTCGCACAGTCAGGCGATGGTTAGTTAGTTAGTTAGTCTCAGCAACACATCCCTCTTCCTCCCAGGCGCGCAAATAAGTGGTCAGCCTCATAAGAAACGGCCAAGGCAAGTCAAGCAAAGAAGTGGCTGGCTGCTCGCAATCTAGAGCATGAGTGGATACCTGGGCAAACCATAGAGCCGAGTGCCAAAGCGACTCAGGAGCGCAGCGCCCAGGCCGAGCAGGCCCGTTCCCAGGCTAACCAGCCAGCCGATGATAGGGAGGGAGCTGGCCAGTGTCAAGATAAACAGTCCAACGGTCACCTGGAGAAAGCGAGCGTGCCGCTGGGGAGCGGACGTGTGTAAGAGTCGTTCACCGATGAACAGCCCGAGGGCCACCGTGCCCAATGCCCACCCTGCAACCAATCCTACAGCCACTATAATAGCGAGTGGAATAGTGATGATCAGAGTACTCAGCAGCAAGATCAGGGCGGGGGCGAGAATCGAGCTGAGCAAACCGATAAGCAGACTGCGCCCGGCGCTGGTCTGCAGCGTGGTACGGACTAGCATCAAATGCTCAGGAAGTAACCAGGTAAGTAGCAGTCCCAACCCAACCCAGATCAGTAAGGAAAGGGAAGGGAAGCTAAAGCTCAGGGGGCTAGTGAAGGGCCAGACCAAGCGCTGAGAGCGGTCGACGAGGGCCCCATCGAGCTGGGCATTACGCTCACGTGCCCAGCGAGCATTATAGAGATGAATATCGCCGTGGACATGAGAGCCACTCTGCAAAGTGACCATGCCACCGTAAAGGTTGACATCCCCGTTCACTGTGCCCTCGATAATCACATTACCGTTAAAGACCACCACATTACCATTCACCGTGCCATTAATGGCCACTGTGCCGCCGAAAGAGATAAGATCGCTGCAGAGCACTTGATTGCTAGCAACCACAAGATTGCCACCGATGAACGGCCCGTGTCTGAGGCACTGATCACCTCCTCCTGGGAACTCTTGCTGGGGACCCAGAGCAGGCGCAGCGAGGGCCTCCTTGGGGAAGAGTGCTCCTGTGGGAAAGAGCAGTAAGAGACAGCACATCACCAACCCCACACAGCCGGCCCTCGCAAACCAGAGCCACGGCTGTCGTTTCCACATAGGTTTATGCATCGGCTCCCGATCCCCTCGCTCTCGGTATGGGCAGCCGGCGTCTGGGTCGGACCGGCTGCGGGTTAGGCGTCAGTCAGCCAGTCTGCCTGCCAGGCCGAGCGAGCCTGGCAGGGCCATCTGTTTGGCCTTACGCCTTTTCGTCAAGCCTTCTTTACTACGACTTACTATGCCTCCTGCGGTACACGCATGAGGCGCAGCCATATGGCAGCGAGTAACAAAAGGAGAAAGGCTAGCGCAGTCAATAGCAGGTTATCTTGTGAGACAACGCTCAAGCCAAGGCGCAGATAGGTGAGCACCACCAGAAAGACGTCAACAGTATCGCTCAGTACTATCAGAGTTTTGACCAGAAGTTCTGGTTGATTAAAGAAAAGCATGAATAGCAATAAAGGAATGCCAGCAGTCAAGATAAATAGGAAGGTCATGAATAAAGAGCTTAAGGTACGAATACGGGCCAGGCGGGTACGTTGCTGTTGATGCAGTTCTTCAAGCTGGCGCGTTGTGCGTTGGCGCAGGTAGATGGCCTGCATGATCTGCTCAGTCGAGATGCTGCAGGAGACGGGCGAGAAGCTCTCATGCAGCATCTGTTCCAGGCGTTGCTGCTGCTGCTCATAGCGCTGGCATGAAGGGCAGCGAGCCAGGTGGGCGAGCGCCTCGGAGCGCTGGCGGGCTGTCTCTGCCTCGCTCTCGCTATGCTCCTCAGTCAACCATGCTCTAGCGTCGCGGCAACGCATTGACCGCACCCTCCTTTGTATCTTCCTGCTGCATATAGCGAGCGAGCAACTCGCGTGCGCGGTGTAGACGCGCCTTCACTAGGGCGGGGGTCAACTTCAGCGCGCTGGCGATCTCCTCATAAGAAAGGTCGTACCAGTATCGTAAGACAATCACCGCGCGATATTTAGCGGGGAGGCGCTGCAGGTAGCGCTGGATCTCATCATGCTGTTCACCCTCTAGAGCGGACTGCTCTGGGCTGCTACCAAGGTCGATGATCCATTCAAGAAAAGGCACTTCCTCCAGTGATTTTGCCAGGAAGCGCCGTCGCCTGAACTGGTCAATCGCCAGGTGAGAAGCAATGGAGAGCAGCCAAGTGCTGAACTTATGAGCTGGCTTATAGCTGGCTAGCTGCATGTAGGCGCGCACGAAGGCTTCCTGCGTGACATCCTCCGCTTCGGTCACATTGCCCAACATGCGGTAGGCCAGATTGTAGACTGCATCTTTGTAGCGCTCGACGAGAACGCTGAAGGCTTCTTGCTCGCCTGCCAGCACTAGCTCGACCAGCGCCGTATCGCTGATCGCCTCCACGGCTGCCCCTCGTACCTGCTCGTGCAGCAGTTGCCCCCCTGCTAGCACTCCCTGTCCACTTTGGGCCTGGCCCCGGCTCGAAATAGCCTCAGGGCTTTCCTCGGGCCGGCTACCTCGCTTGCGACGTATATGGCGCGCTGGCTGGGCTGCTGGCCCAAGGCTCAGCGTTCCTGATGCGCGTAGTGTCGAATCCATCTTCAGCTATCCGCTCGTTTCCTTTTTGACTGCTTTATCTATATATAGAAATGGATTGGAAGGTCCTTCTATAGCGAGATACGAGCGGTGACTAAAAAAGTTGTAATCTTTTGGCAAGTGTAGCACGAGAGCAGAGGCCTGACAAGGGGCAAGTCTACTATCTGGGATTCAATCCTGCAAACCGCCAGACAAGGAAATTCAGAAGGACCACTAGCAGGAAAATCCTCTAGTGAGAGACTCAGCCATATCCACACGGGGGCCTCCTCTCGGAGAAGTGAAAGGACGTCCTGTAGACAGGACGAAGAGACTACAGGACGTCCGTTACTTCCCTGAACCTGCTTATTCCGTGTGAGTAAGCTGGCAAGGAGGAGAGAGAAAGAGGGCTAGATGGTGATGTCCCAGATAGTTTGACCGCTATCCAGGAGGTCGTTCACGAAGGCCAGGGTGTACTTGTGTTCTGAGCGAGGCACCTCGTAGGCGAGGGTACCGCGGATCTGCTCGCCGGTCTCAACCTTGCCATCGGGTGACTTAGGGGCCGAGGTGACGATAGCGAAATCCATCTGCTGGCCGCTGCTATCTCGCAAGGTGAAATTCACCATAGAAGAGACCTCCTGCTCACTGCTGCTGAGGTTCTTCAGCGAGACATCGATCAGCAGATAGGTATCGCCGGCTTTAGGGTGACTGAACTCGTCGCCATCGCTTGTTTTGACACCTAACACTGTTACAAGCCAGGTGTCGCCTACCTTGACCGCCTGACCGACCTTAAAGTGCTGGGTAGCTGGGGCGCTTGTTGCTGTAGCTCCGCTCGACTTACTGCTAGCCGTCGAGGATGGAGTAACTGCCGTGCCCGTGTTGGACGAGGAGCTTCCTGCGCTCTCACCGCAGGCCAACAGGGCCATCAGGATAAGCCCCACCCCTACAACCACACTCAGGACGCGCTTCATCTTTCGATCAACCTCCATTCTTTCAGATGGACAAAGGAAGGGTGAGGAGAAGGAGCACCGTCTTCCTCTTCCTGATTGCTCAACGCTGACCACCGTCATTTTTATCGTTTGGGTTGAGTGTTACAATGGCCTGCCAAGCTGCGGCAGGGTACTTATTTAATAGGACAATGCTCACTTTTTTACATTAAAAGC
>NZ_JADGHT010000082.1 GCF_019683755.1 Thermogemmatispora sp. | reverse complement strand
ATTCTGTGATTCCTCCTGGAGGCCGGATCTTTGACACTTGCATTGAAACGTCCTGCAGGCTGACCGGGTTCGCCCGGCCTGCTCAGATACGGCAGCAGGAGAAAGGAGGTTCAACGATCCATGCCACTTGACAACCGCAAAGCTCAACACGTGCTCCAGCTTGTGAACCGCAGCTATACAGGGCGCCAGCGCAGCCTTGTCGCCGTCGTCCTCAGCGCTGGCAGCTATAGCTACCGCCTCATTCAAGGCATCGTTCGTCCCCTGCACCGCCTTGATCCCCAGATCTATGACAGCGAAGGTCAGCCGCCGCGACCTCAAGCCGATCTCTTGCTGATTGCTCCTATAGGGACCGACTTCACAGGCGTGGTCTACCTGGCCGATTGTACTATTGCCAGCGTCGCTGCCGTGGCTGCGGCAGCCAAATACGAAGTGGTCGAAGCTCTACCTGTGGGCCTTCTCCCCGGAGGGACTCATGTACGAGTCCTCCTGCGCCGCCTGCGCTGAGCCGCAGGCTCTAGCTGCAGCTCAGGCTGAGATCACTTGCTGCTCACCCGGAACGAGATTGCTTTCAAGCTCTGCCTATGGTATGCTCTCGTTGAGAGCCTAAGTGCGTCTTTGGCCTGCCAGGCCCTTTCCTGCGAGCAAGAAATCCTGCTCCGGCTGTTCTATTCGTTACATTTTTGCTCCCGAAGAAGTACGCAGAGGGGTAAGCATGATGGAGATCCTGTTAGCCGTCATTGACTGGATTGGGCGCATCCTGACCATTCTCGCACTGATTGCCTTTGTATTAAGCATCTATGAATGGTCGCGTGGAGTCTTGAAGGTTCTCTATCGTCTAGGGCATGGTTTGGCGCGCCCAAAAATTGCCATTCTGGGAGACAAAGGCAATACTATCAAAAGCACCCTGGAAACAAGTCGCCTCTTTAACGAAAGACGCCTGATCCTGATTAGTTCTGTGGATGATCTTGGGCGTGCCGAAAGTGCCAGTCTTTGGCTCTTCCACTGGTGGGGAGAAGACCCTTGGGGAGAGAAAGCTCTAGAGAGAGTGCTAAATTTCAAGAAAGATAGCACGGCACTTATTGTTTATGCCCCCCATCAGGAGGATAGAAAATCCATTCCTCGTCTTTCCGATCAGATGATGGAAGAACTGAGCCGTCATCGCCACACCATTGTGAACAACTTCCGTGGCCGTCTGCTCAACGACGTCATTGTGAGCCTCATGGCCATCAGCGACCAGAGTCATGGTAGATAAGGAGGCTGCCAAAGCCAAGGCTCTCTCAGCCTGGATGAACTGAAGGGCTATAACCTTGATCCGATACGCAGCAGTGCTTTCCTGCCGCCATTGCCACTCTCTCCCTGGCGTAGGGACAGCAGGCTAGAAGCGATAGAAAGTGCGCGGATGAACACATATCCTCCTCCTATTGTAGGCTCATCCGAGCCTACAACCGGTAAGCAAGCGATTGCATGACGACCTTCCCATTGCAGCAGGGGACAGTATTTTGTTCAGAGCAGCATGCCTGCTATAGCGAGTGCAGGAGCGAAGGCCCGCGACCTTTCTCGCAGGAGAGCTGAGACGACCAGCAGCCTGTTTTTGGAAGAAAGCTCCCTTGCCTCGTTCTATTACAAAAGGGAGCAATCTGTCTACGCAGCAGGAGCTGGGGCAATCTTGCACGGAAGGAGGTTGGAGCCATGCTCAGCAGCTCATCGAGTAAGTGCCGAGCCGGGCTGCGATTAGCACCGACCACACTGGAACAACGGGTCGAACTGCTGACCCGTTTCTTACTCCTATTGCTGGCCATGCTCAGTGGCTGGGGTCTCTTCTTCCTTCCCGGCACCATTCCAATTCATTACAGCCTCAGCGGCTCAATTCATCCCGACCTTACCGGCAGCAAATGGATACTGGCTCTCTTCTTCCTGCTGGCCCTTACCCTCTACGGTCTGCTCAGCCTACTCAGCCGTTGGCTGTATGCCCTCTACCATCCTTTCATGACCGCTGCCCAGCGGGCCGAGCAGCGCTATCAGCTCGGGCGCCTACTCCTGGCAGGGCTAAAGCTCTGTCTTAGTGCCCTGCTAGCTTACCTCTCCTGGATGTTCATCCAGGGAGCCATCAGCGGTCTCAACGGCTGGATCTTCATAGGCTTTCTCTGCTTAGCGGTGCTGCCCCTGCTCCTTGTCATTCTCTACCTCATCCAGATCCAGCGTCTGCGTTAAACACTGCACCGTCCTGCGAAGCCATGAGATCTCTCGAAACTGTGAGCAAGCGACTAAGGAAGCAGCCCACCAGGAGGCAACGGCTTCAGCCAGCGATCCAAGAACAAATAAGCTGCCTCCCTGGCCTCGGCTGGAAAAACATGGCCACCCTGGAACACAAGATAACGGAAACGCTCCGGCACGCCTAGCTGAATATAAAGACTCTGAGCGTAGTTCACCATAAAATAGAAGCCATCAATCGGCAGCAGCGCATCCTGTTCGCCGGCAACTATCATAAACGGGGTTGGAGCCAACGATCCAAGCAGATCATCCATATCGGCCACATCGAGCAGACCAGGAATGCAATTCGCCAGTGGCTGGCTCAAGCCATCACGTAGCAGCGACTTGATCAGCGTCAGCCCACAGGATGCCACCCCGACCATCACCCGAGCATCGTACCAGGTCAGCCACAGGGCCTCAAGTCCGCCTAGCGAATGGCCAATTACCCCTACATTCTGCTTATCCACTTCGGGGAGCGAACCCAGGAGATCCAGGCTACAAGCGAGATCATGCAAGTATTTCGCCTGAAGTGACGAGCCTTGCAGCAAACGCTTTGTGAACTCAAAGCGCTCGTAACTCTCGCCTGTCAGGGCTTTCCGCCGTCGACGGATCTCTTCCGGCGGGCGTCGCTCCTCATAGCAGAGGAGATCGGGGCACAGAACCACATAGCCGCGCAGGCAGATCTCTCGCCCATAATGGTACATGGGATCACCGCTGATCCCAGCAACCTCGGCCTTCCCTAGCTCACACTGCTCGCCATCGCGATGGATGGCCAGGACCGCTGGCCAGCCCTTCTTCGGCTTCTCCCCCTGTGGACGGAGCAGCCAGGCTGGCATGACCTCCCCCGGTTCCACCATGTAAGTGACACGTGTGCGCGTATACGCGCCCTCATCGATAGGTTCCTCGAAGACTGCCTCTAGAGGCACCTTTGAGGGAAATCTGCCCAGACGTGTCAAGATCTTTTCTCGCAACAGGCGACTCTCCATCTCTTCTCCTCTCTTTCTACCTGCCATACTGCTCAGCCTGGGACCTGGGCGGTGGAGCGTCAGCCATCGTTGACCAACAGGCAAAGCAGCAGTACGAGACGTCTACTATCTGCGAGCAACTGCCCTACCCTGTATGCGCCCTGCTGCAGTCTTCCTGCCAGGTCACCGCCTCTGACAGGCCACTAATCGCCTGTTACAGGTACGTCCCAGCGCGACATCTCGCTCACTCATTTTCTCACCCTCCCCCAACCTCTCATTTCTTGTATAGCAGAAAAGGTATGAATTGTATGATGTGCATATTGTAATACATTGTTCTAAGAATTGCAAGCCGGGAGAGAGATCCTTGCCAGGCTCACCTTGTCAGAGAGCGGCGGCTGCGGTAGTGTATTACCAACGGGGCTGATTACCACCTGCGGGCAAGCGAGCCTGAGCGAAGAACGGGAGATGTAGCAGCCCCGTTCAACCATACCAAGGAGAGACTAACCATGATGTCTGCTCACGCGCAGACGGCGGGACAGATAGCCGGCGCTGCTGCCTCACCTGAGAGAGCAGAAGCGGCGATCGTCGTAGATAGATTGTGCAAAAGCTACAACGGGCGACGTGTTGTAGACGAGCTAAGCTTCAGTGTCCGGCGAGGCGAAGTCTTTGCCCTGCTCGGTCCCAATGGAGCCGGCAAGACCACTACCGTTGAAACGCTAGAGGGCTATCGCCGTCCTGATAGTGGCAGCGTCCGCGTGCTAGGACTGGACCCTATCCGTGATGCCGCACGGCTCAAGCCACTTATCGGGGTCATGCTTCAGCAGGATGGCCTCTATCCCGCTCTACGTCCGCGGGAGGTGCTCCAGCTTTTCGCCAGCTACTATCGGCAACCACAGCCGATTGATCAACTGTTGGAACGTGTCGGCATCGACCCTGGCACCAGGACGAGCTGTCGGCGACTTTCCGGCGGCCAGAAGCGTCGTCTAGCGCTCGCGCTGGCCCTCGTCGGCAATCCCCAGCTTCTCTTTCTGGATGAGCCAACTGCTGGTATGGACCCCCAGGCCCGGTTAGCCACCTGGGAGATCATTCGCGAGCTGAAGGCCCAGGGGGTGACTATCCTCCTGACCACTCACCTGATGGACGAGGCTGAGCGTCTGGCTGACCGCGTGGCCATCATCGATCATGGCCGCCTCATTGCGCTCGATACCCCTGATCGGCTGACTGGTGTCGCTAATGCCACCATTGTGCGCTTTGTGGCCCCTGCCGGCCTCGATTGCCGTGCCCTGGCCGCCTTACCTGCCGTCCAACGCGCCGAAGAGGTGCGCCCTGGCAGCTATCTGCTCGAAGCCGAGCCGCAGAGCATGCCGGCAGTGCTCGCTGATCTCACGGCCTGGCTGCGCGATCAAGGCATTACCCTGACCGAATTGCGTGTTGGTCACGGGTCGCTAGAAGATCTGTTCCTGCGCCTGACAGGTGCAGAGATGCGCGAGTGAGTGGGAGCACTCTCTTATAGAGGTGAATCTACTATGACAACCCTTGCCAATACAAGTCAAAGCGGGCAGTCACAGCCGCAGTCATCGCAGGCAGCCCCTTTTCTCCAGCAAGTTGGGGCCCAGATTAAGGCCGAACTCCTGCTGACCTCGCGCCGCGGCGAAAACATTCTCGTCACGCTCATCTTACCTGTGATTCTCTTGATCTTTTTCGCTTCCCTCAAAATCATTCCCGTCACTTCCGGTTCGGTGATCAACTTCCTCTTACCTGGAATTCTGGCCTTGGCCATCATGGCCTCTGGAATGGTTCACCTGGGCATCTCTACCGCCTATGAACGGTACTATGGCGTGCTCAAGCGTCTAGGAGCTACTCCTCTTCCTCGCAGCGGCCTGATTATGGCCAAGATCGTGGCTGTGCTGCTTCTAGAGGTGGTACAGGTGATCTTATTGGGGGGTATCGCCTTCCTCTTCTATGGCTGGCACCCCACCGGCTCACCCGCGCTGGCCATCCTCGTACTGGCCCTGGGAACCATTACCTTTGCCGCCTTGGGGCTGGCAATGGCCGGTAGCTTGCGCGCCGAAACTACGCTAGCCGTAGCCAATGGTCTCTATCTGCTCTTCCTGCTCATTGGCGGCGGTATTTTGCCCCTTGATCATCTCCCAGCGCCTCTAGCGATCCTGGCCCAGTATCTACCAGCAGCCGCCTTCACTCAGTCCTTGCAAGCTGCTTTGTCTGCCGGGGCTCCTTTCCCTGGCGCAGCCCTCCTGACACTGCTGATCTGGATGCTATTGATCCTGGTGGTAGCCATCAGGGCCTTCCGCTGGGAGTAGCACCATCTACGGGAATAAATTAAATCATCTCATTGTTTTTGTCAGGTGGAAGCCCCAAGAAGAGGATCTGAGCAGAAGCCTGTCAACTGAAGAGGTGACGGGCCAGAGCGATCGCCTCGTGAGAGGGCGATCGCAGTGCAGCGAACAAGCGCAACGACAGGACTGGTCATGAATGGCGGCGGAGGCTCTAGTACCCGAGCGAGTGCATACAGGCAGGGAAGACGAGCCTTGGCAAGCGTGTGAGAGGAGGTGAGCGGCTATGGTCGACATCATCCGCTACGATCCTTTCCGCGAGGTAATCAGCCTGCGGGATGCCATCAATCGGCTCTTTGAAGAGAGCTTTGTGGCGCCTATCTGGCGTTGGGATAATGCCTCGATGGCTATTCCCATCAATGTCCGTGAGAACGAGCACGGCTATCAGGTTCAGGCGCAGATCCCGGGCGTGAAGCCGGAGCAACTGGAGGTGAACGTCACGGGGAACACGCTGACGCTCAAGGCAGAGGTACCGCGCGAGGAAGTGGAGGAGCAGCGTGGTCAGTGGCATGTGCGTGAGATCCGCAGCGGTAGCTTTGCCCGTACGATTACCTTCCCGAAGGACATTGATAGCGGGAAGATTGAAGCCAAGTATGAGAACGGCGTGCTGACCGTGAACGTTCCCTTCGGTGAGGCCAGCAAGCCGAAGAAGATCCGTGTGAAGGCCGCCTGAACCTGAAGTGGAAGGCTGGCTCACGGAGTTCCGCAAGACTGAGCGAGTGCGCGAGCAATCGCGGAGCGACGGTCAGTGCTTAGGTCAACCCCCTCACCGTTAGCAGAGAACGGTGAGGGGGTTTTTGCGCTCTACCAGAGGCAAGCTGGCGGCGCTGTTTCCTCCTTTAAGGAGCAGGCCAGCGCTGGCGCTATCGCACCGATGAAATTCTCCAGAAAAAAAGACCTGCACAGCAACTGCTTCTTGCTAGCAACTGTACAGGTCTGCTGATGAGAAGATGCTCAAGAGTGATCGATCCGATGGTGTCCCCGACAGGAATCGAACCTGCGCGCCCGGTTCCGGAGACCGGTGCTCTATCCACTGAGCTACGGGGACCTTCTTCATCGAGGATTATACCATATCTGTCAACGTAGGTCATCACTTCCCTACGGCCTGCGTCAATGACAACTTCATCCCTCCTCTTAAGGAAGCCAGACAGACCTGCCTTAACCTCTTTGGAGCACTTTGCTTGCGTCCCAGGGCAGTACAGTGCTATGCACTGATCGGCTCCCTCTCTTATTTTACTGCCTACTTCTTGTGTATGCTTTCACTTCGGAAGAGGATTGTCGCATTTAACTATTGACAGATCCATAAAAGTCATGGTACCATTCCCCCCGTATTTTCGGGAACAGGGAACATGTAGAAAGGGCTGGATCTATGAAGCAGGACCAAAAACACCCATTCTTGTCTGTCTCCCCATCTGTGACGCCTTCTCCTCTTGGGGCTAACTGGCAGTCCTCTGAAAGTATGACGGCTGGTGCAGAACAACAGCGGCCTTGGCATGTTGATGAGTTGTCCCTAGCTGAGACACAGAAGCTGACTGTACCGGCTGCTTCTTTAGCAGGGAAACAGCGCCTTCTGCGAGCGGCGGCCTTGACGTTGGCGGGAGCCTTGATACTGGCTCTCTATCTGCTCTGGCCGGGGGTTACGCCAGCGGAGACGCCCTGGTCGCCAGAGATCTCGGGGGGGACGGCGGCTACTCTCACGCCAGCTTCAGGGGAGCGCCAGGCCCCTATTGGGGGCCTTCCAACGACAGCTACCTCGGCAGTGGCCTTGTCTCCGACGCCTGTTATTCAGGTCTACATTGTAGGGGCTGTTCATCATCCTGGCGTCTATGCGCTGCCTACAGGTTCTCGTGTCTATCGACTGCTACAAGTTGCTGGTGGCCCGCTGCCAGATGCCAATCTGGTGGCTCTCAATTTGGCGGCTGTGCTGCACGATGGTGAAGAGATCTACGTGACCCGCGTTGGTGAAACCTCGCCCCCTGTCTCTACTATTGGCTCAGGAGCTGATTCATCCGGCACTGACCCTGCTACTTCGAACAACTCTTCAACTGCACTAGTGAATATTAATACTGCTAGCGTTGATGAGCTACGCCAGCGCTTGCATGTCAGTACAACTACCGCCCAAAATATCGTGAATTATCGTCTTCAACATGGTCCCTATACGGCGGTTGAGCAGCTTCTCCAGGTTGTCAGTCGCTCGATCTATGATCGAATTAAGAACTTCGTGATCGTCTGAAAGTCGCTGGTGGAGCGGGGGGAGAGAGGTGTCTCGGTTGGTAGTGAGGCAGGCATTGCTGCAACTAAGAAGACTACCGCTGCTGGTGGCTTGCTCAGGCTGGCTGATGGGCATTCTATGGGCCTATTGGTTGCAGGTGCCCGCTGCCTGGCTAGCGCTGCCAGCCTTGGCCACTATTCTGGCAACTGCGCTGGGTTGGCCACGATGGGAGCGGGTAGGCTTACTGTTGCTCTGGCTGTCAACCATGCTCTGTGGGGCCTGGCGCCTGGCTCTAGCTGATCCGCGTCATGATCCTCTCGCTGTACTGAACCTGCTACGATCTCCTGCTGGTGCTGGCGAATTACTGGTACGTGGTGAAATAAGCGCCCCGCCTGTCCTGGAGGGTCACGCCCGTCGTCTCTTGGTAAGTGTCGAGGCAGTGAGCAATGATAGCGGTTTGCACTGGTGGCCACGGCATGGCCAAATCGCTGTATTCACCTCTGGGAGCTTGCTTGATGACCCGTATGGTCCGGCTTACGGTGATGAGGTTGTGTTACGAGGTCGCTTGCAGCCGCCGCTGGGCGAGGGTAGTCCAGATCTGCAGGCGCTCATGGCCTTCCCTCGCCTCTCAGTCAGACATCACGGGGGCAATCCTGTGCTGGCTCTCCTCTACAAGCTTCGCTTCTGGTTGGCTATGCTGATTGGCAGGCTTTTGCCTCAGCCGGAGGCGGCGCTGCTGGTGGCGGTCTTGCTCGGGTTGCGGATGCCAGCCCTTGAGCCGCTGACTCCTTTGTTTAAGGTTACAGGAACTGCCCACCTCATTGTCCCCAGTGGCTTTAAAGTGACCCTCTTGGCCGGACTGGTGGCCCTCCCGCTGCATTGTTTGATCCGTCGCAAGGCTGATGATTGGCGCCTCTTGCCGGCTCAACGACGGCGCTCTCAGCGCGGGCAGTGGCTTCTCTGTTTGTTCCAGCTTCTGGTGGTTGCTGTCTATACAGTGCTCAGCGGCGCTGGCCCTGCAGCCTTGAGGGCTGGTCTCATGGGGGCGCTGCTCGTACTCGCTCCCAGGGTGGGGCGTCGCTACCATGTCTATAGCGCTCTAGCTGCAGCCGCGCTGGTGATGAGTTGGGGTGATCCCTTTGTCCTGTGGGATAGTGGTTTTCAGCTCTCATTCCTGGGGACCTTGGGCATCGTGCTCCTTACTCCTCTCTTTTCTCGTCCCCTGAAGAGGCTGGAGCGGCTGCCTGCCGGCACTTCGGTGGTGGAGGCCGTGGCAGTGACGCTAGCGGCCCAGGTGGCAACGCTGCCGATCTTCGCCCTGACCTTTGCTCAGCTCTCGTTGGTGGCACCACTCGCCAATCTGCTAACGGTCCCTTTGCTAGAGCTGTTGCTCCTGCTAGGGGTTGTCCTCTGTTTGTTAGGAGTGGTCTGCTTCCCGCTAGCCCTGATCGTGGGTTGGCTTGCCTGGTTCCCCCTGCGTTATGTGGTTGGAGCTGTAACGCTCTGCGCCCATCTTCCGGCGGCTTGGTTGAGTACGGCTGGTTGGGCTCTCCCGCTCCCATTGGCCTGGAGCTACTATGTGGCTTTGCTGATCGCGCTCGCTCTGGGCTGGCGCTTGCGCCCGCAGTGGTTCCTCTCGCCGCCAGCCTATGGTTTGCAGCGGACAGAAATAGGTCGATCGGTACCAGGTCGGGGCCCTAGGCACAGGCGTGCCCTGGTACTGGGTGTCCAGATGGCTCTGGCCTTGTTGTTGCTTTTGACAACGGGAGTGAGGACGCTGCTGGAAGGCCAGCGTACCGGGCTGGTCCTCACTGTGTTCACCTTGGCGGGGCCTTCGGGTGAAACTGGGCCTGCAATTGTTGGCCAGACAGCCCAAGGACGGCTGTTCGTGATTGATGGAGGTCCCGATGCAGCGGCGTTAACTGAGGTACTTGATCAGCGCCTCCCGTTGTGGCAGCATCATATTGACTGGCTGGCACTGTCTTCTCCCTTGCACTCTCACCTGGCAGGCCTCCTGGATATAACCTCTCGTTTCGCTATCGGCTCTGCGCTAGATGGTGGCGTCCTGCATCCAGGCTCTGCTTATGCACTGTGGCGTCGTACGCTTCGGACACGAGCGATCCCCTATCAGACGCTCCGCCGAGGTCAAGTGCTCCCTTTGGAAAATGATCTACGTCTGGAAGTGCTCTGGCCTTCCTCCCCCCTGCACCGTGGAGGAGATGAGGCCCGCAATAACGCTTTGGTCCTGCGCCTGATCACCCCTGCTCTGCGTCTCCTGCTACTGGGAGAGGCTGCGCAAAGTAGCTATGCGCTCAATGGCCTATTGACTGCTGCTCAAGATGCTGGACCGCTGGCCTGGGGTCAGGAGGATGTGGTGGTGGCTAGCCTGCCAGCCAATAAGCCACCTTCTCCCGCTTTTATGCGCTTGCTGGAGCTGTTACATCCATCTCTGCTTGTAGTCAATGAAGCAACCAATCGTTCTTCTGGGCGAACTCAGACCTCATCTACTACTGAGCATGATCAACTGCTGACCCCCGTTACTCAGAGAATAACCCGGACGCTCTTGCTCAGACCATCCGCTGCCTTCAGCCTATGGGAGGATGCCACGGCCTGGTCTTTTGATACGACAGGCCCTTGAGTGACTTGGGAGAGCCAGGGGAGAGCCAGGGACTACCATGCCCTTGGTCAGGGGGCTGGATAGCCGCATCTGGCTATGATCAGACGTGCCTGGGCTGGGATAAAGATGACAGCTTGACCAGGTATGATGGAGAGTGGGTCCTACCAACTTGATTCTGCTAAAAACCCTCGCTGCAGAAGAGGCTGGTCTTCCCTTCTCTGGAAGGCCTTAAAGACATAGGGTAATCTGAGGGTGGCCTTGTGGATGGTGCTGTTTGCTGACCGCTCACTGCTCGCTGGAGTGTGCGCGTTGCAGTTCCCTCTTCCAGAGTCAATGGATACGGAAAGGCCTCCTGGTCCCCTCTACTGATGAGCCGTGCGCTCACTGTGGTATCCGTATCAGAAAGAGCAGTAAAAAAACCAGTTCTGTTGCTCTAGCAGCAAGGCATGCTATCATAGAGAAGTTATCGGCCATCCAGTAGTGCAGAAGAAAGGAGCACCTAGGTCTTATGAGCCGCTGTGAGCGCTGTGGCTATGATAGCCCTCACCATGTAGCGATCTGCCCTGTCTGTGGTTCCCTGACCACTGGCTTTGGCAATTATCCCCCAACGGGGGCCTCCGAGCGACCAAATAGTACAAGCGAGCCGTTCTCTTCCTATAGTATGAGTGGTTGGACCGGCTCTGCTCCTAACTTGCAGGAGAGTGCCTGGCCTCAGCAGTTTGCTTCCACTCCCCCCCAGCAGCAGATCAATGTGACTGTCATGCAACCTCAGAAGGAGGTTGCACCGCTCATTGTTGAGCTTTTACTATCTCTGCTCTTAAATATCTATGGCATTGGCTGGCTGATGAGCGGCGAGACACTGGCTGGCGTATTACTGCTCGTTGGTAGCATTGTCGTTGTCTGGCCGCTCCTCCTGGTTTCTTTGCTGCTCTGGCCTCTCTGCTGTGGCTTCAAACTTGTCTTGATTGTGGGACTGGTCATCAACGCTGTGCTGCTGAATAACCATCTGGATCGCCAAGCAGCTAGCCGCTTGATCCAGGTGCCTTCAGCGCTGCCGCGGCAATGGTAAGTAAAACTAGTAGAATAACATTTTCACTTCTAGGTCAGAGAGGGAAGAAAAGCTGAGGGAAAGAGCATAGCGCTGACCGCTGAGCGTGCACTTTGCGCTGGCGACTGGCCGGCTGGACAAGCGACGCCGTTTGGGAACCCTTGCTAGATAGAGCGGCCAGTCAGGCCGGGAAGGCTAGGCGCCGGTATTTCTCCCGCGATTCAAGCCAGGCCTCATCGGAAAGACCCAGTCGCTCGCGCAGGGTCTCAAAGGAGACACCAGCTCGCAGCTGACGGACGGCAAAAGTATCGCGTAGCAACTGGAGGGTCACGCGCTTCTTTATGCCAGCAGCCTTAACTGCACGCGCCAAAATATAGTTGAGATTGCGATCAGTGCAGTTGAACAACGTCTCGCCTGGTTGGTGCTGGTATTTACGCAGATACTCACGCACAATGTCAGTAAACTCCGGGGGCAGTGCCAAGCTGCGTTCGCGATGCTGTTTGCCCGTCGAGGGGGGAAAGTGCACGTTTACCAGTGGGCGTTGCGGATCGGAGAGGTCAATGTGCTCCGGCTTGAGAATCATGATTTCTTCTTTCTTCAGACCTGCATGCAGCGTCAGATAGATCAGGCAAAGACAGCGTGCATCATCAGCGGCCGCTTTGAGCAATCTCTCGATCTCTTCCTCAAAGAGGAGTTCCGGCAAAGGCGGCAGTGGGCGCTCGAGGATCAGACTGGCGGAAGGATCTTCTCGAATCACGCCTTCGCGTGCCAGCCAGGAAAAGAAGTTCTTGAGAAAGGTAACACGCCGGGCCATCGTCTTAGGAGCTGGCGTGTGGTCCTTGTTGCCGAATTTCAGCTTCATGAGCCAATCGACGAGGTCCTCTTTGGTAATCCTGCCAACCGGAGTCTCTGGACCCATAAATTCGGTGAACATTTTGAGGTCAGAGAGGAAGCAAGTGATAGTGTAGTTCGACTTGCCTCGTAGCTTCAGCTCCTGCTGATAAGGCAAAGCACAAGCTGCCAGGCTGGATTGCTCTGTTAAGGGCTGAGTGCGTATCAGTGGCGGAAATGGTACCTCACGCGGGTCCGCTGGCTGAGTGACGACCTGCATTGTGCCTGGAAAAAGGCCAGTTTGTACCACAACAGGCTCTTCTCTCACTCCGCTCTCCGCTGGCTGCTTCTTCTGACTATCATCGTGCATGAGCTGCTCTCCAGTGGTGGTTTCATGCTCTGAAGCTGTTCTTTTTGTGTTTCATTATAGCAGGAGAAGCCAGCACTATTCAACCTTCATGTGGGCCCCCTGTGACTCCTTTCTCTCGTCCGCCGTTCCTCAAGTAAGGAGATCTGGCTCCTCTGGCAGTGTCTGGAGAGGAAGGTCCTTTAGCCGGCATGAAAAAACGCCTGCATCTACTCCTACCAGTGATCGTGGTGGCGAGCCTGGCTCTCGCAGTGCGTATCACCTACAATCTGACTGTAGCGGCGGCCTACATTCCTCTCTTTGATGCCCACTCCTATGAGCAAATTGCTCTGCACCTGCTGCAGGAGCACTGCTTCTGCGAGCATCCCTTTGTCCCGACCGTCTATCGGGCCCCGCTCTGGCCTGCCATCATTGCCTGCATTTACGCCGTATTCGGCCAACAGAATCTGCCGGTCCGTCTCTTTCTCTCGCTAGTTGGGACAGGCACTTGTCTGCTCATTTTCTACTTTATTCGCGACCTGTATGGGAAGCGTCTGGGGTTGCTAGCTGCCATCTTTGCTGCTTTCTATCCTGAACTCTACATTTACGATGGTTGGCTCTACTCCGAATCACTGACGATATTCCTTCTAACGGCGCTCTGCTACCTGCTCTATCGCCTGGCTACTCGGCAAACAACAGTACTCTCATGGGGTCTTTGCGCGGTACTCCTTGCCCTGCTGGCCCTGGCGCGTCCCAATGGCCTGCTAGCCTGTGGCCTCTTTATCTGTTGGCTGATCGTGGCGCTCAAGCGGCATTGGCTTTCTTGGTGGTCGCGCCGGCAGGTGTTGCTACGTGCTCTGCTGGTAATGGGGTTAGTGCTCTTTCTCCTGGCTCCCTGGGCGCTACGCAACTATCGTGTCAGCCGGAGCTTCTTGCCAGTGGCCACCGGTGATGGCACAGTCCTGTTAGGGGCTTATAACGATCGTGTCCTGACGATGCCGGGATACGTCGGCTCCTGGATCAATCCGCGACTAGCTGCACCTGGACTGGCGCGTCGCTATCCGGCTATCTGCTCCGCTCGTTGTGAGCTGCAACGCGAAGAAGCTTTCAAGCAGGCTGCCTGGCAGTGGATAGAAGGCCATCCGAGCAGCATCCCTTTTCTGCTGATCATGCACTTGTGGAACCTCTGGCAACCAGAGACCGTTGAGGCTGATCTGCCGACTATTCGCTTCCCTGCGGCGCCAGGCGCCCTGGCGGTCATCCTCATGATGCGTATCCTCCCCCTCCTCATTTTTGCTCTGGCCCTGCTAGGTCTCCAGGCAATAAGAAAACGCTGGCATCTCTGGCTGCCTGTCCTCCTAGCGCTCGCTTCCACGATCGGCCAGGCTCTCATCTTCTACGGCAGCCCTCGCATGCGTGCCCCCATTGAGCCGCTGCTGATCCTGCTAGCTAGTGCTGCAATTGCTGAGTGGGTGGAGAACTGGCGTCCAAGACGATGCTGGTGGCGCACCCTCGTCGGGTGCGCCTCGTGAAGGTGGGGAGGGAGCCAACCGGTTGCAATCCTCCTGGCTGGTACCACTTGCAACCTGCCCCAGTCGTCGACTGATGAAAATGCGACAGACCTCATCCGAGTTGTCCCATCGTTATAAGGAACAATCGGCTGAGGTCCTCTATTAATTCCTGCTGTAGTGCTCAAGAAACAGCTAATGTCTCGCGCCCTGGCTGGAACAGGAGAGATGGCAAGAGCAAAGAGAGCGTCGCAGGAGGCGATTGGTAGCGTGGTCACTCTAGTCAAGCGGGTCAAGCGGGTCAAACGGGTCAAACGGTCACTCTGGCCTACTCTCTTGCTTGGCCCTCTGACTCCCCTTCTACCAGTCCTGCCGCTTCCTCCTCCTCCTCGCTTTCTAAGGCAGAGAGAGACGCTTCCAGATCCTCCGGTTCAAACTCCTCATCTACCTCTCGGCTCTCCTCAGCACTGACCACACGTCCCCAGTCGCTATAGCGAGCCGGTCGCGATTCCTTCCAAACGCGGATAGTGGGTCGCATTGTGGGGAAGGTGCGCAATCCTTCAGGCGCTGCTGGGCCTTCAAGCTGCGGCTCATAGGCTGGAGCACTCTCGCGAACCAAGACTTCCTCTCCCCAGGCCATCGCTTCAAAGCCCAGCCGGCGCAGGTCCATCACCATGCCAGGCCAGGTATCTTCTGGAGCAATTGCCCACCATTCGCGTCCCCAAAGGCGCACCGGGCGAACGCGCAGAGGCCGGTTCAGGTCTCCCAGGGTGGCTAGTAACGACGAGCGCTTGCGTTCCGCTTTTTTCATAGCTTGTCAACCGTCCTTCCCAGGACTGAGACCACCTGCTCTGGTCTCTTCTCCTGGTGCCACGCTGCTGTGGGCAGAGTGCCTCAATGCTGCTGCCAGGCAAGACCAGGAGAATCGGATCTGTATCCTTCCGCTATTTACGATACCACATAACCCGGGCTATTGCTAGTAGGACGATGCCAGTCGCTGCCAGTCACCCCCTGCCACGGAGCGGCGAAGGCGACGAACACCGTCCTGATTAGATTACGCTGCCTGTTTTCCTTCCTTACCTGGCTCTGGCCCCGTTTACTGCCCTGGTTGCTGACCTGGTCGTAGCGACCCCACGGGAGCGATTATCTCGCCATCATGCCATTCTGGGGGACCCTCTAGCCAGCTTAACATGCGACGGTAGCGCTGGTCCTGTTCAACGCTCCGCGCATTCGTCAGGTAGGCTTCTCTATCGCTGAACACTACGACAATATAGCACTCTTGGGCATCGGCATCCATACGGTAGACAAGCGTTGCAATGGCTCCAGGAACCTGAGCTTGCTCAAACTGACGTAGCTCTGCCAGGAGGTGCGCCTCTGAGCCGGGCTTGATCCGACAATGGGCAACAGTTCCATACATGGTAGTGGTTTTCCTTTTCTGGTTGCAAGAAACGATGAAACAACATCGGATACCGGGCCGATGCTGTTGTTGTACCGCCTGGACCTGGCCGGTTGCAAGCACAGCTATGGGATAGCCCCATAG
>NZ_JADGHT010000507.1 GCF_019683755.1 Thermogemmatispora sp. | reverse complement strand
GCACCCGCGGGAGAGTTTCGAATCGGCCTCTCAAATGGGCCATTTTTTGGCCAGGCTCCCTTTCCTCCCTCTCTTCTCTCCTCCCCAAAAACAAAAAGCATACGGGCAGCCGCCAGGCCGCGCACTCGCGTCCACCCTGTGAGTGAGAAGTCCCAAGATGAGGAGGCAAGGAAAGCCATACTCCCAGTCGGTCGCGCTGTGCTGCGCGTGTCCTGGGCAAGCGTTGCCTTGCTACTTCGCGTCTTCAGAGAAGTGGCACCGCTAGCGGTCCTGCTGCAGATCTTCGCGCGCCAGCCCGTAAGCATCTTCGACCACACTCTCAGCGGGCAGGCTGCGAGCTAATTCGTCCAGCTCTTCCGAGAGCAGGCGCACACTGGCTGTCTCGTAGCGTTCCAGCAGGCGCTTGTGTCGAAAAGCCCGGCTAATCATGTGCGGTGATCCCAATGCCAGACTGTGCTGCAGAAAGTCGCGCAGCTCCTGGACGCTGGCCTCAACTTCGCCCAACAACAGCCAGGCCCGGGCCCAGTCAAGGGGAATCCAGGCCCGCAGCCAGCTATTGCGCTCAGCCGCAATCTGCTGCAGTAGGTGTGGTTGAAGCGCCAGCGCCTGCCGCGGCTGCTGCAAGTCGAGCAGCCCATAGCTCTGCTCCGCCAGCACCCCGCTGAGCGGCTGAAAGACGAAGTCTTCTCCCTGCTCAGCGCCGTAGGCCGAGCCGGCCAGGCACAGCGCCCGCTCGATTGCGTGCCCGAAATGCCGCTCGTCGTGAACACTGGCGTAGACCCGTGCCAGATAGGCGCTCACCAGACGCTCAACCGCCCGGCTCGCGCGCGTGGCCAGTCGGTTGGCCGCCTCCAGGGCTTCCACCGCTTCCGGGAGCCGATTCGCTCGCTCCAGTTCGGTCCCGATCCCCATCAAAGCAATAGCCAGCGTATCCGGTTCACCGAGCTGCTGGGCCGTCGCGTACATCCTCTGGAAATGGGCCAGGGCCTGTGGATAGCGCTTCTGCTCGACCGCCAGCACGGCCTCCAGCCGCTCGACCTGGGCCGCCAGACGCAGAAAGCGCGGCTCGCTCAGGACACGATAGCGCTCAACCAGCATCCTGGGCAGGGCCACAGCCTGCTCAATGACTGGCAACGGCGCCGCGCGTCGCACCTGCCAGGCATGGCGAATGAGCTGCTCCAACAAGGCGAGCAGGTGCGGCCCGCTGAGGACCCCGGTCTCGGGATCATATTCGTCCAGACCAAATAGCCAGAGAGGAATACCCAGCAAAGCGCTCAGGCGGCGCAGGACCTGGGGATCACGCAGGCGGCGCTGACCCGCCTCGACTTCCTGTACGTAGCGCACCGAGACGCCACAGCCTGGCCCATGCCATTGCGCCGCTAGCTCCGCCTGCGTCATGCCACAACGCTCACGATAGGTCTTGATCAGACGACCAGGATGATCCATCGGCTTCCTCCTTTCAGGAGCCATCATACTACAGAGGCACCTGAGCAGGAGAGACGAACCAACCGGTTCGTGTTGCCTGGTATTCGTCTGATATAAGCTAGAAAGTAAGATAAGCGTTGGCTGAACATAGTGAAGCCACGATGACGATTGACTAACAGCCGATGCCAGAAGGAGGAGATAGCGGCGCAAGCATGGCCACCCGATCAATACCCGCGCCGACAATGGGGCCAGGGTGACGACCGTGGGAGTACCGCAGGTCTACGAGCCTTGCCGGACTCTTCCCTGGACCCCGGTCGGCTAGCGTTCCTGTTCTCGGAAAGGTTCGGGAACGTCTTCAGGGTAGAGAGGAAACGAATAATGCAGGCGATAAAGGTCTGCCCGGTCGGTCAGAAAATCGACGCTCAGCGGCTCGCCGGAACGATCAAAGACGCGCCGCGTCAGCTTGAGCAGGGGACAGGGGTCGTTTGGCGACAGACCAAAGATGACCCGTTCCAGACTGCTGGCATGCACGACGTCCACCGCTTCTGTGCACCAGTAGGGCTGCTTGCCCAGGCGCCGCATCAGCAGGTAGAGGTCACAGTCTGGGGCCTCCAGCTCAGGCAACAGCTCGGCCATCCAGAACGGCAGATAGGTCTCGCTCAGAGCCATGAGCGTTTCGGCATCGAGCCATTGCCGCTGGCGGTACATGATCACCTTCTCGCCTGGGGAGAGGGCTAGCAACCTGGCGACCTCCTCATCGGCGTAGATCACCTTGATCTCTTCGACTTCGATACGTGGCTGCTGCCCCTGGCGTCGCAGGTCACTGACAAAGCCCCCCTGGCGGGTCGACAGCAGGCGCGTACGCACGTCCAGTGCAGCAACGTGATACTCATCCTGGGCCGCATTGTAGGGCCAGCGGTGCTCTTTGATGGGCACAATCTTGATCAGCCCCTCGCTGGCCAGGCGCAGCAGGATGAGCTGCACGCTGGTATTATTAAGCTGGTAGCGTTCGGCGATG
>NZ_JADGHT010000506.1 GCF_019683755.1 Thermogemmatispora sp. | reverse complement strand
ACGCTATGCTCTGGCGCACCTCGCCGGCGGCTACTGAACTAGAGCAGGTCGCGCTTGACTGGCTGCGCCAGATGCTGGGCCTGCCAGGACCGCTCTTTGGGGTCATTAATGACACGGCTTCTGCAGGTACCCTCTACGCCCTGGCGGCGGCCCGTGAAGCTCTCAGCGATCTACAGATCCGCCAGCATGGCATGAGCGGGCGCCCTGAGGTGCCGCGCCTGCGCTATTACGCTTCTCAGGAAGCTCACTCCGCTGTCGACAAGGCCGGCATTGTGTTGGGGGTCGGATTGGAGGGCCTGCGCAAGATTCCCGTTGATGAGGCCTACCGCATGGATGTCGCCGCCCTGGAACAGGCTATCAAGGAGGATTTGGCGGCTGGTTGGCGGCCCTTTGCCGTTGTGGCGACCGTTGGCACTACTTCCACCACCAGCGTCGACCCGGTGCCGGCCATCGCCGACCTCTGCGAGCGCTATGGCCTCTGGCTGCATATTGATGCCTCATATGCCGGCTCCGCCGCCCTCCTGCCAGAGTACCGCCATATTCTGGCTGGCTGCGAACGGGCCGATAGTTTCATTGTCAATCCTCACAAGTGGCTCTTCACACCTCTGGACTGCAGTGTCTTCTTTACCCGCAAGCCTGACATCGTGAAAGCTACCTTCAGCCTGGTGCTGGAGATCCTGCGCACCGACGAGGAGGCTCCCAATCTGATGGATTACGGCATTTCGCTCGGGCGGCGCTTCCGCGCCTTAAAGCTATGGATGATCATGCGCTACTTTGGGCAAGAAGGACTGCAGGCCCGCCTGCGCGAGCATATTCGCCTGGGGCAACTGCTGGCCCATTGGATCGACGAGGCGCCCGATTTTGAGCGTCTGGCGCCAACCCCTTTCAGCACAGTCTGTTTCCGGGCTCATCCGCGTGGCCTTGACGACGAAGCGCAGTTGACCACTCTTAACGAGCGCCTGCTTCAGCGCATCAACAGCGCAGGCCACTATTTTCTCTCGCACACCAGACTGCGCGGCAGATATAGCCTGCGGGCTGCTATCGGCAATCTGCGCACCACCGAAGAGACCATACGCGGACTGTGGCAGGAGCTGCAAGAGGGGCTGCGAGTGGAGTTAGCCCGGCTGTCTTAACGGGCTGATGCCTGGAGGAAAAGGGCAGAGCGGGCGTGCCAGGAAAGCAGAAAAGCAAGAAAGGAGGCGGAAGTCTGTATGAGCCTGCGACATCCGGGGCTGCGCGGCGACCTGATCTATCTCGACTATAATGCGACGACGCCGATTGATCCTGCCGTCGTCGATGCCATGCTGCCCTATCTGCGCGAACATTTTGGCAATCCCTCTAGTGCGCATAGCTACGGATGGGCGGCCCATCAGGCCATCGAGCGCGCACGGGCCGAAGTAGCCGCTCTACTGGGCTGTACGCCGATGGACATCATCTTTACTGGGGGCGGTTCCGAGAGCGACAATCTGGCTATTCGAGGTGTGGCCCTGGCACGACGGGCACAAGGCGACCACATCATTACTCAGGTCACCGAGCATCCAGCAGTGCTCAACACCTGTCGCGCCCTGGAACGGCTCCACGGCTTCCGCGTCACCTATCTCCCCGTCGACCAGCATGGGCGTGTCTCTCCAGAGCAGGTCGAGCGCGCTATCGATCGGCGCACTGTGCTGGTCAGCATCATGCACGCTAACAATGAAACTGGTACTCTACAGCCGCTGCCAGAAATCGCGGCCATTGCACACCGCTACGGCGCGCTGATGCACAGCGATGCTGCCCAGAGCGTGGGCAAGATCGCCACCTCGGTCGCCGAGCTGGGCGTAGACCTACTGACGGTGGCTGGCCACAAGCTCTACGCTCCCAAAGGCGTCGGGGCCCTTTACATCCGCCGCGACCTTGGCCTCAATCTGGAGCCGATCCTCTACGGGGGAGGACAGGAGCATGGTTTACGAGCCGGAACCGAGAATGTTGCGGCCTGCGTGGCTCTGGGGGCCGCCTGCCGTCTGGCGGCGGAGCGTCTGCCCTCGGAAAGCGCACGTCTGCGGCATCTGCGGGATCTGCTCTGGCAGCGCCTGCGCGAACACTTGGGCGATCGCGTCCAACTCAATGGTCATCCCGACGAACGCCTGCCCAATACGCTCAACGTGAGCATCAGCGGGGTCAGCGGCGAGGAGGTTTTGGCGGCCACGCCCGAAGTAGCGGCCTCAACTGGCTCAGCCTGCCATGAGGGCAGCACCGACCCCTCGCCGGTCCTCCTGGCAATGGGCCTGGCTCGTGAACGTGCCCGGGGCGCTCTGCGCCTGACACTGGGACGCTGGAGCAGCGTCGACGAAGTCGAGCGGGCCGCTGTCTCCTTGCTGCGCAGCATCGATGCACTAACGCGCAATATATAGAAATAATATATTTTCTTGTATTTGTTCTCTGTTATTGGTTTTATATCGCCCATTATTCGCAG
>NZ_JADGHT010000505.1 GCF_019683755.1 Thermogemmatispora sp. | reverse complement strand
CGGGTACAATACCCTTACAAGGACGGTGAGCAGACACCGCCGAGGAGAGGAGACCGCGGCGCGCCGACCAACCCGAACCGGCCCGGCTTAGCTGCGGACCCAACCATTGCCTGGTGCACTGCACGGCGCTTGGCTGCACTGCCGCGGCTCAGTTGCCGTCATTTCGCACACCATTATATACTATTTCTGGCTACTTGCCGGACTGCCGAAAAAGAGGTGTCTTATGTTCGACCAGAGCAAGATCGGGCAGAGCTTTCCTCCCTTCACCTATCAGGTAGAGCGCTGTAAGATTCATGAGCTGAATCTAGCGATCGGTGATGAAAACCCGATCTATCATAGTAAAGAGGCGGCACAGGCTGCGGGCTATCCAGATGTGCCGGCCTCGCCGACGACACCGACAACGTTCCAGTTCTGGGGCAATCCCGACTTTGTCAAGCATCTAGTGGCCATCGGTGTCAATGTCATGCGCATCATCCACGGTGAGGAGGAGTATGAGTATCTGGCACCGATCTACGCCGGTGACGTCTTAACCGGTGTGACGACGCTTGTCGATGGCAAATCACGTCAGAGCAAGGACGGCTCTTCGATGGATATTCTAACGCTGGAGACTCGTTATACCAATCAAAACGGACAGGAAGTCCTAAAGGCGCGTCAGGTGCTAATCGTTCGCTAGTCGGGTCACGGCAAGACCGACCAAAGGAGTACGTTAATGACGACGGAAGCGAAACTGCCTACGAAGCGCTATTTCGAAGATGTCCAGGTCGGCGATGAGATCCCCCGCCTTGTCAAGTCCCCGATAACTCATCTACAGCTTGTGCGCTACGCTGGAGCATCAGGTGACTTTAATCCTCTCCATACTGACCCCAAGATCGGCGAAATGCTCGGCATAGGCGGCATCATTGCGCATGGCATGCTGATCATGGGCTTTCTTGGCCAGCTCCTCAGCGACTATGTGGGACCAACGGCCTTGCGCAAGTTCGGCGTGCGCTTCAAGAGTATGACCCGCCTCGATGATGTCATTACCTGCAGCGGCACCGTCACCGAGAAATACGAGGCCGATGGTGAGGCGCGTATTGCCGGCAAGATCCAGGCGGTGGATCAAAACGGCGATGTTAAAGCGAGCGGCACTTTCGTAGCGGCCCTGCCGAAGCGTGGCAGCGAGTAGCGGAAAGAAAGGCGGATGACCTGCCCAAGCTCCGGACAGAGGCGGAGAGAACTCTCTGGGCCTAGCCGGCAGGGCTACGCGGCGGCTCGTTTCGCAGGGCGGGCTGGCGCGCAAGATAGCGCTGCAGAGGCTCGTGATACGCGCTACCAATAGATAAGGCCAAGACGATTTTGTTGCGTGCTGCTGTGCTGCAGCCGTGGATCTCGATGTGAAGAGTAACAGGAATAGCATAGAAAGGAAGAGTCAGCACAATGGGTCTGCTTGACGGTAAGATCGCCATTATCACCGGCTCTGGGCGCGGCATCGGAGCGGCTGCCGCGAAGCTGTTCGCGGCGGAGGGGGCCGCGGTTGTTGTGAGTGATCTCGACCAGGGTCCCGCAGACGAGACGGTAGCAGCTATTCGCAACGCTGGCGGCAAAGCTATCGCGGTGGTGGGTGACGTCACTGATCCAGCTTTCCCCAGTCAGCTTATCAAGGCCACACTCGACACCTTTGGCGGCCTCGATATCATTGTCAACAACGCCGGCTACACCTGGGATGGCGTCATTCACAAAATGACCGATAAGCAGTGGTATGCCATGCTTGAGGTGCACAATACGGCGCCTTTCCGTATCCTGCGTGAGGCCTCTCATTTTATCCGCGAAGCGGCCAAGCGCGAACAGGAGGCTAACGGGCGTGCTAATCCGCGCAAGGTGATCAATGTCTGCTCGGTCTCTGGCTTGCATGGGAACGCTGGCCAGGTCAATTATGCAACTGCCAAGGCGGGCATCGTTGGGCTGACAAAGACGCTGGCGAAGGAGTGGGGACGCTACAATGTGCAGGTGAACTGCGCCTGCTTCGGTTTTATCGAAACGCGTCTGACGGCCCCCAAGGAGGGCGGGGAGAAGATTCAGCGCGAGGGCGAAGAGGTTGAACTGGGTATCCCTGGTCAGCTTCGTCAGATGGCCACCATGCTGATCCCCCTGGGTCGCCCGGGAACCCCCGAGGAGGCTGCCGGAGCCTTACTCTTCCTGGCCTCACCCCTCTCAAACTATGTCTCCGGTCACGTGCTTGAAGTGACGGGTGGTGGCTCTCTCTAGGCCAGGCCGTCTGGCTTCTCTCTCGCTCATGGCTGGCTCGTGCCTCCGCCCTCGCCTCTGCTCATCTGGCCCAGCGTCCTGAGCTGCTGATCGCGCCTGTCTGCTGACGGCGCTCACGATAGCTCCTCCGTGCAGTTCGGCTCGGCTGCCTGTGAGCCAGCCAGAGATAGGTGCCTTGGAGACCCGCCGCTGATCAGGGACGATCGCAGCGGCGGGTTTTCCGCTTGT
>NZ_JADGHT010000504.1 GCF_019683755.1 Thermogemmatispora sp. | reverse complement strand
ACCAAGATGTTCCTCCTTTCCAATCCTTCCGGTCTGAAGCGCATCAACTGAGAAGCCCCTTTATCCCGGTGTTGCTCTGTGAGCAGCCAGGATGCTATACTCGGAAAGAATTCAGGTCAAGGATCAGTGTACTCGATTTCTCTTGCAAAGACAGCGAATCTGCGGCACGAAAGCGGCAACCGATGAGTTGCTATGCGGTACGAAAGAGGCACAACTAAGTTGCTGTGGGAGATGTACGCATGTATCCAAACCGGATAAAAGAGGAAATCAAACGGCGAGGGTATACGTTGAAGGAAGTCGCGCGAGCGCTTTACATTTCAGAGCGCGCTTTGCGGAACTATTGTGCTGGCCGGAGGCCGATGCCGAAGGATCTCCGAGAGCGACTTGCAATGCTGTTGGAATGTTCAGTCCCGGAGCTACTAACTTCCCCATCGTCATGCGGTTCTCAGCAGCCTTCTTCCTCTTGTGGCCAGGCGCGCTTTGACGGGCCTGCTGGTCTAGCTGATATAATGGAGCAAGCAAGCGATAAATCAGTGTGGTGTGCAATGAATTCATTACGTCGGCAAGTCCTAATGGCTTTCAGCGGCATCATAGGAGCAGGGGTCATTCCATCATCTCAGCATGCCCTCCTCGACCCTTTTCCTGGTGAACATGCGCCCGCATTATCAGAGATCTCTCTCCAGAATCTGGCTGCGATCACCCACCAGTTTCGGATCATGCAACGCCAGGGAGATACTTTTATTATCAAAGGGTTACTTGGTCATATCGCTACTATTGAGGAAGCGCTTTACAGAACAAAGCAGGATATAATTAGACGAGAACTCTGGCGCCTCCTTGCTCAGGCTCAGCTGGTGGCTCGCCTTCACCCTATTCAGAAACTGGGACTGGCTCAGGCGAAGACGCTCAACGAGGCTGCGATTGCATCGGCGATCAACAGTGGAGATCTCGCTCTCACAGGCGCGGCTATTGGCCATCTGGCGCATCTCTACCTGAGAGAAGAGCGGGACCTGCACAAGGCCTCTCAGTTGCTTGATCAAGCATGGGACTACAGCCAGGAATCCCGGGACCTGAGAGGGTGGATAGCGATTGTCCGAGCCTCAATTGCTGCTCACCAGGGGGATTGGCAGAAGTGTGAAGTGCACATCACAGAGGCAATGGAGATCGTTGACTCGCTCTCTGGGCCGCAACAACATCCTGATCCATACTTCACCGATTTTAGCCGTCTCAGTGTCCAGATTTTTGCGGGGAACTGCTGGCTTACTCTTGGTGCCGCAGAGAGAGCCTATGAGCTGCTCACGGCAAGCCCGGTCGAGGAGCTATCTATGAATCGGCAGGCCAGCGCTCACTACGATCTTGCCAGGGCCTCTATTGTGGTAGGAGAAATAGAAGCTGCCCAGCGTCATGCTTTCAAGGCGATGGACCTGGCTCAAGCAATGGAGCAAGAGTACATCATCCATCGGTGTCTCGCCTTAGCTCACAGCATCCAGCACCGGGATCGTTGTAAGCCGCTAGCTCAGGCTGTGATCGAATACGCTCACACCATTCAACGGAGGAGAATCAACAGCCTATGATCATGCACGTGGTATTGCTTAAGCCGAAGCAGGATATAGGAGAGCAGGAGATATGGAATGCTATGGAACGTATTAAGGAATTACAGCAGAAAATACCTGGGATGGTAGACGTAATGGTAGGGAGAAATTTCAATACATCCAACAATAAGGGTTATCTCTATGGATTCGTGATGCACTTCGTAGATGAAGATCATTTGAAGATGTATGGCCCCCATCCAGCTCACCAGGTGGTAGCAGCAGAGCTGGTGCGTCTTTGCCAGGATATCATCGACTTCGACCTTGCTCTTTGAGGGGTGTCTGCTTTGCTCGAGGGTGAGGAGGCTGTGACGATCGGCAGTGGCCTGCCCTTTAGCGGCAGTTGCTCGGGATGATCAACCAGACCCTGACCGGGCTGGCGAGGACCCGGCTTGTTGCCAGAGGCCCTGCTCAATAAGCGCGATCTGGAGGTCTATACCAGCTTTTCCAGGGGGCTCAGGGATTACAGCGGTTCCCGAGCCAGATGCGGCGCCAAGAGTGGATGGCGCATCTCAAGCAGGCCCTGGCCCACTGGCCCCAGGAGCGACGTGTCCGAGACTTGCTTGATCTCCTTGTCTCAGCAGGCGTCCCGTGACCAGGGCACAGCGAGAGATCTGAAGAGAGGCTGGCTTCGGGCGCAGTAACGCGACAGCTAGTAAACCCGTCCCGATACAGCTCCGTGCTCTGGCGGCGAGGAAGAGGAACAGTGCACGGTCGTGCTCACTCCTGGCTGCCGAGTTGCCAGCCCGAGGGGGAAGGGTGTCAGGGGAGTCGCCGCTGCCTGACAGAGGGAGGAGGGGCACTCTCCTTTGTGGCAGCACCTGCTCTCTCCCACCGATGGACTGTCGTTTTACTCACTCCCAGTCGTGCCGCCACTTCGTCCTGGGAAAG
>NZ_JADGHT010000081.1 GCF_019683755.1 Thermogemmatispora sp. | reverse complement strand
CCCTTCTAACTGCCCCCTCCTCAGAAACCTGCCTGGACCTTGCCCGCCCCAGCTAGTTCTCCAAGAGCGTCTCTACTGGCACGGGAATCACTCCCACTGAGAAGCGCACATACTCATCGGTATAGCCGAAACCAGAGCCTGGCACTCCTGCAATCCCCGTTTTTTCAAAGAGTGAAAATGCGTCTTCTCCTGTGCGGAGCTTGCTCCAGTTATAGACGGTCGCATCGTCATCAAGATAAATCTGGTCAAAGAGTCGTAGCTCCTGATCAAGCTGTTGAAGCTGGGCAATAAAGCGGCGACGGCGCAGGCGATAGAGATTACGCAGTTTCTCACTGAGATAGGGTCGATCGCGCAATAACTGAAGATAGGCCATAAAGCGTAGCTGCCACTCAGCAGGTAGCGAGGCCATGCTATTTGACCAGCCGGGGGCGAGGGCAGGAGCGAGACGAGCATCACCAATCGTCACCCAGCCAAAGCGATCGCCGGTGAGGGAAAGCGTCTTCGAAAAGCTGCTCACAAAGATAGTCTGTTCCAGATGAGCAGGTTCGGCAAAGGTTGCCATACGGGCACGGTCGTCCTCTGGACGCCCGGTGCCTACATACGCCAGGTCAGCCAAAAAGAAGACCTGACGCCCAGCCTCGCGCTGGCGCCTGACGACAGCATGTAGAGCGCGCAGCTCCTGGGGAGTAAAAGCAAAGGTTGTAGGATTATTAGTAACCGTCAGATAGATCAGGCGAATATCGGGTGCCTCTTGCAGAGCCTGCTCTAATTCCTCGGCGGTCAACTTGAAACGATGTTCTGGTCGCGTGCTGACACGGTGCAGGCGATAGCCATAGGCTCTGGCCTGGGCCTCGGGCACGCCGAAGCCAGGGGCAGGGAAGAGTACTGCCCGCTCCTTGATCCCTTGCTCATCGCACATTTGGCGGAAGCCACGCAGGGTCTTATCGATCCCATCCATTGCGCCCAGACTCAGATAGACCTGGTCGCCCTTGACCGTCAGCCCCCATTGCTCTTGCCAGTCGGCAGCGAGCCAATCGCGGAGCAGCGGATTGCCAGTGCCGACAATATCATAGATGCGCAGGTCGATGTTATGCTGAAGGAGGAGACGCTCATAATGGAGCATCTGGTCGCGCAGCCAGCGGTAGACCTCGCCCGAGGCAGTATAGCCATTGAGATGCTCACCAGGGAGAGCAATACCTAACTCATCGGCGAGCATGCGATAGTCACCTGGACCTCCTGGCTCTCCCTCACACTCTATTACACGCCGCAGATCAACATCGCCAATGGTGCGGTCGACAATCTCGCTAGTAATGATCTCTTCATCAAGATGAAGGTCACGGCAGCGCTTGCCCAGCTCGGCAACCATGCGCGCCATTACACGAATAGGTCCTGCACCCTGCTGGAGAACGGGTCGATACTGTAACAGCACTTCATGGCGCAGGCGTTTGATGATGGCTCGCTGCTCCTGACTGGATAGGCGTAGTTGTTGCTGATTGTTGGTCTGCGATGAGTCTGCAGATGTCCCGTGAGTAATCACCGCTGTTTACTCCCTTCCTTGCGCCGGAATGGCGCAGCCTGATCAGAGCGCACGATCGACCTTGATCGTGGCGTTACCGTCCTTTTTCTAGGAACGGCTCTGCAGAGAGGATAACACAAGCAGTTGATGCGAGCAACTGCTATGCAGCAAGCCTGCCAGGAGCAGCCGCTACAATCTGCACTGCGTGTCTCTTCTCTGCGTTCGGGATAATTCTATCAACAGCAGTAAGGTCAGATCCAGAGGTCTCTCGCCGCAGCCTCGCCCTAGCGAGAGCGATCAGGTCCGAGTACAATAGCAAGCAGACACGGAAGAGAGTTCGCTGTCGTAGTCTCAGTTTCCTCAGCGCTCTTCTCCACGATCGCGGGGCGAGCGAAGTCCGGTTCTCCCGCTTCTGCAGAGAGCCGGGCACTGGTCACCGTTCACAAGCGAGTAGAGTAGATTTTTGGCTTCGAGTATGGGAAGGAAGAAAAAAGCCTATGTCTGAAGGGGAGCTGTTTCAGGGACGCAGTGTCGTGATCACCGGCGCTGCGCGGGGACTAGGCCGAGCTTTGGCCCTGGCTTTTGCCGCTCGGGGAGCCAAAGTCCTTGTGCATTATGCGCATTCGAAGGTAGCCGCCCATGAGCTGGTCAGTCAGATTATCAACCAGGGCGGTCAGGCGCTGGCCCTGCAGGCCGATCTGCGCTCGACGGCTCAGGTTGAGCAGTTGATCGCTCAGGCACACGCGGCCCTTGGTAGCTTCGATGTCTGGATCAATAATGCCGGAGCCAGCGCCAATACGACGGAGACACGCGGTCTGAGCGAAGAAGAGCGTTTCGAGCGTCTGTTACAGGTCGATGTTTTGGGGACCTGGCGCTGTTGTCGCGCCGCTCTTCCTTTTATGAAGAGCGGGAGCTGCATCCTCAATATCGCCTGGAACCATGCTCTGGATGGAGCTTCCGGCTTTGTGAGCCAGGTCTATGCGACCAGCAAGGGGGCAGTGATCGCTTTGAGTCGCTGCCTGGCACGCGAGCTGGCACCTCGTATTCGGGTGAATTGTATAGCGCCGGGTTGGATTGAGAATGACTGGGCGCGCTCACGCTCCCTAGGCTTTCGTGAACGTGTTGCTGAGCGCATTCCACTAGGACGCTGGGGACAAGCGGACGATGTAGTAGCGGCGGCTTTGTTTCTGGCTTCGCCTGCGGCGTCTTTTATCACAGGGCAGGTTTTGATTGTGGATGGCGGAGAGGTGATTGGCGCTTTCTAGGAAGGCCGGGGACACGCCGCAGCAGGGAGGCCAGGGTTGGCAGGGGGTTCTTATGCGCCACGCTGGCCTCTCACTGCGATCGTGTTGATGCTGCTGTTGGCCGAGGCGCGATCGTAGGTAGGAAAAGTTCTCTCTGCCAATATTGTTTCACGTGAAACGCAGGGCTGTGATCTCTTCGCCAGTGCAAGAGCGAGCGTTTCTCTTTCACGTGAAAGACTAGCGTTGACTCTCATTGCTTGCCTCACTGGCTCAGGGGCCAGCCGTCTCTACCAACGCTCCTAGGCCTCTACGCTTCCCGCTTTGTTTCGTCTAGAGCTGGCGAAATACCCCCTCTTGTACCGCACGCGTCAGTCGTTCAATATCTGGAGCCGGGGGACGATCACGCTCTAGCTTCGGCACGTAGGTCCTCACAAGAGCAAAAGCCCGCTCCACTCCCTCTCCAGCACGTAAGGGCCGGCGAAACTCCAAGAGCTGGGCCCCACAGAGCAGCTCAATTGCTACCACCTGCTGAGCCAGCGCAAGCACACGCCGTGCTTTATGAGCCGCCGTCACCCCCATACTTACGAAATCCTCTGTGCCTGCTGAGGTCGGGATAGAGTCGATACTTGCCGGGTGTGCCAATACCTTCATCTCGTTGACTAGGGCTGCCGCCACATACTGAGTGAGCATGAGGCCCGAATTAAGGCCAGGCTCTGGCGTCAAGAAGAGCGGCGCCCCCTGGTCATCCCAGTCATGTGGTCCCATAAGCAAGTAGATCCGCCGCTCGGCAAAGCTCGCAAGCTGGGTCAGCGCTAGTGCCAGGACATCCAGTGCCAGCGCCAGCGGCTGTCCATGGAAATTACCTCCCGTAAGCACCTCTCCCTCCTCGGGAAAGATCAGGGGATTGTCAGTCACTGCCCCTAGCTCACGTACAAAGATTCCCTCGCAGTAGTCCAGCGCATCACGAATAGCCCCAAAGACTTGAGGCGCGCAGCGCAATGTGTAGGGATCTTGCACCCGCGGACAATCCTCATGGCTGCGTTTGATTTCGCTGTTGGCTAGTAGACGGCGCAGATGTTCGGCGCTCTGCTGCTGACCATGTTGGTTGCGGACGCGCTGAATGCGCTCATCAAAGGGGACATGGCTCCCCATCAATGCCTCTATACTGAGTGCGCACGCTACTTCCGCCGTGTGTAGCAGCGTCCAGGCGTCTTCCAGGGACAGAATGGCACTGGCTTCCATAAGATGTGTGCCGTTGATGAGCGCCAGCCCCTCTTTCGCTTCCAGGCGTAATGGTTGCAAACCCGCCTCGGCCAGGGCCTGTGCTCCCGGAAGGCGCCGTCCGCGATACCAGGCCTCTCCTTCTCCAACAAGTACAAGCGCAAGATGGGCGAGCGGCGCTAAGTCACCGCTCGCTCCTACTGAGCCACGCGAGGGGACAATTGGATGAAGCTGAGCGTTGAGCAGGTCAATGAGGAGGCGCACCACTTCTACGCGTACTCCCGAGTGGCCACGGGCCAGGCTGGCTGCGAGCAGCAGCATCATAGCGCGCGTAGTGGCTTCGTCAAGCGGCTCTCCCAAGCCAGCAGCATGGCTGCGTAGTAGATTGTACTGTAGATCAAGCACTTGTTCATGTCTGATGCGAACGCGGCTGAGGTGGCCGAAGCCGGTGGTAACGCCATAGACTTTGCGATCTTCAGCTACAATGCGTTCAATGAGAGTCCGCGCACGCTGGATACGCATTTCGGCCTCTGGCCCAAGCCGTACCGGCGCCTGATGACGGGCAACGGCAATGACTTCGGCAGGTGTGAGGGCCTGGCCATTGAGGACCAGGGGGGCGCTTTGGGAATCTGCTTGATGATGCTGGGTCGGCTGATTCTTCATCGCTGAAGTCCTTTCTGGCTGCTTTGCCTTCTGCTCTGGATTGTAACAAAAGGGCGCGCGAGAAGGCAAATAACCTGGCTGGTCTCTCTGCCTTCTCATTTGTCGCCAGGGACGGCCTTTTTAGTCTGACGATGGCAGAGGGCCGGACCCAGGCGGCACGTGGGTGGTCACGCTGGAGGTCGCTTTGTCTTCGATAAAGCAGGCAGTGTTTCACGTGAAACACTGCCCGACTGAGGATAAGGGTGAAACAGGCTCCCCGTCTTGACTGCTACTTCAGTAGCACTAGCCTGGCGGGGAACAGTCGCCTGTCAACAGCGGCAGTCATAGGCACTTCCTCTACTGCCAGCAGCTACCGCTGCTTCTTCACGATGGGGCTTTACCATCTACACAAACACGGGTCAGATCTCATCCTAACCCACAGCTAACCTGCTCAGATGGCTCACCATGAAAGCCTAGACCAGTGTCAGGGTTGACTGTACCAGGTTCACACCGAAATGATAGCCGATCTCGCGATAGTCCTCAAGCTGCCAGAGAGCAAGCTCGCAGCGCTTGCCGACTTCAATGCTGCCAATCTCCTTTTCCAAGGCCAGTGCTTTCGCCCCGTTAATCGTCGCCGCTGTGAGCGCTTCCTCCAGGGACATCCCCATCTCGGCCATGGCCAGCCCAATGATCATCTGCATATTCTCACAATAGGAAGTGCCAGGATTGCAATCGGTCGCCAGTGCCACGGTAAGGCCCAGGTCTAGTAAACGCCGTGCCGAAGGATAAGGGCTGCGCAACGTGTAGGAGCAGCCTGGTAGTAGCGTGGCCACGACTCCGGTGTCGCGGAGCGCTTTCAGGTCCTCATCGCTGGCAAAATCTAGGTGATCGGCGGAGGTTGCTCCCAGCTCCGCTGCCAGGCGTGCGCCACCGGAGGGACTGAGCTGATCAGCATGGATCTTTAGGCGATAGCCCAATTCCTTGGCTCGGCTCAAGATCTTACGGCATTCTTCAACCGTGAAAGCCTCTGTGTCGCAGAAGACATCACAGAAGCGCGCCAGCCCCACAAAGGAGGGAAGTAATTCTTCAACAACTAGCTTGATGTAGTCAGCTCGGCGCTCACGATACTCGCGCGGCAGTACATGCGCCGCCAGGAAGGTGGGAACGACACGTATGCGTTGGGGGAAGGAAGATGGAGACTCCTCCTCAAGCGCCTTGAGGTTGTTGATAATGTGCAAGCAGGCCTCCTCGTTGACGCGGTCCAGGCCATAGCCACTCTTGATCTCTACTGTGGTTGTACCATGATCGCGCATGAGACGGAGCCGTTTCTGCGCCAGTGTCAGCAGGGTCTCGGCGTCAGCTCTGCGGGTCGCTTCGACGGTTGTCAAAATTCCTTTGCCTTGCGCTAGTAGCTCAGCATAGCTCATCCCCGCTCGCCTTAGGTGAAACTCCTCGGCCCGTTGGCCTGCAAAAACAAGATGAGTATGCGAGTCGACAAAGCCAGGGGTAATGACCGTCCCCTGAGCATCTACAATGGTGATGCCATCTTGCCGCGTGGAGAGAAATAGTGGCTCAGCCTCATCGTCTCTCCCAATCCAGACAATCTTACCGCGATAGACCGCTAATGCCGCTTTGTCAAGGACTTGGAGAACCCCGCTGGCTCCCGCGATTGGCTGCTGGGCAACTGTTACCAGTTGCTTGATGTTGCGAATGACAGCATTTGCCCGGATGGAAGGCTGCACTGCTTCCGGTTGCATGAGTTGCTCCTTCTTGTAAGGGCTGTGAGTGAGGCTCGCTATGCTGTTTTTTTATAGCATAGTTGCCTCGCAACGTCGAGGCTTGCGGCTCGTCCTTGCATTTGCTACACTCTTCTCGTAAGCAGATCGCTCTGCTGTCCTGCAACGTCGAATGCTCTTCGCTCGTAGTGGTGAGTGAACAAGTCGCGTTGGTTCCCGCCCCCCCTCCAGAGGGGCAGTGAGAAAGCCCCAGCCAGCAGGAAGGAGCAAGCAGTATGCGGGCTATCGACGATAGCAGCGAGAAGTACGCCGCTGTCCTGCGCGAGCTACGTATCTGGAAGCATCTGCCAGAAAGCGATCTCTCTCGCATGCTGCGCAGGTATTTCTTGGTGACGGATGATTTCCGTGAGATGGAGGACCAGGGACTGCTGACCATGACCTTTGTGGGAGATGAGTATATGATTAGTCAGACGATGCTGGGTCAGATCTGGCTGGAGCAGTACGAAGCTAATCAGCGCAACAAGGAGCAACACAATGCCCGCTGATGCATATGAAACGGCGGCTCCTCAACCCTACCAGACGGTAGGTCCTGCTGAGGCTAAAGAGCTGCTGGCCCAGGGCGCTCGCGTCATCGATGTGCGCTGGCCCAGTGAGTGGCAACAGGGTCATATTCCCGGCGCCACTCTTCTTCCCCTCAGTGGCATCTATACCTTCGGCCAGGCCCTGCGGGAATTACAGCTTGCCCCTTCAGAGAAGGTGATCTTTGTCTGTGCTGTTGGTCAGCGCAGTGCTATTGCTGCTGAGATCGCCTCTCTTCTCGGTTTCCAGCAGGTCTATAATCTGGCCTCTGGAATGCATGGCTGGCTGCTCTCTGGCTACCCTATTGAGCAGACCTCCTCTCCTTGAAGAGGTCTTCTCTCCATCCTTAGGTATTATCCTTTTCTCTGCCTGTAATGAGTCCTTACTTATCCGCAAAGGAAGGAGTAAAATCCGATGCCTCTCCTGGAAGGAAAGACCGCTCTTATTTTCGGTGTGGCTAATCATCGTTCGATCGCCTGGGCCATTGCTCAGGCGCTGGCTAATGAGGGGGCTCGCCTTGCCCTAACCTATCAGGAGCGCATGGAAAAGTTTGTGCGGGAGCTGGCCGATAAGGTACCAGGCACACCTTTAATTCCTTGCGACGTTCAGAGCGATGAGCAACTGGATGCCGCCTTTGCCAAGGCCGCTGAGGTCTTTGACGGTGGCCTTGATATCCTGATCCATTCGGTCGCTTTCGCTCCGAAAGAGGATATGGAAAATCCTTTCTGGCAGACCAGCCGCCAGGGCTTTCTGACTGCACTGGATATTAGTGCCTATTCGCTGGTCGCTATGGCTCGCCGTGCGGTGCCTCTGATGCAGGCGCGAGGCGGGGGAAGTATCCTGACAGCTACTTATATTGCCAGCGAGCGAGTGATGCCCAAGTATAACGTGATGGCCGTGGCAAAAGCAGCCCTGGAATGCAGTGTACGCTATCTGGCGTATGAGCTTGGCGCCTATAATATTCGCGTCAATGCTGTCTCGCCAGGACCTGTGAATACGCTGGCAGCTCGCGGCGTTCCTGGTTTTACGACGATGCGCGATCATATGACGGAGGTGGCTCCTCTGCGCCGCAATATTGAGCAGAGCGAGATTGGCGATGCCGCGCTCTTCCTCTGCAGTCCGTTGGCGCGCGCTATTACAGGCGAGGTGCTCTTTGTGGATGCCGGCTACCATATCATGGGGGCATAGTTTCGGCACCATTGGCACCATATCGGCGCACTGGGCAGCCTGCTTCCTCTGCCCAATTGCTCTATGGATGGTCTGCCTGTCTCAGTGAGAAGTCAAGCACGAGGGGGTACTCCTCGCTGGTCTTTAAGAGAGGAGTACCCCTTGTGCTTGCTGACTTATTCTCTGGCTCCGCAGACAACTGCTTGCAGCCTCCCTGTTCCCTCGTCTCATTGCTCGATTCGCCGCACTGTCGGCGGAGACGGTGCCGGTTCGCCACAGGTGCTGCAGTAGCGTGCATGAGGGCGATTCATATGACCGCAGGGCCAGAGGCGTAGCTGCTCTGTAGACGGCCTGGGCGCTGAAGGTGATGCCTGCCCTGCCCAGGCGATCGGCTGAGACCCGGCAGTGCTAGATGGGGGGGATGGCGCTGCTGACTGGTTGCCTGCGCTAGTCGATCGAGGAGGAGCCTGACCGCCTCTGGGTGGCTCGGGCTGACCCCTGGTGCCAGCAGCGCGTGGCGGTCCGCCGAATGGCACTAGAGTTTCTTCGTCTCCCGAACTTATAGGGAGATGAGAGGGGAATGCCGCTTGAGCCGCCGAAGGCTGTTGAGAGGCCGGGCGCGATGCTGATAGCCCCGCAGGAGTAGGGGGCTGAGGTGGCGTAGAGATTTGGCCGCCCGGAGGCGCAGGCCACGGCGTTTGAGGCACAGGTGGGGCAGCCGGATCGGTTGATGGCGGTGACCCAAGCGGAGGCCTCGGCGAGGGAGCGCCAGCTTGTACCTGTGGATAGAACGCAGGAGCAGACGGCGCTTTCTGGGGAGGACTATAGGCAGTTCCATCATGGCTATGGCCCGGTGCATTGCTCGCGACGGTTAAGGGAGAGGCCATTGCTGGGGTCACTGCGGTTGGTCCACGCCGGCGCCTGAGCACAAAGATCGTTCCCCACGCCAGCATGGCGATGGCTACTATGCCCAGTCCACCAAGCGCTATGAGCAGCGGCGCTGCGGCATGGCTCTGATTGGTGGTCGCTGGCACTTGCTCATGGGCAGCCTGCTGTCTGGCATAGTTTAAGTAGGGGACCACTGCCTTAAATGCTGGATAGCGAGCAGCGAGAACAGCAAATTCCTGAGCCGCGCGATGCCAGTGGCCAGGAGCTGTGGAGGCATAATCGTTAAAAGCCTGGCTCCAGGCTCGTTGAAATGGCCCTGGCTCAGTATTGAGGTGGAGATTCTGGATTAAGACCCGCGCGCTATTGCTGGCCTGCAGGAAGCTGGTTCCCCCAGGAGTACCAAAGCTGACGATGCCCACTACGTGGCCCTGACTGTCGAGAGCTGGCCCCCCGCTATCCCCTTGCTCCACATTGCCACCGACCTGAATTACTTGAGCTCCACTGTCCGTGGTCTTGATCGAGCTGACAAAAATGCGATTCACGGATGAGGTCAGAAAATCCGTTGGACGCATACTGACATCAGCATTGCCTGGAAAACCGATAATGGTGAGATTATCTTGCACCTGGACAGCAGAGGAGTCACCCAGCTCGACACTGGGAGTATCTTCCATATTCACATGGATGATAGCGATATCCTTTTGATCTGGGGGACTTTCTTGCTCAACGCGGTCAACCTGAGCGAAATACGTTTCAGGCACATCACGTAAGCGGCTGGCAGTCAGAGGACCGCTGTAGTCTGTGCTGAGATACACAGCACTCACAGGAGTAGCATAGCTCGGCTGAGAGAGAAATTGACCGTTGAGCAGGGCTTGCTCCATCTGATCGGCGCTGAGCGGCTGGCCACGCCCTATCACGCGATTGTAGTAGGCGGCAACATCGGGGGCGGCAGCTCTGATCAGCACGGCGTTGAGTTCATTATCATGGGGAGGGTTGATAACATGATCGGCAGTGAGAATGTCACCGTGGGCGCTGATAAAGGTACCGGTTCCCAGGGCGGCCAGCGCATAACTGCCCCCATCCAGGGGAAAGGTCACGCTGCGTGCTGCAGAGAACTGCACTGTTAAACGCCCTTGAATTTGGGTAACGATGCGTACAACGGCTGGTCGAGCAATATCCACCGCTCTGACCACTGGGTCCTGAATATTGCCCCCAGGCACACCTTCAGCTTGCGCCGTGGCCCTCGTCAAACTTTCCATCAGGAGAAGCGGCCCACAGATGAAACAGAGGCTGACTAGCAGAGAGCACAGTACTCGTGCAATGGCTCCCCCTTCCCGCGAACCACTGCTGCCGGTCTCGACAGAGGTGCTCAGATAGTGATTCATAGCAGGCATCCTGTTCCTGAGTCGAAGATCACTGTCTTGCCATCACAACGTCTATCATAGCATGCGCGGCACTCGTTTCTTTCCCCTTTGTCGACCTGAGACTAGGAGGCCGAGGCCGAGAGGACTGGGCTTGCTCTTGCGCTCGTTGGAGAGATCCTATACTCCCCCATAGATAGAACGCTTTACCTGTCTGCTTGTTGGCAGCTAGCTTCCCTGCTAGGAGCATTATACAAGATAGATAGGCAAAGGCATATGAATGGAGAGTACTAAGGCTTGTCGATCGCGATTTCCTATTTCATCATAGGATAGCGATTGTCTGGCGAGTAGAGAACGGGATAGCAGAGAAGCGCAAAAGCCGGCAAACGGGGAGAGCACCCGCCGTCGTCATCGCATGAGCGTGCTCTTATCTGGCGGTGATCCTCGCGCACCGGCCCTAGACGAGGGACTGCCGTCGGGTATATAATTTACGGATAATAGTCATTCAGCATCGCCGGCATAAAGGGGGAGATACTGGCAGTGAGTAGCCATGCTACACCAGGCGCGGGCAACGGCGCAGCAGCCAGCGGCAGCTCTTTCTCACATCGGCGTGAGGGGCGCATAGCAAATGGTGCGAGTCCAGCGTTAGCGTCGCAGAGCGCCGGCGGGCGCGGGCCTGCTGGTGCGGCCTTTGATCTCAATGGGCTTATTGCAGAGCTACGCGCCCTATTTGAGCGGGATCGCCAGATAGCCAGCCTGCCTGACAGTACTCGTTGTGGCATCTGCTATCTACACTATCGCTTGAGCGAGCTGCGCTGGCGAGAGGAGGGCTTCTACATTTGCCGCGAGTGTGAACGTCTTCTTGGGGAACAGCCAATGCCTATGTTACGCAAGCAGCAACGACAGGGCTAGTCAACAGGGATTCAGCCCGGGTCGCACTACTAGACAGGCCGGCAGCCCTAGCTAAGCGAGTAGGACAGGTCAAGAGAGGGAGGACCTGCGCCAGCACCGACGCCATGCCCTTGCTGGCGCAGGTCCTCACAGCGAGCCTAGACCACTTCTGGCTCCGGCTCCTCGATCTCCCCCTCGCGCGCTGGACGCAGATCTTCGGGACGATCGAGACGATCCAGGAAGAGAATACCGTCCAGGTGGTCGATCTCGTGCTGCAGAATACGGGCAAACCAGCCCTCGGCATTGATCTTGATTGGCTTGCCATCGACGTTCTGTCCTCTAACTACTACCCTCTCGGCCCGCCTGATATTATCCCCCACATAGCCCGGGATACTCAGGCAGCCTTCCGTTCCAAGCGTCTCCCCCTCAGCTTTGATAATCTCCGGATTGAAGACCGCGACCTTGTGGTCTTCGTACTCAGCCACGAAGACGCGGATCGATAAACCGATCTGGGGAGCTGCCAGGCCAACCCCATGCGCGGCATGCATAGTCTCAAACATGTCGTCCACCAGCCGCTTCATGGAGGCATCGAAGCGGTGCACCTTTTTGGCCTTCTGTCTCAAAATGGGGTTCTCAGCCGTGATGATCTTGCGAATCGCCATAGCTCTTTTCCTGAGATATATCCCGAATGAATTGCCACACAGCCACCGTCGGGCAGTCAATGTTATATAATTTGCGTATATATCCTATCACATGAGCATGCGATTATCCATAGACGGCGGAGGTGGGACGTGGTGTCTGCGCCGGCAATCAGGGAGTCGCTTTCAGCCAAGGTAGCTGCTTACATTGCCCGTCATGGTTTGCTCCCCGCCCAGGGCGAGATAGTGGTCGCAGTCTCTGGCGGGGCTGATTCGCTCTGTCTGCTGCACCTGTTGCACTCGCTCTGTGGGGAGGGGAAGCTTTTTCCCACAGTACGCCTATTAGCAGCCCATCTGAATCATCGCCAGCGAGGTGAGGCCAGTGAGCGCGATGCCCTTTCTGTTGCCCGGCTAGTCTCAGCCTGGGGTATTCCCATCACGATCGGCAGCGTTGATGTCCCGGCACTGGCGCACCGTGAGAAGCGCTCACTTGAGGAGGCCGCGCGTCTAGCACGCTATGCCTTTCTACGCGATGTGGCCCAAGGTCGCCCGATCGCCGTCGCTCATCAGGCCGACGACCAAGTAGAGACGATTCTCCTCCACCTGCTGCGCGGTAGTGGTCTGGCGGGTCTGGTTGGCATGGCACCACGCCAACAAGATATCATTCGTCCCCTCCTGGGAGTTACCCGCGCGGAGATCCTCGCCTACTGCCAGCAGCACGGTCTCCAACCACTGGAAGATGAAAGCAACCGCGATCTACGCTTTTTACGCAATCGCGTGCGCTATGAGCTATTACCTCTACTGGAGCAACTTAATCCAGGCTTCCGTGAAACGCTGCGGCGCAGCGCTGAGGTATGGCGCGTTGATCTTGAATGGATCGAAAGTTGCGTTTCGCAGTGTTGGCCGACGGTGGTCAGCAGCGCCAGCGCCAACGAGGTGATCATGAGCGTACCGGCACTGCTTGCTCAACCGCTCAGTTTGCAGCGTCACTTACTACGGCGTGCCACAGCTCTGCTCTGCGGAGGCCAGTCTCCGCTGGAGCCTCGTCACTATACTTTGCTTGAGGCCTGCTTGCAGGAGGCTCAACACTCACGCGCTGAGCGCTCGCTAGATCTGCCGGGCCGGTTACTCCTGCACGTCAGTGGGTCAGTGCTGCGCCTCTCTCATGGTCCCCTGAGCAGGCGGGAGCGTGAGAGGCCCTCAGATCAGACAGTGCTGCTCTTACCTATCCCAGGAGAAGGCCAGGTCCCTGGTACACCGTGGCGTGCGCGAGCGGCGCTGCTGGCTCCCGATATTGAACAGGCAGCCCTGGAGGCTCTGGCGCGCGAAGACTGGGAAACGGTCTGGCATTTGCTTCCACGGACACGCTATGTTGTATATATCGACGGAGAGGCTGCTGGCCCGTGGCTAGAGGTGCGTACGCGTCGAGCGGGCGACCGCATTCAGCCTTTGGGTATGCAGCAGAGTCGCAAGGTCCAGGACGTCCTTGTCGATGCTCACGTCCCGCGCTCAGAGCGAGAGACTCTCCCGCTCTTCTTTGCTGGCTCGCGCTGTATCTGGGTCGCTGGCCTATGTTTGGCTGAGTCCGTCCGCCTTAGCCGTACTACGCGCCACATTGTTCAACTCAGTATCAGCCGCTAGAACGAGCGGCGCTTTTTCATTATTGTCCTTCGGGAAGGGGAAGCTATGCACGAGGATATTGAAGAGATTCTTGTCACTCAAGAGCAGATAGAGGCAAAGGTGAAGGAGCTGGGACGCCAGATTACTCAGGATTACCAGGGCAAAAACTTGCTGCTCCTGGGCATACTGAAGGGCGCGATTCCATTCATCGCTGACCTATCACGCGCCATCGACATGTTGCATGAAATCGATTATATGGCCGTCTCCAGCTACGGCAATGCTACCCAGTCCAGTGGGGTAGTGCGCATTCTCAAGGATCTAGAGGGACCCATTGATCAGAAGCATGTGCTCATCGTCGAGGATATCGTGGATAGCGGACTAACGCTCCATTACATGGTAGATTTGCTACGCCAGCGTCACCCGCTGAGCTTGCGCGTCTGTACCTTACTGTACAAGGAGCGCGAACGTGCTAAGCCTCTGGATCTAGCCTACATCGGTTTCCGTATCCCCAATCTGTTCGTGGTTGGCTACGGTCTCGATTACGCTCAGCGCTATCGCAACTTGCCCTACGTCGGTGTGCTGAAGCCCGAGATTTATCAGAATAATCAGAAGCCAGAGCGCCAGCACAAGAGTCCGGCTGAGAATAGTTAACAGCTAGCTGCTCTGCCCGCTCGCAGATCGGCATCAATCATTAAAATAGTGCACGCTTGCTGCAAAGGTGACTTGCTTTGTGTTATAATCCTCGTAGGACCATAAGGGCATTCGAGGAGGGAACGCGATGCAGATCACTGTTTATAACCTTGGCCCTTTGCGGCAGGCAGAGATTGCGCTGAAGCCCTTAACGGTCTTTGTCGGAAAAAATAATACAGGCAAAACGTGGCTGGCCTATACCATTGCAGGCGCCCTAGGGCGCTACAGTTGGGGCCACTATCTCAATGCCTATTTGAGCGGGCAGACGCGCGAGAAGTATCGTCCTCTGGACTCGCTGGTGCGGCGTATTGCGGAGCAGAGCGAAGGCGTCATTGATCTGGTGACCTTCGCAGATGAGCACGCTGAACGGTTTCTGAACGATCTACTGGCGAGAGTACGCGAATGGCTTCCGCTCTTTCTGGGCAGTGATCATGCACGTTTCGATGAGCTGGTCATGAGGATTGACATCGCTGCATTTAAGCCGGAGCTACTCCGACGCCTTCTTCAGACCAGTATCAGCGATCACATCGGCAGAGACCAAGAGGATGCCCCTTTAAAGGCCCTAAAGGAGAGCGGCGAGGCTCGTCTCTATTTCTATCCAGGCCAGAATGTCAGCGAACGCCTTCCACGTCGAGAAATCGCCAGCTTCGTTAATGGGATTATCTTCCGCGAGATCCTGCGGGCCTTTTGGCAGGACATTAGCTATTTTCCAACCGAGCGGAGCAGCATCATCTACGAGCGCTTCATCTCCTTACCTCCCTCGGCGAGGAACAAACGAGGTAACCGGACAGCTGACGCGCTAGGCCTGCTAGAACGGCTGCTGGCCGCTCTTTCTGAACAGCCGCCGCGTCTGGTGCCCATGCCAATCGCCGCCTTTGTCGACATTGTCTGGCGCTTCCATCGCCAGAGCAGCCTGAGCCTGACCCAGGAACCAGACCGGGTCAGCGCCAGCCGGAGCCGTTATCTAGAACTGGCAACCCTTCTGCAAGAGGAGATTCTAGAAGGCACCCTTGACTTTAGGCCCGTTGAGGCTGGAACAACACGCGAAATTCTTTTTTCTCCTGCGGCAGTCGCCACTGCTTCTGCACCCGGACCACGCCCAGAGCTAGAACTATCTGTTTCCTCCTCGATGGTCAAAGAGCTTTCATCGCTCGCTCTTTATCTACGCTACCTGGCCCACCCTGGTGAGCTGCTGGTCATCGATGAGCCAGAGATGAATCTCCACCCCGAGGCCCAGGTCAAATTGATTGAGCTGCTGGCTATGCTAGTCAACGCGGGCTTACATATCATGATGACGACCCACAGCACCTACATGATAGATCACTTGATCAATCTACTGGCTGCGGCCCGGCACCCGCGCGAGCGGCATGACGAGCTAGCCTCGCTCTTTCTGCTGAGACGTAAAGAAGCGTTTCTCTCCCAAGAGCGAGTCGCCGTCTATCATATTCGTGATGATGGAGAAGCTGCAAATATCCTGGATGAAGAGGGTATCATCCACTGGCGCACTTTCAGCGAGGTGACGCGCCTCGTTGAGCGCATTCACTTTGCATTAGCAGATTGAAGTGAAGTCGGTTCTACCTCTAGGATAGGAAGGAAGCTGACCGGCCATGCCTCTCACCCGCCTGCTGTTGATCGGCGCTAGCTCCTCCAAAT
>NZ_JADGHT010000503.1 GCF_019683755.1 Thermogemmatispora sp. | reverse complement strand
CCACCAGCGCTTGGCTAGCACGGCTGCGTACTGAGCAATAGTCATTAGATGTTCCTCTCCTGCAGATACCTTTACCCTGTCTGTGCTCTCGTTGTTATATGTATCGATCTTGGCCGAGGATTGTAAACTTCTAACGAAAGAGTGGTAAGAAGGTCCTGTTCCCTAAAGGAACAAGCGTAGTGCAGGGCTGCAGACAGGACTCTACCTGATCTCAATCCCACCCACTCTATTCCTTCACCTGCCGATCTGCCTTTCTGCGCCGCCGGCTGGCACTAGCCCAAGCTTGCACTATGCGACTCTAGACTCCGCGCAATTTGATTACTTCAATGACGGTCCTTAGAAGGATCAGGATATCTAGCATATAGGACTGATGTTTAATGTAATAGAGATCATATTGAAGCTTTTCTAGTGCATGTTGACTAGTGAAGGTATAGTGATATTTCACTTGGGCCCAGCCTGTCAAACCGGGGGGAACGGACAGGCGGCAGCGATAGAAGGGGATGGTTTGCTCCAACAGTTTCACGAACTCCTCACGCTCGGGTCGAGGTCCAATCAGGCTCATCTCTCCGCGCAGGATATTCACTACCTGGGGCAGCTCATCCAGGTGGGTTGCGCGTAGAAAGCGCCCAATGCGTGTCACTCGGGCATCGTTCTGGCTAGCCCAGCGAGCCTTCCCTTCTGGTTCGGCGTCGACCCGCATGGAGCGAAATTTATACATCTTGAACCTGCGACCATTTTTGCCGAGGCGCTCCTGACAGTGGAAGAGAGGGCCGGGTGAATCGAGGCGGATCAGCAGCGCCAGGGGAGGGAGCAGGAGCAGCAGCAGAAGCAGGCCGGCCAAGCCGAAGGTAAGATCAAGCAACTTGCGCCAACAGAGGTAAAGGGGAGAAAGATTCGCCCCTGGCAATGCGATATACCATTGTTCCCCGATCTTCTCTACGGGGATCTTGCCACTAACGTTCTCATAGACGCAGAGGGCGGGCACCAACGAGACTCCCAAGTGGGTGCCTGTGATAGCCTCCTGCACGAGGGCTGGATTCTCCTGGTACTCGGTGGCCATGATCAGCACATCAATGGCCTGCTGTTCAATTAGCCGTCGTAGCGTGGCTCGCCCCCCGAGAATAGGCAAGGGCAACTCTCGGTCAGCACTATCTTCCCGCTCCTCTTCTTCAACGATATAGCCTAAAATATCGATGGTTGAGCGTCTGGGAGCAACCTGTAGTTCTCGTGCTATTGCTTCTCCAATGGGGCTGATGCCGACAATCACTCCTTGACGTCGAAAGGGTGGCAGGTGTAGACACTGAGCAATGAGCAGGCGCCAACTGCCGATCAGGGGCGCACTGACCACGGTAAAGGCGAGGGTCGTGATTAGCAGGGTGCGCAGGGCCCGCCCTTCCAGCGTTGCACTTAAGGTGAACCAGAGGCCAGACAGAAGGAGCAGCGCCATCAAGGCTCGTAACGGGCTAACCAGGCGGCTCGACATACCATTGAGGTCATAGGCGCGGGTTAAACGCGCTGTAAAGCTCCAAAGCAAGGTAGCGCAGCCGATCCAGGTGAGGTGCACTTCCCAGGCCGTAACCAAGCGACTGCTACTTTCTACTGGCTGCTTGCTCACCACGAAAACGATGAAGGTCGCCAGCAGCAGCAAACCATCGCCGCCGATCATGATCAGTCGCCAGTCGTTGGCGGAGAAGCGGCGCCTGAGCCGCAGCCGTAGCGGCACCTGCTCACATTGAGAAGTTGCCGGCAGAGTGAGGGTGGCTGTACTGCTGCGATAGCTGCTCCTGGAGAGTGGCTGGCCCTCCTGCTGATATTCCTGCTCTTTTAACATATTTGACCCTTTCTCTCCCATTTCTCTCTGCTACTTTGTATTTATCTGTATACAGCAAGTTTGTCGGGATCTTGCTCAGGTTGATGGGGCTGTTTTGAGGCCGAAAAAGGGGCTATTACAGGGGAGGAAGAAGAAAGGAGAGTCGCGATTTGCGCATCGAGACGTGCACTCAGCTGATCGTAGTCAAAACGCTCCTCGGCCAAGGTGCGACCGCGAGTGCTAAGGGCCTGGGCCAAGCCCGGTTGCTGGTAGAGCTGCAGAATCGCCTGGGCCAGGGCAGTAGGATTTTCCGGCTCGACGAAGATGGCTGCTCCTGCTTCTTCGGCCAAACGGCGGGCCTCGCCATCGACAGCTAACAGAATTGGGCGTCCGCAGGCCAGAGCCTCATACATCTTACAAGGCAAGGCTCCCGTGAAGAGAGGAAGCTTGCGCATGATGATCAGGCAGGCGTCGGCAGCTGCCAGCAGCAGAGGCACCTGCTCGTGAGGGAACGGGTCCATGAAGATAACATTTTCTAACCCGCGTCGGCGAGCCTCGGCCAGCAGTTCAGGCTTAGCGCCGCCGTCGCCGACCAGCCGGATGCGAATCGCAGGATAGGAGCGTAGTTGTTCGGCAGCGTCCAAGACAGTGGTCAGGCCGTGAGAAATACCAAGGGTACCAGCAT
>NZ_JADGHT010000080.1 GCF_019683755.1 Thermogemmatispora sp. | reverse complement strand
TGAGAAAGGGCATCTCCTCCCCTGTTCTCCCCTCTCTTCCTCCCTTCTTTCCCGCTAAGGTTGGCTTGTTTACTTGCTGGTCGCTGACTCTGGTCTCGAAAATGTTGCGAAAAAATAGTCCCGGAAGTCTTGACGGAAACCGGTTTCAATGTTATAGTTTCGCCAGAAACCGGTTCCAGAAGCCGGCACCACCCGCGCAGGAACCAGGTCAAGAGCCTTAGATGTTGGGGAGATCGACAATGGATGAGAAACTCACCATTCAGGATATCGCCCGCTTGGCTGGCGTCTCGAAGTCGAGCGTCTCACGTGTCCTCAACAATTATCCGGCCATCAGTCAGGAGCTGCGCGAGCGTGTGATGCGGGTGGTGCGTGAATATAACTTTGTGCCGAACGTCACTGCGAGAGGGCTGGCCGGAGGCAAGACGCGTCTGGTCGGCGTGTTGACCCCACCGCTGACCTGGCCTGCGGTTCCTGAAATGCTACGTGGGGTGGCGGAATATATTGAGCGAACCTCCTATGAGATGGTCCTCTATAGCGTCAACTTTGAGAATCCCACCCATACGGACGTCGTCGATCGCATCTTGTCTCTGCGCATGGTCTCGGGTTTGCTGGCCATTCTGCCTTGCGACCTGACCCCTCATTTGCTGAAGCATTTTGAGCGCGGGCTGCCCATGGTGATGATCAATGATCAGGAGCCGCCTGAGCGCTTCCCCTGCCCCTGGGTGGGGGTGGATAACCGCACCGGCGGCTACCAGGCCACCCGCCATCTTCTCGATTTGGGCTATCGGCGCATTGCTCATGTGATGGGACCGAAGCGCTACTATTGCGCCCAGGAGCGCTATGAGGGCTATTGTCAGGCGCTGCGCGAGGCCGGGCTGGAGCCTGACCCCGAGCTGCTGCTGCAGGGCGAATTTGATCCCGCTAGTGGTCGCCGTTGCGCTCGCGAGCTGTTTGCCCGCGAACGGAAACGCTGGCCCGAGGCCATCTTTGTGGCCAATGATCAGATGGCCTATGGCTTCCTGGAGGTTGCCGAGGAGCAGGGCATTCAAATCCCCCAGGAGATAGCCTTGGTCGGCTTTGATGATAACCTGGTCTCGTCCCACGTTCGCCCCCCGCTGACGACTGTGCGTCAGCCATTCTCTCAAATGGGGGCGAAGGCGATCGAGCTGCTGCTGAAGATGGTCGATCCCGATCATCTGCTGCCGCGTGTACGGGCCGCCGAGGGCATGGGGAACGCTGGGGCAGGGATGACCTCAGCGACTACCGCTCCCTCTAGCGCTGCCGATGGCTCTGACCATCAGCTGCGTGAGCCTTCCGCTCCCTATCGCTCGGACGGGACCATTCATATACAACTTGAAACCAGCCTGGTGGTACGAGCGTCAAGTGTACCCGCCTGACGCCAGCTCGCTCCTGCGCGTGGGACCGTGCTGAGCGCCTGAAGCGCTTCACCCAGCTAACGCTTGTTTGCTCTACCAGTATGAGCTGCTCATGGCGCATGGATGCGTCTCTCTGCTGGAGAATAGTATGTATTGTCATGCTGTTGTCCTACTTTCTTAGTAGGTCTCTCATCAGGCCCCGCGTCGGGCTTGCTCACTCCGAGCCATAGCCCGGCTCAGGGTCGGCGCTGGCCCTCTGCAGACCGCTGCTCGGCAGGCGGTGGGAAAGGTCAGGCGCTGGCTGGGGGAAGGAGGGAAGGAAGGTGGCTAAGCCCGGGCCTGGTACCTGCTAGCGTACCACCTGGGGCATGAGGGGAGGTGAAAGGCTGGCCAGAGCACTGCGGCTACTGGCCGCGCTCGCCGGCACTGGGCTGATGCCGGCACTGTGGCGCTGTTCCTGGCTGCGTCTGCTGACGGAACGCTGAATAGGGCGCCCGCGGCAGCGCTGGTCTATCCTATCTCTGCTGTGACCAGGAGCGCGCTGCCAGCTCGGCTGCGTTGCAGCTGAACTACTTCCGCAAGAGAAAGGAGTATTGGATGCGGATACCTCAGCGTAGAGTTCACAGGGATGTTGATGAGTCTGCTCGTTCTGGTACCGGTTTCGGCCGGTTGCCCTTCAAGTGGCTCCTCTTCGCCGTCTGTGCCTTGCTGGTCAGTCTCTCGGCTGGCATCGTCTTTGTGGCGCGCACTGCTCCTCAGGCCCACGCTGCCACTTGGACGCAGGTGTGGGGCGACGAGTTTAATGGGCCGGCAGGCTCCCCGCTGGATACTTCGCAGTGGATCTATGATATTGGCACTGGCTATGGCACGGGCGAGATCGAGACGACGACCAATAGCACGGCCAATGTCTCGCTGGATGGCAATGGGCATCTGGCGATTACGCCGCTGCGTGATGCTAATGGCAATTGGACCTCTGGCCGCATTGAAACCGTCAACGATAGCTTCGCCGCTCCTCCCGGTGGTGAGCTGGAGGTGACCGCCTCGCTGCAGCAGCCCAATGTCTCCGGCAATGCCGCCCTGGGTTATTGGCCTGCTTTCTGGATGCTGGGAACGCCTTATCGCTCCGATCATAATTGGCCCAAGGATGGCGAGATCGACATTATGGAGGATGTCAATGGCCTCAGCTCGGTCTTCGGGACCTTCCACTGCGGAACCTATCCCGGTGGCCCCTGCAATGAGCCGAATGGGATCGGTAGCGGTCAGAAGCCTTGTCCCGGCTGCCAGACGGGTTTCCATACCTATACGGTCATTGTCGATCGGAGCGTCTCGCCCGAGCAGATCCGCTGGTACCTGGATGGCAATAACTACTTTACGGTGAGCGCCAACCAGGTGGATGCCACAACCTGGGCGAATGCGGTTGATCATGCCTTCTTTATCATCTTCGATCTGGCGATCGGCGGCGGCTTCCCGGCCGCCTTCGGCGGCGGTCCTACCTCGGCGACTCAGCCCGGCGTGCCCATGCTGGTCGATTATGTGCGCGTCTATACCGCCAATGGGTCGGCTGCCACACCGACGGCTACTCCCACTCCTAGCCCAACGCCAACCGCTGGCAGCGGCAGCGGCTTTACCCAGGGCGCCACAACCATCGGTAGTAATCAGGTCCGCTTCTGGTTCCAGCCGAGTGGTTGGACGGCGGGTTATGTGATCCTGCACTATACGGTTCCGGGGCAGGCTCAGCAGAACGTGCAGATGAGCTACAACAGCAGCTCCGGCCAGTGGGAGTATACGGTCAGTGGCGTCAGCTCAGGGCAGACGATCACGTACTCGTTCACCTACCAGAAGAATGGCCTGCAGTACGATACGGGCACCTATACCTATACGGTAGGCTCTTCGGCTGCCACCCCCACGCCAACGCCTACCCCCTCGGGCGGGAATGGTTTCAGCCAAGGGGTGAATAGCGTCAGTGCTACTCAGGCGCTCTTCTGGTTCCAGCCGAGTGGTTGGACGGCGGGTTATGTGATCCTGCACTACACAATTCCGGGACAGGTTCAGCAGAATGTGCAGATGAGCTACAACAGTAGCGCCGGCCAGTGGCAGTACACGGCTGGCGGCATGAGTTCAGGGCAGACGATCACGTACTCGTTCACCTACCAGAAGAACGGCCTGCAGTACGACACAGGCACCTATACCTGGACTCATCCCTGAGCGTGACCCTCTCTCCCTCACCTGCTCGCCTGAGGTGAGATAGGGAGCTTCCTCCTCTCGGCGCTGCCGTCCGTCTTGCCAAAGCCGGGCAGCAGGCTGTCTGCGACTCAGCTTTGGCCGGCCCGCCCGGGAGGAGGCAGGGCCGGGCTACACCCGCTTGCAGGAGGGCCGTGCGCTCGCTCTGTTTCGAAGCGGTTTTGACATGGCTGCGGATTCCAATCGGGTCAGTGGAGCTGGCTGGTTCAGCGCCGACCACGATGAGACGATGTTTTGTGCGCTCAATCGACGTCCGATTCGCTTTGCAAGGAGGTACGCTTATGTGCGACAAGTCCGATCTCTCTCGCTCTTCACCACGGCCTCTGGCTCTCCTCGGCTGGGGGCGCGTTGCCCTCTCCCTGCTGGCGCTGAGCTTGTTAGTGTTGCTGGCGGCCTGTGGCCAGGGCAGCTCTAGCAGCTCGTCCAATAAGACCCACGTGCTGACGGTCGTGCCTAGTCCCAAAGGCGACTTTACCAACGGCTTTAGCCCCTATTCGGCGAACGCAAACTACGGCTCACAGGGCATGATCTATGAGACGCTGCTCTTCTTTAACCGCATGAATAGCCAGATCACGCCCTGGCTGGCGCAAAGCTATGATTTCTCCAGTGATGCTAAGACGCTGACCTTTCATCTGCGCCCTAATGTGAAGTGGTCTGATGGTCAGCCCTTCACGTCGGCAGATGTGGTCTTTACGCTGCAGATGCTCAAGCAGTATCCGGCGGCCGATGGCAATGGCCTCTGGCAGTATATCCAGAATGTCCAGGCTCCCGATGACCAGACGGTCACGGTGACCTTGAAGGCACCTTATACGCCCATCCTGTGGTATTTGGCCGGCCAAACCTGGATTGTCTCCAAGCATGAGTATGCCAGCGCCGGCGACCCGACCAAGTTTGTCGACGCCAATCCGATCGGTACTGGCCCCTTTATGCTCAAGTCCTTCTCGCCACAGTTGATCACGCTGAAGAAGAATCCCAATTACTGGCAGCCCGGTAAGCCTGCCATTGACGAGATCCGCTATCCGGCCTTCGATTCAAACACGAGCGCGGAGCTGCTGCTCAGCCGCGGTGATGTCGATTGGACGGGCCTCTATACGCCCAATATCGAGCAGACCTATGTGGCGAAGGACCCTGCGCATAATCACTATTGGTTCCCCAACCGCAACATTGTGATGTTGTATTTGAATACGGCGAAGGCACCGTTCAATCAGTTGGCGGTCCGTCAGGCCATCAGCGCGGCCATCGATCGCGAGCAGATTTATAAGGTGGCCGAGAGCGGCTACGAGCCAGTGGCTAGCCCGACTGGCCTGGTGCTGCCGGAGAACCAGAGCTTCCTGAATCCGAAGTACGCCAATGTTGCCTTTGCCAAGGACCCCAATAAGTCGCAGCAACTGCTTGAGAGCGCCGGTTTCCATAAGGGATCGGATGGCATCTATGTCGATAGCAGTGGCAAGAAGATGTCGTTCCAGATCGATGTAGTGACCGGCTGGACCGACTGGGTGACGGCGGTGCAGATTATCGCCAATAATTTGAAGGCTATCGGCATCGATGCCAAGGTGAATTCGATTTCCTTCAACGCCTACTACAGCGCCCTGCAGATGGGCAACTATGATATGGCGATCTCCTGGACCAATCCAGGGCCGACGCCCTTCTACCTGTATAATTCGCTGCTGAATAGCACCAACAGCGCGCCTCTCGGGAAGCCCGCCCCTTCCAACTGGGAGCGCTGGATGGACCCGACGACCGATAAGCTGCTGGCTCAGTACGCGACAACGACTGATCAGACCAAGCAGCAGGAGGCTCTCTATGGTCTGCAACAGATTATGGTGGAGCAACTGCCAAGCATCCCGCTGGTCTATGGTGCGACGTGGTACGAGTACAGCAGCCGCAATTTCACGGGCTGGCCGGATAAGAATAATGCCTATGCTTCGCCGGCTCCCTTCGACTTCCCCGATGCCGAAGTGGTGGCCTTGAATTTGAAGCCCGTTGCCTGAAACCCCATGCGTAGGCGAGGTGAGGGGACCAAACGGGTGCGGCCCTCTCACCTCCCTCCGCATCGGCCTGGCTCGCCGCTTCCGCTTCATTGGTCAACTCCATGAGTCAACGGGGGCTATACACGCAGTAGGCGAGCAGGACAGGCAAGGGTGGCAAGGCGAGGGGCCTGCAGATGGTGAGATGAGAGAGAGAAGACAATCACTGACTCCCAGGCCTCTCGTCTGCAGCCAGACGAGATGAGATGTGGCCTTGCTTCTATTCTATATAGGTCTATCGCATATCCAGAGGTAACGCACAGGCAAGCGGGTTGATCTTCTTAATGTAATAATAAGGAACGACTTTGGCCAACACCCGGCAGCGCGCGCCAACGCTTTCGACGGCTGGAGAGCCGCGCTCTCTCTGTCGCTGGCGGCGTGCGGCGCCGCCTCTCTCGGCTGGGAGGAAAGGGGACCCAGATGAGGCATTTACTGCGCCGCCTCGGCTTCTACTTGGTGGCCCTGTGGGCCTCGATTACGCTGAATTTTATTATTCCGCGCTTGATCCCTGGCGATCCGGCGGGCGCCTTGATGGCTCGCTTTCAGGGACGCCTGACACCCCAGGCGATTCATGCCCTGGAGCTGCAGTTTGGTATTACGCATGATCCGCTCTGGATACAGTATTTCCAGTACCTGGGGGATCTGCTTCACGGCGACCTCGGTACCTCCTTTACTTACTTCCCGACGCCGGTGGCGACGGTCCTGGCTCAAGAGCTGCCCTGGACGCTGGCCCTCGTTGGTACTTCCGTGCTGATCAGCTTCGTCTTGGGGTCGTTGCTCGGTGTCTTGATTGCCTGGCGACGCGGCTCGTTTCTTGATAATGTGCTGCCGCCTTTCCTGACCTTTTTTTCTGCTATTCCCTACTTTTGGCTGGCCTTGATTGCTCTCTATGTGCTGGCCTATACCTTGAACTGGTTCCCTTTGCACGGCGGCTATGATACCTCCTTAACAGTCGCGCTGACTCCCGATTTCTTGCTGAGCGCGCTGCAACATGCCCTGCTGCCAGGCTTCACGATTGTTCTGGCCTCGATCGCTGGCTGGATGCTCGGGATGCGTAACGCCATGATTACGACGCTCACCGAAGACTACGTCTTGCTGGCCGAGGCCAAAGGCCTCAACGAGCGCCGCGTGATGTTCTCCTATGCGGCTCGCAATGCCATTCTGCCGAACGTGACGGGCTTTGCTCTCTCGCTGGGCTTTGTGGTAGCTGGCTCGCTGTTGACAGAGGTGGTTTTCTCCTATCCGGGCGTGGGCTTCGCCTTGCTGCAGGCTGCTCAGAATTCGGATTATCCGCTGCTTCAGGGCATTTTCCTGCTCATTGCCCTGGCGGTACTGGGCGCCAATTTTCTGGCGGACCTGGTCTATCTGGTGCTTGATCCACGCGTACGCGCTAGCTAGCTAGGAAGCCGCATGGCCTGGAGGATCGATCAGCGATTCGCCGTGCGGCCTGATGGATGGATGCTTGAGAGACGTGACCGTGATACGAGAGAAGGAGTGATTGATCATGGCTATGCTACCGCAATCTCCAGAGCCAGTGGCGGCGCCGACGGGCCAGCCGCAGGAGGCAGGCGCAGGCAGCACCGCCGCGGCAGAAGGCGCCACGCCGGCTGCTCTGGCGGCAGAGCGTCCCTGGATGACGCTCTGGCGCATTTTCACTCTGAATCGTAAGGCGATGGTGGGGATGTGTATCGTGGGGTTCTTTTTCCTGGTGGCGATCGTGGGGCCGTTCTTTATCCATACAGACCCAAGCGCGCTATCGAACGATGTACTGATGCCGCCGTCGCCTAAGCATTGGCTGGGAACGACTCAGACTGGCCAGGATATCTTTAGTCAGTTGGTGGTGGGCACGCGCGTTTCGATTCTCTGGGGCATGGCCACGGGCCTGGTGGTGACGGCCATTTCGGTGCTGGTGGGCCTGTGCGCCGGTTACCTGGGAGGGATCGTCGATGAGGTGCTCTCGCTGCTGATCAACGTCTTCCTGGTGTTGCCAAGCTTTCCGCTGGCAGTACTGCTGGCCGCCTATGTGCCCTTTAAGGGGCCGCTGACGGTGGCCGCGGTGATTGCGCTGACGAGTTGGGCTTATCAGGCACGTGTGCTGCGTGCGCAAACGCTGTCGCTGCGCCGGCGCGATTTTGTGGAGGCGGCCCGCTCCAGCGGCGAATCCACCTGGCGCATTATCTTCTTTGAGATTTTCCCGAACGAGATCGCCATTGTGGCGGCGGGTTTTGTGGGTACGGCGATCTATGTGATTCTGGCGGCCGCCGGCCTGGAGTTCTTAGGCCTGGGCGATGTGACGGTGGTCGACTGGGGCACGATGTTCTACTGGGCCCAGAATAACGATGCCTTGCTGTTGGGGGCCTGGTGGTGGTTTGCGGCCCCAGGCCTCTGTATCGCCCTGCTGGGGGCCGGGCTAGCCTTGATCAACTTCGGCATCGACGAGATTGCCAATCCCCGTCTGCGAAGTGAGGCGCGGCCCAGCAAACGCCTGCTGCGTCAGATGCTGGCGCGCTCTATTGGCGCTGGGGCCGGAACGGGGGCGGCTTCTCTCGGTGCCTCTCGTAGCCTTGGTTAAGCCGGCGCTGGAGGCCGGGCCGGGCTTCCTGGTCCCCTCCCTGGTCTGAATCCCCGGCTGAGGTGGGGGCCAGGCCTGGCCGGCGGCGCCGCGCTGACTGGCCACTCACACTCTCTCGCTTGAGAGATCATCATTTTCGAGATAGAGAACAGGAGAACGCATGACGAGTATCCCCACTGTCTCGTTCCAGGCGGTAGAGGACCTGGCTGCACGCTTCCCCGCAAGCTTCTTCTGGGGAGCCGCAACATCTTCGTATCAGGTGGAGGGGGCGGTCGCTGAGGATGGCCGCGGCCCCTCGATCTGGGATGATTTTTCTGCCACGCCGGGCAAGGTCGCCGATGGCCAGAGCGGCGCGCTGGCGGCGGACCATTACCATCGCTATCGCGAGGATGTGGCGCTGATGGCACGCCTGGGCTTGAATGCCTATCGTTTTTCTGTTGCCTGGCCGCGCGTGCTGCCCGAGGGGCGTGGCGCGGTGAATCAGGCGGGCCTGGATTTCTATGATCGCCTGGTCGATGCGCTGCTCGAGGCGGGCATCCAGCCGTTTGTGACGCTCTATCACTGGGATCTGCCTTCGGTGCTGGAGCGTGAGGGCGGCTGGCGCGTGCGCTCGACGGCTTATGCTTTTGCCGACTACGCTGAGGTGGTGACGCGCCGGCTCGGCGATCGTGTGCTGCATTGGATGACGCTCAATGAGCCGTGGTGTAGCGCCTATCTCGGCTATGGGGTGGGCGTGCATGCCCCCGGTCTGCGCGATCGGCAGGCGGCGGTCGACGCCGCGCATCATCTCTTGCTGGCTCATGGGCTGGCCTTGCCTCGCATGCGGGCTGTTCTCCCCGCGCAGGCTCAGATCGGCACTGCCCAGGTGCTGGTGAAGGTCTATGGGGCCGATGAGCGCCCCGAAACGCAGCGCGATGTGGCCCTGGCCCATGCGTTCTCAAATCGCTGGTTCCTTGATCCGCTCTACCGCGGCTCCTATCCCGAGGGTCTCTTTGCCGCTCTGGGACTGAAGCCGCCTCCAATTGAGGAGGGCGATCTCGAACTGATTGCGGCCCCGCTGGATTTCCTGGGGGTCAATAACTATTCGCGCATGTTGGTACGCGGCTCTCCTGAACCGCCCCTGGCTGACCAGTGTCGCACGGTCTCGCCGGTCCCGAATGCCTGCTATACTGATATGGCCTGGGAGATCTTTCCCCAGGGGCTACGCGATTTGCTGCTTGATGTGAGCCGCGATTATCCGGTGCAGCGGCTCTATGTGACGGAGAATGGGGCGGCCTTCCCCGATGAGTGGGATGGCGGCGAGACCGTCCATGATCCGCGCCGCGTGGCTTATCTGGCGTCGTATATCAGTGCCTGCGCCGAGGCCCTGGAGCAGGGAGCGCCGCTCTGTGGCTATTTTGTCTGGTCGCTGCTCGATAATTTCGAGTGGGCCGAGGGCTATCGTAAGCGCTTTGGCATCGTCTATGTGGATTATGCGTCGCAGCGACGGGTGATCAAGGAGAGCGGCCTGTGGTATGCGGCGCTCCTGCAGGCCTTCCGCTCGCGCTGCCGCTAGGGCTGGCATGGCTCTGCGCCGGCCTGCGACTGGTATCGGCCTCTCCCTCGCCCGCTCTCTCGCCGGGAACCAGCTCGCGCTGAGGCTGAGCTGAGCAGGCCGCTGGGGAAGATAAAAGACTGTTCCATGTTGTCCCTGTGCTTGCTTTCCCTCCCCAGAATCCTGGGTCCTCACCAGTCGGTCAGGACCCAGGCCTGAAAGACGCCAGGCGGATGGGCCGGGTCTCCTGGCTCCTCTGCCTCCCGGCTCCCGCCTGCGCGCCTTTCTTCTCTCGTTCACTGAACTCGTGTCTGCTCTCTCGCTTCCTCTGCTCGCTCTTGTCTGGTCTGGCTCTGTCCCTGCTTGCCTGGCAGGCTGTCTGCGTCAGCGGCGCCATGTGCTAAATCTGGTGCTGCGGCGCGTTTTTATTTCCAGCGGATAACATGGTAATATACACTCATAAAAACGGTGTTGCTCGCCGCTCGTTAGGCTGCCCCGCGGGGGACGCTTGGAGGGAATGGTTATGGCCGCTGGTGATTGGTATCTGTTGCAAAAGCCGGAATTTGTGCGCGCCCTGCAAACTCTTTCGCCGAAAGAGATCCGCCTTGTCGTTGAGAAGCTGAATCTCCTGCTGCAGGACCCCTCGCCCGATGGCCATACGCGCTGTCAGGTGCGCCATATGGGCTTACCGCTCTATCGCTTGCGCTGCGGCGCCTATCGTATTTTTTATCGTTTGGAACGCCCCTATATCTGTGTGCTGGCCTTGCGGCGTCGGAATCAGGCCACCTATAGCGGGGAGCTGGATGCCGCTCTCCCAGAGGGCGCTCTGACCGCTCCTCTGGTGGCCGATGACGAGGCCGATGAGGCGGCTGCCTCAGGTGGCCCTCAGCCGGAGACGGCCCCCTCATATTGGGAACGCTGGCTGGCTCCTCAGCCCCCGCCCCGGCGTCCGTTGCCGGAACCGATCACGCCCGAGCTGCTGAGGCTGCTCGGCATTCCCGCCGAGTTTCATGCGCGCCTGCTGCCGATTCAGACGCAGGAGGACTTGCTGGATTGCCCCGGCGTTCCCGATGAGTATTTGCTGTTGATCGATCAGCATATGTTTGAGCGCCCGCTCGTGGCGGTGCTGCAGCAGCCAGACTACTTGCTCGGCGATGTCGAGGATCTGCTGCGCTATCGCCAGGGGGAGCTAGCCGGTTTTTTGTTGCGTCTCTCGCCCGAGCAGGAAAGCTATGTGGCGCGCGGGCTGCGCTCAGGTGGTCCCACGCTGCTCAAGGGAGGACCTGGTACGGGCAAGAGTACGATTGCGCTCTATCGGGTGCGCGCCGTGCAGGAAGAGCTGCGCCGCCAGGGACGCCCTGAGGCCCGCTTGCTGTTGACAACCTATACGAATGCCCTGGTACGCTCATGTGAGCAGTTGCTGCGCCAGCTTCCTGGGGTCGATCTGCGCTTCGTGGAGGTGCAGACGGCGGATCGCCTGATTTATCAGTTGCTCGATGCCCAGGGTGAGCCGCCCAGGCCGCTGACGGCCTCCGAGGAGCAGCAGCTCTTTGAGGAGGCCCTGGAGTGGGCATTGCTGAAGCGGTCGGAAGGCGGGCCAGCGTCTCTGAGCCAGCTTCTGGAGCGCCTGGGACGGGAATATCTGCGCCGCGAGCTGACGCAGGTTATTATGGCGCGTCAGATCACGTCTCTGGAGGAGTACTTGGAGGCGCCGCGCCCGGGTCGGCGGGTGGCGCTCTCACCTCAGCAGCGCCGCGCGGTTTGGGTGCTGTATGAGGCCTTTGTGGCCCTCCTGCGCCAGCAGGGCCGCGAGACCTGGCAGCAGGTGCGGGCCCGCGCCGCCGCCTGGGCTTGTGCCGGACGGCTCTCTCCCTGCTACGATGCGGTGATCATCGATGAGGCCCAGGATCTTGATCCGGCGGCTCTGCGCCTGCTGGTGCTGCTCTGCCGTGATCCGCGCTTGCTCTTTATTACGGCAGATGCCAATCAATCGATTTATGGCAGCGGCTTCGCCTGGACGGAGGTGCATCAGTGGCTGCGTTTCCGCGGGCGGACGAGCGTGCTGACGGTCAATTATCGCTCGACGCGGGAGATCGGCGAGGCGGCGCGGGCCTATCTGCGGGCCCAGGCGTCTGCTGAGCTGGATGGGGAGCCGTGCGAGCGGCGCTATGAGCATAGTGGGCCGGTGCCGGCGCTGCGGCGGGTGGCCTCGCGGGCCGAGGAGGTCGATCTCTTGCGGCGCTTTCTGCCGGCAGCGGCTCATGAGCTGCGGCTGGGGATCGGGGCCTGTGCGGTCCTGACGCCAACGCTGCGCGCCGGGCAGCGGCTGGCGGAGGAGCTGAGGGCGCAAGGGGTGCCGGCGCGCTTCATGCGTGGCCCGGAGCTGGATCTGCAGGCCTCTGGCGTGAAGGTTCTGACGTTGCAGTCAGCCAAGGGGTTGGAGTTTCCGGTCGTGGCTCTGGCCGGCTTCACTGAGGGGGGCTGGCATCAGGGAGCGCTGGCGGCGCTGAGTGAGGAGGAGCGCCAGGAGTTGCTGGCCATCGATCGGCGCACGCTTTTTGTGGGCATGACGCGGGCCATGCGGGCGCTGCTGGTGATAGTCCCTCAGGCTTCTGTTTCGCCATTGCTGGAGGGCTTCGATAGCACCTATTGGAATGTGGCCTGAGCAAGGATAGCTCTGCCGCGTAGGCTCGTTGGGAATCCTGAGTCGGCGGTTGCCGCAGGCTGGGCCATGTACTACAATACAGCTAACTTTAGCAGGAAGGCGCTGGGGCAGGTTTTCTGCTCAGCGAGTGACGCTGCTGGCATGAGTTTCTGCGATGAGAGAGAAGAGTGCTATGTCTCCGCCGGGACCCTCTTTTGAGGGAGCGGAATCGGGCGCCGCGGTCCCAGCGACCCCATCGGCGCATCTGGCCCGCGTCTATCGGCGCTTGCTGGCGGTCTATGGTGCACCGCAGTGGCAGCCTTCGGGTGATCCCCTGGGCGAGCTGGTGGGGACGATTCTTTCGCAGCATACGTCGGATGTCAATTCGGAGCGGGCTTATGCACAGTTGCGGACGGCCTTTCCGTCCTGGGAGGCGCTGCGCCTGGCACCGACCGAGCAGGTGGCGGCGGCTATTCGCTGTGGGGGCCTGGCCAATCTGAAGGCGCGGCGCATTCAGGCGGTGCTCAGTGAGCTGCGACGTCAGCAGGCCGAGGCCGCGGCTGGGCGGGCCGAGGTGGCGACCTGGGAGCTGGATGCTTTTTTGGCCGCCGAGTTGCGGCGTCGGAGTCCGCTGGAGGCCTGGCAGTATTTGCGCCGCCTGCCGGGGGTCGGCCCTAAGACGGCGGCTTGTGTGTTGCTGTTTGGGCTGGGCTGGCCGGTGATGCCTGTAGACACCCATGTGCATCGGGTGGCGCGCCGCCTGGGGTTGATTGGGCCAAAGGTGAGCGCGGAGGAGGCGCATGTGGTCCTGGGTCAGATGACGCCACCCGACTGGGTCTATGCGCTGCATGTGCTTTTGATCCGTCATGGACGACAGGTCTGTCTGGCGCAGCGCCCGCGTTGTCTCGGCTGTCCTTTGCTGGATGTGTGCCGCTATGCCGGTAGTGCTGGGGCCGATGGGGAGCCGGCCTCGGCCTCTGCCGCCGCCGGCGACTTGCTAGGCGATGATCTGTAGCTGCCCGTGGGCGGGTCGCTTTGTCGTTTCTCCTTTCCTGTGGGCGTCTGCTCTCTGCCGGGTGGAACTCAGAGGAGGGTGCAAGGCGGCCTACGGATTGCTGACCTGGCTGGGAAGGAGTGACTGACTGATGGCCTCAAGTCAGGACTGGAGCCAGATTATTCATCAGAGTGAGAATGAGCGCTTTGTGGGCCGCGAGCAGGAGCTGATGCTGTTTCTGCAGGAGTTGCGCCGTGAGCCGCCGCGCACGCTGATTTTTTATCTGACCGGTCAGGCCGGCGTTGGTAAGACGACGCTGCTGCGCCGCTATCAGATGCTGGCTTGCGAGCAGGGCTTTCTGGTCGCCGAGTGCGATGAGCGCCAGCGCGATGTCTTGGCCGTGCTGGGCCATCTGGCGGCTCAGTTCGAGATGCACGGCCTGCGTCTCAAAACGTTTGAGGAGCGCCATCGGCTCTACTATCAGCGCCTGCATGAGATTGAGGCTGATCCCCAGGCGCCGCGCGGGCAGGGCGGGCTGTCGGTGCGTACCTTGCTGCGCATGGCCTTTGTGGCCGGCGAGCTGCTGCCGGTGGTTGGTCCGGCTTTCTCGTATCTGTCGCTGGAGGATATCGAGGAGCTGGCCAGTGAGTGGGGGCGCTATCTGCTGCGTAAGTTGGGGAACCGCGAAGAGATCGAGCTGTTGCGCGATCCTGAGCAGGTGCTCAGTCAGCTCTTTTTTGCCGACCTCAATCGGGTGGCCGAGCGCTGGCCGCTCTTGCTCTGTCTCGATAATCTGGAGGCGACGCGCCCGGCTCTCTTCGATTGGCTGCTGCGTCTGCCTGAGTATCGGCCCTCGGGGCGCATTCGCCTGGTGCTGGCCGGGCGCGAGCCGCTCGACAGGGAGTGGGGCATTCTGCGCGGGGTGACGCACGTCATCCATCTGGATGTCTTTACGCCGGAGGAGGCTGAGGCGTTTCTAGATCTCTACCATGTGCGCGATCCGCTGCGGCGCCAGGAGATTATCGAGGTCTCTGGCCGGCTCCCGGTGTTGATGAGTTGGCTGGCGGCGCCGCGCGAGACGGGGGGGTCCTATACGGTGCTGCCGGCCAGCGATATGGTGGAGCGCTTCTTGCGGTGGGTAACTGATCCGGCTCTGCGTGAGGCGGCTCTCTTGGGGGCCTTGCCGCGGGTGCTCAATCGCGATGTGCTGGCCTACCTGTTGCGCTGTGCGCTGGGCGAGCAGGCGCCGCATGTGGAGCGTGTCTTTGACTGGCTGGTCGGGCTGCCCTTTGTGAGCGAGCGCGGCGAGGGCTGGCGCTATCATTCGGTGGTGCGGCGCATGATGTTGGAGTATCTGCGCCGCCGCAGTCCGGCTGAGTATCGTGAGCTGCATGCCTGCCTGGCAACCTTCTATCGCCAGCAGCGCGATGCGCTCTATGAGCCGGGACGCGAGTATTGGCAGGCAAGCCGCTGGCAGGAGGGGACGCTGAACTCTCTCTATCACGGCTTGATCGCCGAGGCCGGCAGGTTCTGGGGCGAGTTCCTGGAGTGCTTTACGCTGGCTCTCTATCAGGAGCGCCGCTTGGCGGCTCGCCTGGTGGAGATGGCGGCGCTGGAGGAGGTGCGGCGCGATCTGGAGCGCTCTCAGCGCGAGCTGTTGGAGCTGATGCAGGCCGGGTTGCGGGCGATGGAAGAAGGCGATTGGGCGACGGGGCTGCGCCTCTTCGATCGGCTCTGTCAGGTTCAGGTGCTCTCGCCACGGGCGCGGGCGGCGGCTTACTTTTTTCGTGGGCGCGTGCAGCGCTACCGCCAGGCCTATAGCGAGGCGCTGGCCGATCATAGTCAGGCTATCGCTCTCGATGCTTCTAATGTCTGGGCTTTTGTGGAGCGTTCGCGTGTGCTGCGACGGCTGCGGCGCTATTCTGAGGCGCTAGAGGATTTGTCGCGGGTGCTGGAGTTGAATCCTTTCGATGCGCGTTCCTGGGCCAGCCGTGGCCAGGTCTATACGCGCTTGGGCCGCTATGAGGAGGCGCTGCAGGATTATGAGCGGGCTTTAGCGCTGGATGAGGGCTATGTCTGGGCCCTGGTGCATCGGGCGGAGGTTCATCGTTTACGGGGCGACTATGAGCGGGCGTTAGCTGATCTTGATCGCGCTTTGGCGCTGCATCCGCAGGAGGTGCGGGCTTTGGGGGAGTACGGCGAGGTCTATCGCTTGTTGGGCCGCTATGAGGAGGCGCTGAGCTGCCTGGAGCAGGCTCTGGCGCTGCGCCCCGATTATGCCTGGGCGATGGCTTGCCGCGGGCTGGTGTATGCGGCCCAGGGCCGCCGTCAGGAGGCGCTGGCTGATCTGGAGCGGGCCTTGTCCCTTGATCCGACGCTGGAGCTGGCAGCCTCCGCCCGTATGGCGCTGCTGGCCGCTGAGCCGCCTGCAGCGACCGGCGACTCTCCGGTCGCCGGGCCTCTGGGGGCTGTCGCGTATACACATCACCCAGCCCACCAGACCCGCAA
>NZ_JADGHT010000502.1 GCF_019683755.1 Thermogemmatispora sp. | reverse complement strand
TCTGATGCTGGGGGCGGCGCGCTTGCTGAACTGGTCAGGGGGGAGCCGCAGTTCCCGCAAAAGCGGGCGGCCACGACGCGCTCGTTGCAGCTTCCGCAGGTGACCAGCTCGGTGCTGGCGGCAGAGGTTGCCGTTGCCTTGGGACTGGCGGGAGCGACCTGCTGGAGAGGGGCCCCGCAGAGATGGCAGTGTTGGGCCGCTTCGTCGTTGATGGCGCCGCAACGGGTGCAATAGAGGCCATGCAGGCTGCTCGTGCTGGTGCGTGTCGCCTGAGCCTGGGCGCAGTAGGTCTCAATGGCCTGCCAGACGTCCTGATAGAAGCCGAAAGCTCCAATGCCGCGAATCAGGGGAAAGATCAACAGCGGTGGGAAAAACAAAGCGCTCCAGAGCATGCCAGTGAGGGGACCTTCAAGCCAATTGCTTTGACCGATGCTCACACTGATCCCATCGGGCAAACGCGAGATGCTGACACCCAGAGCGGTGCGCAGGCGTCCGCTCCAGGAACCTGCCTGCGCAATCTGGACCAATACGTGATCACCCTGGCCAACCTTCTGAGCGATGGTGCTCATGGGTCTGCCGCCCCAGCCGAAATAGCTGTACTGCTGACCAAAGGTTTGCACAAGGTAGTCGGCCAGGCCATCCGGGGTGAGATTACCACGGTAGATGCGTTGTTCCATACAGGTTGCTCCTCCTTTGTGGGAAAACGATCAGATGAGGGGTAGACAGCGAGACATGCACAGTGGTTGAGGCAGGGAAGGCGGAATACGCATCGCTCGACTGGCACCGGGCCAGGGCCGTCGCGCTGCTCGCTTTCTCTGGCGGCGTGGCGCGAGCGCCGTAGCTGTGAGGTGCCAGGCGGGTGGGAAGGGATAGCCCTATGGACAGGCAGGCCTGAATGGGGAAAACAACAATGGAGAGGAGTCGGGAGGAGCACAAGAGACGAGAGAGGTCCGAGCAAGCCACTCGCTGCTGAGGCCAGACGCAGCCGGGCCTTGAAGGCGCTTGTGAGCCGCAGCAGTGCGGCCAATGGTGTCGGCAAAGCCATGCCTCCTCAGGCGAGGGCGAGAGCGAGGGCCGCTGGATGGCTGCACTTGTCTGGCTGGTGTGACAGATCGTGGCGTCCATCTGCTCTGCTACTCGTTTGATGACAAAGAGATCGACCACTGGATACGAGTGCTGTGACCTCAGCTTTGCTCCTTTATCTCTCCTGACCATACCTGCTGGCCTGTATCTATGATACCAGAGAATAAGCGATAGATCAATTATCTCATCTGGTTTCGGTACTCTCCTGGTCTGTCCTCAATTTAAAAGAAGAACCTATCCGCGAAAGCTAACTCCCCTGCTTACATAGCACGAAATATAACCGATCATTAACATGGCCTCCCTCATCTATTAACCTCCCCTTAGCACAGTCGCTCTACCATGAAGAAGCGTGAAGAGAGCAAGCTTGCAAAGAAACAAGGGAATGAGCTACATGGCCGGGCCCGGCCTGGCTTCGGGCCAGGTGCCTGGTTATTGTTCCTGTCTCTCCCCCATGCCTCGAGAGAGGCTTGTGATCGTGCCACGAGGACAGAGGGATCAGTGCCTGTCCACGCCCGCGGGTGGTAGGTGGGCCTTCCTGCACGGCCATAGTGTCCCATCCCTATAAACAAACAAGCAAGCAGCTATTATCGGGAGGTAGCTTTTATGCGCCCTGAGTACAGCCGCCAACAGCCGCTGTTCACTGACATCTTGGGCCAGCAGAGCCGGCGCCATTTTCTAAGGCGGGCAGGCATCGCCGGTCTATCGGCTAGTGCCCTGGCCACCATGCTGGAAGCCTGCGGAGGCAGCAACCCCAGTACAAGCACGACCACGACTGGCATCGACATGGCTGGCCCCATCAAGCTGGAGACCCTCATTGCCAACGCCAAAAAGGAGGGCCAACTCCAGGCCGTAGGCATTCCACCCGAGTCAACGGCCCCGGGATCAAACCGGTGGCTTGCCCGCAGCCTTGTCGGCCCGGGCTTCGGGGCTGGTTGACAGCAGCCCACTGCCCCGTAGGACAGTATAGCGTGTACGAATATTCCTGGCGGCGTTGATGTCAGCATGCTCCTGGGAGCCGCACTGCGGACAGGTGAAGGCATGCCGGCGGCGGTTTCCCCGTTGCCCACAGCGAGAACAGATCTGGCTGGTGTAGGCCGGGTTCACCTCCACCACCTGCAGCCCTCTCTCTTGCGCCTGCTGCTCGATCCACTGCCGGATCAGGCTGCGTTGCCACAGTGCGAGCCGGCGACGCAGCGCTCGTCCCCGGATCTGCCCTTGCTGCGGCAGGGGCACCTGCAGCCGTTCGAAGACCAGCACCGCCTGCGGTGGCGCCCACTCCACCAGGCGTTTTGCCACGGTCTGGGCAAAGGTCCGAGTGCGGTACCGTTGCCGGCGGCCAAGCCGTTTCAGCACCCGTCGGACACTGCGCGTGTCCCGATGCTGTGCCTTGTGGGCCGCCAGCTTCCGCTGCAGT
>NZ_JADGHT010000079.1 GCF_019683755.1 Thermogemmatispora sp. | reverse complement strand
GATCGAGAGAGCTAGCCGGGGATAGGGACCGAAGCACTGTCAATTAGACAATAGCTTTCCTGGAAGGTGCCGGCCCCTATCTCGACGCTGGCGGAAGTGGCTAGGCAGAGGAGGAAGTCAGCAGGGCCTGCACCAGCAAGGCGCCATCGGGCGTACCCAGGCCTGTGCAGGCATCCCAGCCGGGACCGGCGGCATAGCCGCCATTATCTCCACTAGTCACATCGCGCAGGGCTTTTTGTTGCAGCAACTGCCTATAGTGCTGATAGAGGAAGGGATTCAGGTAACCAACGGGCTGACCGCGCCGCTGGTTGAGGAGCGCAATCAGGCCGGCCCAGAGTGGAGCGACCGCGCTGGTTCCGCCGACAGAAGTGCTCTGGCCATCAACGAGAATTTGATAGCCTGTCTGCGGATCTGCATTGCCGGCCACATCGGGCACGCCGCGCCCCTGGTGTTGGTCATTGATGGAAGGAGGGACCGATACCTCCTGCTGCCAGGGAGGAAGAGGGAAGACATCGCTGATGCCGCCGCCGGTCGCGCCACCGCCCTCCGCAGTCTCGTTCCAGGCCACCTCACGGGTCACCTGTCCCGCAGACGTCTCCAGGCGGGTACCGCCGCAGCCCAAGACATAGGGACTGGAGGCCGGAAAGTCAACATGCGCTTTGTGATCCTGGAGGCCATCGCTTGCGCCATTATCGCCCGAGGCCACACAGACAGTGATCCCGAGCGAGGCTGCAGCCTGAAAAGCCTGGTTCATAGCGGTCATAGCCTGCCTGGTCCAGCTCGCCTCGGGCGCGCCCCAGCTAATCGAAATCACGGAAGGGGCATTGGTCGTATCGTGGATAGCCTGAGTAATGGCATCCAAGAAGCCCCGATCAGTATTGGGGGCAAAGTAGACAGCGATGCGGGCGCCGGGCGCGACGGCCCCGGCGATTTCGATGTCTAGAGCGACCTCGCCGTCGGCGCTATTAGGGTCCCCAGTTGGGCGATTCTCACCGCCGTCGACTGAGACGCTAACGACTTCGGGAGTCTTCAGACCGAGCTGCTGAAAGTAAGCGGCCAGGTCCTGGCCGCTATAGCCGCCGCCCAGCTCGATCAGCGCAATACACTGACCACTGCCGGTCAGATCGCGTGGAAAATCATAGAGCTGGGCCACCTCCAGTGGGGTATAGCTCACTGTCGACGTGCTTACCAGCGCACCTGTCCCTGGGGTGGGGGCAAAGCGCAGATGGGGCTGAGCCTGGGGGCGATCGTCCAGGCCGAAGACACCGACGATCACCTGTTCCAGCTCCCTAGGGACATGCAGGTAGCCGGAGCGCCCACGAAAAGTCTCGCCCTCATACTCGTACTGATGCAGCTCAGTAGCGAAGGCGGCGCAGAACTGGGCTACCGTGCCCCCCAGCACCAGCCGACGTGCCGCCCGGTCAACTGCCAACACCTGCAGTTGATGAGCCTGAGCGAAGGCCTCCACCCGCTCCACGTCCTCGGCGCTGGCGCTGTGCCGGGCCATATATTCATTTCGACTCATCTGCGGCCCTGGCTGGTTAGTCTGCCGCTCCAGCTCACTGGCCAGAGTCTCCCCCGCAGGGTCTCTCAGATAGATGCTCACCTCGATACGCTCGTTAGGATCAGCCGATCTGATCCGTCGGGCCTGGGCTGGCAGGTGGCGCTCACTGCCGGTCAATCGAGTGAAGCCATCTGGAATCTCGGGCATGGTCTCTATCCTCCTGTCCTCTCATCTCTACTTGTCCTGCTGGGAAGGCGCAGAGCGAGAGCGCCTACAAAGAAAACGCTCATCCCAGCCCGATTCGCTTCATTAATCGCAGGCTCTACCTTGCTCAGATTCAGCGAGCGTTGCCTGATCCTTAGACGGTTTGCAGGGGCCATGCCGACGGCAGTCCCGTTAATTGGCTAGGCCGCCCTGGGCCAGACCGGACCGAAAGTAGCGCTGCGCGAAGAAAAAGATCACCATCAGCGGAAGCGAGACGATCACTGACGCAGCAGCGAAGATACCCCACGGCGTGCGAAAATCGCTTTGCAGGCTGTAGAGGCCCAGGATAAAGGTCAGATTGCTGCCGTTGGCATTGGCATTGAGCACCAGATTGGCCAGCGCGAACTCATTCCAGCCCGTCATAAACGTAAAGAGGGCCGCGACCGCCAGCGCGGGTGTCGCCAGCGGTAAGACAATGTGCCAGAAGGCCTGGAAGGGCGTCGCTCCATCCACCAAGGCCGCCTGCTCCAGCTCGATCGGTAGCGCATCGAGGTATGTTTTTGTGTTCCAGCAGCAGAAGACAATTGCTCCTGCTGAGTAGATGAGTACCAGACCGAGCAGGTTATTGAGCAAATGTAGTGCGTTCAGCAACAGATAGTAGGCCGTCAGCGCCAGCAGGCCGGGAAAAGCTTGCAGCGTCAGCAGGGCGCGGAGTGTCAACTCACGACCAGCGAAGCGAAAGCGCGCCAGAGCGTAGGCGCCGCTTGTCGAACAGACCAGCCCACAGAGAGCTGTCAGGCCACAGACCAGCAACGTATTGCCGATCCAGTTCAGCAGCGGCTCCTGCGTGAAGGCCGTCAGATAGTTGGCGAAAGTAAAATGGGCCGGGAAGAGATGCAGATCAGTGGTATAGAGATTCTGCGCCCCGGCGAATGAAGCCTGAACCACATAGTAAAACGGGAAGAGAGCGAAGATGGTCATCACCACCAAAAAGGCATAGACGCCGACCAGCCCGAGGCGGGTGCCGAGACCGGCGACGGCCCGCCTCCCCTGTAAGCGCTTCGCCCGCTCTCTGGCCGGGGTTCTGAAAGCGGCGGGCTGCTTCTCTAGCGCAGCAGTGGGTAGTTTCTGACTCATGTGCGTGCCTCCCTGAAACCGCTCAGCTCTGGCAATCGCGTACCGAGGCCCGAACCGAGATAGGTCAGCGCCGCCAGGAGCGCGAACAACGTTATAGAGAAGGCGGCGATAAAGCCGTAGTGCGGATTAGCCACGCTGGCCCCCAGGATGCGATTGTACATATAGATCATGACAAATTCGGTGGCCCCAGGCTTGAGAGCGCTGACTACTGGTCCCCCTTGCGTGATCAGAAAGACCGTATTGAACATCTGAAAAGTCGTAATGGCGCTCAGAATGGCTGCAGGGATGAGGGCGGGCGTGACCAGCGGCAGAGTCACATGGCGAAAGTATTGCCAGGGCCCGGCTCCATCGATGCGCGCCGCCTCGCGTAGCTCGCCTGGGATACTCTGTAGCGCCCCCAGGATGACCACCGTAAAGAAGGGATAGCTCAGCCAGACATTGACGATCACCACCGCGATAAAAGCCAGCGTCGGATTAAGTAGCCAGGGAATGCCGAACTGCTGACCAAAGAAGAGACGCCCAATCTGGTTGAGGGGGCCGAAATCATACTGAAAGAGAAACTTCCAGATCAGGGCCGTAATCCCCGAGGGAGCGGCCCAGGGCAGGAGCAGAATCACGCGCCAAAAAGGCAGGCCCTTAATGCGCGGGTTGTTGAGCGCCAGAGCAGTCAACATGCCCACGATCAGAAAGCAAACCAGGCAGACGACCACATAGAGCAGCGTCTGCCAGAGCACTGGGAAGAAGTCGCTATCGAGCGAGAAAAGCAACTGCCGGTAGTTCTCCAGGCCGATAAAGCGATAGTTGTCGGAGTTAAACTCGCTGTAATTGGTGGTTGACAGATAGAGAGTATACAGTATTGGCCATAAGTTGATCACGGCCATCATGACCAGCATTGGGAGAAGAAAGGCCACGATAGTACGCCGTTTGACGCGCAGCATAGGCGTCATCGCCTCCAATTCGGTATCTACCCCGTCTCTTCCTCCCGTGCCAGCACCGGAAAGAGAGGAGAGACGGGGTGGAAAAGCAGCATCTTCAACGAATGTGCGACAGCGCAGCACAGCAGGCGACTTGCAGCATCACAGGTCCGCAGGCGCAGGGCTACGAGCTGATCTGAGCGATTCCTTTGGTAGCGGCCGCCTGGGCATCGCTGAGGGCTTTGGCTGGCGTCTGGGTGCCGTTCCAGACTGCCGTCAGAGCATTCTGCACAGGCGTCCAGAGAGCCGACATATAGGGAGTATTCGGCAGGGCCAGGCCGAGCTTGACCTGAGCGGCATAGCCAGCGACAGCGGGCAGGGCCTGGATGGCTGGGTCATCGGCGGCAGAGCTATTGGCCGGAATTTCGCCGTCCGCTCGTGACATAGCGATCTGATTAGCCTTGTTGGTATAGAACTTCATCAGATCGGCCACCAGGGCTGGATTTTTGGCAGTTTTGGCCATCCAGAGCGACTTAACCCCGACGAAGGGCTTGGCTGGCGTGCCAGTAGCGTTTACAATCGGCAGTGTAGCGAAGCCGATATTGATCTTCCCTCCACTAGCGTAATCGGCATATGACCAGGGACCATTGATGATGATCGCGGCCTTACCCTCGGCAAAGAGGGAGGACACGACATCGTAGGTCGGCTGCTTGGGGAGATAGGGGCGGAAGGAGGCAATGTACTCCATTGCCTGCAGGGCCTGGGGGGTATCGAGGTGGGCCTTGCCATCGGGCGTCACATACTGAGCCCCAAAGCCATAGAACCAGGGCGCATTAAAGTAGGCGTCCTCAGTCGGCCAGACAACGCCATACTGACCCGGGTGAGTCTGCTGATAGCGCTTCGCGAAAGCCAGCAGATCATCAGTGGTTTTAGGAAGCTGGTCCGCTGAGACCAGGCTCTTGTTATACATCAGCGTGATGGCCTCGACGGCTTCTGGGACGCCATAGACGTGGCCATTAAAAACCAGGGCCGAGGCTGCTGCCGGGCTATAGGTCTGATTCAGATCATCCTGGCTGATGTACTGGTCAAGTGGCACAACGATGTGTCCGAGGGCCAGCGATCCCAAGTTATCGTCTGTGAAAGCGATGATATCGGGACCATTGCCGGCCTTGACCGCTGTGGCCGCTTTGCTGGCGATATTGTCCTGGTGGACCAGCACAATCTTGACTTTGGGATGCAGATGCATATATTCATTGAAAATGGCCTGCTTGGCTTGCAGGTAGGCGCCTTGCCAGCCGTGCCAGATAACAATCGTGCCGCTATAGTCAATGCTGCCGCTGTTGTTGCTGCTGGAGGCGCTGCCACAGGCGGCGAGCAACAACATGAGCATAATAACGATGACTGTCATCAGTGCCAGCAGTGGCCGGCTGCCAGGTGTTCGCAGGGCAATGAGCTTCTTCTGCATCATCATCTCTCATCCTCTCTGATAAGAGAAAGGATCTCGGGAAGAGGCCAATTGCTGGGTGCTCTCCCCTCTGTTGAACAGCATCAGGGCTGAGTGAGGACTGATCTCCTAGAGCGTTGTGCTCTTCCTGTGGAAGCCTGTCGAAAGATCAAGGGAAACGCCAGCTCTCAACCTCCTTCCTGACACGCGAAGATGGTGCCGCTCAACGGCTCACAGGTTATAGCAACCTGATGTCGAGACCTACGTATGACCGGTGCTGAGCTGGTAGCGAGGAGCGTGGTCGCCGCTGGTGGCAGTGCGCTGGCTGGCAACAGGACGGTTTGAGGCAGCTCGCTCAGGTTGAAGAGCACCAGGGCATCGCCATGCTCCAGGTACTGGCCAGCAGCGTGAGTGCGCAGGTAGGCATAAGTCGCCTGGCTGGCGTCCAGGTGAATAACGCGGCGCGTGCCGTGGGTCAAGACTGGCAAGGCGCGACGTAGGCGGATCAGGGACCGGTAAAAGGCGAGCAGATCCTGATTCCAGTCCTCTGGGCGCCAGGGCATATCGGCGCGGGCCTCGGCATCGCCGCCGACTGCTTTGGATGAGATGTCAGCACGTTGGGACATACCGATCTCCGTCCCGTAATAGATGATGGGCGCCGGGGCCAAGGTGAATTGGCAGAGGGCTGCTAGCTTGAGCAGTTCCGGACGGTTGCCGGTAATGAAGAGGAAGCGATTCATATCATGGTTATCAAGAAAGCTCGCGCGCGCGGGCCCTGTCGCCATATACGCCTCATAGGCGCTGAGGAAGCTCTCGAAGCGCCGCAGGTCCCAGGTACGTACTCCGAAGGTTGAGCGTAGAGCCGCTGCCAGTGGAAAATCGAGCACGGCGTCGAGCCTGCCGCGGTAGCGGCGCAAGGCGTCGGGCGTATCGGTCACCTCGCCCAACAGGAAGACATCGGGGCGCAGCGCTCGTGTGGCAAGGCGGAATTCACACCAGAAGTCCATGCTGTGGCCGATTGCGTGGTCAAGGCGGAAGCCATCGATGCCAAACTGGCCAAGCCAATGGAGGGCGCTCGCGATAATATGGCGACGGGCGCCCTCACTCTCAGAGCGCAGCGAGGGGAGACCGGGGACTGCGTCGAGGAAGGTGCCATAGCGGTCTGGCCAGCGTTCGAAATAGAACCAGTCATGAGAGGGGGCCTGGCGATCCAACTGGGCGGCCACGAAGGCGGGATGATGCCAGGAGACGTGTGCCGGCACGAAGTCGAGCAGGACGCGCATGCCTCGGGCGTGGGCCTCCTCGATGAGGGCTTGCAGATCGGCATTGCTGCCCAGGCGGGGATCAACGCGAAAGTAGTCGAGGGCGTCATAGCGATGGTAGCTTTCGGCCAGGTGCAGAGGAGAGAGCCACAGGCAGGTCACGCCCAGCTCGGTGAGGTAGGGCAGGGCGGCCCGGACGCCGTTGAGTGTGCCCCCATGCATGGCGTGTGGCTCGCTCTCAGGCGGGAAATGGCCATCGGGGGCGTCGCTGCGAAAGCGGTCAAGAAAGATCTGGTAGATGATCGCCTCGCGCGCCCAGGTGGGCGGGCGCCGCTGCTTTTCTTCTTCAACGAGATAGGCAAAGGTGGTAAAGGCGCGCTCGCCCGAAAAATGGAAGGCGAAGCCCTGGCCGTCCTGGGCCCAGATCTCCGGCTCGTCAGAGGCGGGAGAGCCAGGGTGAGCTAGCCAGCCGGCGATGCGATAGCGCACGCGGGTACCGGCTGGCTGGCCGGGGATGCGAGCCAGCCAGTGGGTCAGGTAGCCTGCATGTGGGTCCCAGCTCACGCGGACGCGCTCCATCGGAAGGACGGTCGAGGAGCGTTCGGGACGGCTGCCGTCGACGGTGTAGAAGAGCGCGGCACGTTCAAGGGGGACTTCCTCGCCACTGGTGGCCCAGACTTCGACTGGCTCGCCGGGGAGAGGAGCCGCGGGCAGAATGGTGTTATCGTGGCGAAATTGGCTGCGTTGAGCTGTCCAGCGGATGAGGATCTCGCCCAGGGGCAGGTCGCCGGGGACCGCTGCCATCTGCTCGGCGCTTGGTTGCGAGGGCGCTTCATCTGTGGCCGACTCAAAGATCTCTGGCATAGTGACTTTCCTACCTACCTCATTAGTTGCAACTAGGGCGCGGTGTTGTTCGCCTCGTGTGAAGTCGCTTCGATCTCGGCGCTCACGATAGCCCGTAAGCGCTTGAGCATGGCGATCAGATGCCGCTCTTCGTCGCGGCTCAAGACGCTGAAACGGCGGCGAATGGCCTCTTCAATGGCGGCCTGGGCCTCGCGGCGCCGGGCGATGCCTGCGGCTGTCAGGGTGACACGCTGTGAACGGCGATCGCCGGGGTCAGGGCTACGGCTTATCAACCCCTCGCTTTCCAGGTAATCTACCAGGCGAGTAACCGTGCTCCGTTCGCACAGCAGGCGTTCGCTGAGATCCGTCAGCCGCCAGCCCTCGTCAGGGTTGAGCAAGAGCAGGGCATTATATTGTAGGGTGTTCAGTCGGAACTGACGCAGGACCAGGCGGTCGGCGTGGTCAAGCAGCAAGCTCAGCTCTTGGAAGAGACGGTAGTCCTGGTAGTCATCCATGCGCTTCTCAGGCCCCTTTCTCTCTGTGACACGACTCGCGGGTTCGGCGCGTCGCCAGGCGAGCCGCAATTTGTTGCGTATGCAATTGTTGCGATAGATATTGTTTCATAGGAAAGTATATCGGGGAAGTGCCCTATTGTCAAGCTTTTGTACAAGAGCGGCTTGCTCGGCGGCATCCTGGAAGCAGTGATCGCGAGCCGCAGGCTGCTGGGGAAAGAGGCTCCAGTTGCTGGGAGCGCAGCTGTGCCCCACTGAAAGGGGGATCATCAGTGCTCCCAGCATCCAGTGCGTGGGGCCAGGCACGGAGGGAGAGCTTATGACGACGGGTGGGACAAAAGAAAGAGCAGGAGCTCCGGCTCCTGCTGAAAGGAGTGTCTGGTTGGCCTGATCGTGGTTGGGCGGAGCTCAAGAGGAGGCCGCGGTGAGCAGCCAGCGGCGAGCCTCCTCAGCGTGGAGGAGCTGAGGCTGGCCGTCCTCACCGAGGTCGATCCAGGCGACGCGGACGGTTTCCAATCCCTGGGCGCCCTGCAAGCGGGCCTGGCGCAGGCGGGCGCCGGTGAGATTGGCGTTCTTGAGGCGAGCGCCGGAGAGATTGGCGGCCTCGAGCCGGGCCTGGCGCAAGTCGGCTTGTTCCAGATCGGCGTCCGAGAGATCGGCCTCGCGTAGATCAGCGGCCCAAAAGTCCGTGCCCCCCCGGATGCGGCGCAGGCTGGCCTGGCGCAGACGAGCGCAGGAGCAGTCGGCCTTGACCAGGTTGGCCTCATCCAGGGAGGCTTGGTCGAAGCAAGCTCCCTCGGCATGCGCGTAACTCAGCTCGGCTCCCTGCAGTTGGGAGCCGGTCAGATCGGCAGCGGTGAGCCAGCTATCGCAGAGGTTGGCGCCTGAGAGGTTGCAGTGTCTCAGCTAGGCGAAGGAGAGCAGGCGGTTGCTGAGGTCAAGCTCGTGGAGATCAGCCTGGGGGAGGCGCAGGCGGTGACCGGCGCTGCCGTCGCTGTTGAGCCAGCGCTCATGAGCCTGTAGCTGCTCCTCCAGGTCGGCTGGCAACGGGTGAGTCGTCATCAGGCTTGCTCCTTCTCGCTGATAGCGTATTCTTGCTCCCTTACGGAAAAAACAAAGCTCACAGTCAAAGGTGTAGCAGAGATGCAAAGTTGCGACCACAGAGATCCGGCTCGAGGATGTTCAGACGTTCCCGTCAGTGCCTGAGCGACCCCGTGCAGCCGCTTCTTTCTGGCTGGAGGAAGCATCGCTCTGCAGCAGATGAGAGTTGAGAGATGAAGAGAGTGCTGCACTGTCTGCCGCCTGGAAATGAGCCGCTGGGTGCTCTGGCACTGGCCTGGATACACTGGACAGGGCAACGTTAGCGAAGTCCTCAGCTCAAGGCTCTGAGGAAGAGCCTACTGCGGGGGTACAGCGTGTCAGCCAGCTCATGAAGAGCCGAAAACGGGCAGTGGCCGCTGCTTGCAGCAGGCGAGAGACTAACTGTCTACACCCGATAAGATGCTTCTGTTCTACCCTTAACGAGACTTCTAGCAGAACCCTTTCTAGGCTAGCATTTAAAGCAGTCTCTGTCAAGCGGGTGCGTAGATCTCGAAAGCACTTATCAAGCTGCAAAAATCGCTCTCATGCCGCTGTCAAGACTCTATGGAGATTGCTACTCGGCTTGAATAGCCAAGCGCTGCGCTTCATCTTCGTAGAAGAGTGAAAACCTATTCCAAGGCGAAGTAAGCGTTCGCCAGGCCGCTTGCTAGACCTGCGCCCTGGCACGGCGTAACTCATGGTGACAAGTTGAGGTTGACGCCGGTGATCTCACCAAGGCAGCCTGTCTGGCACAGGCGCCGCGCAGGCTGGCCAGTGCGGGACTAGTCACTCCTGCACCTCCGCCCTGCCTCCTTGCCGCTGGCGGATCAGCCCGGCCATCGGACAAGATGGAGGCACTCAAGTAGAACAGCCTGAGTGCCTCCGAGAGCAATCACGCCTGCTGGGCCAGGATCAACGTGAGCAGCGCCGGGTCGTTGGGGATCAGCCCGACAGCGGCCAGACGCGGAACCAGTTCCGTCCAGGCTGGATTGCTGGCAAAGACCTCATGGAGCAGAGCCAGCGCCTGTGGAACCTCCCCGGCCTGAAGCAGGATCGCCGTCCCGCGAAACTTGAGCTCGGCATTGTCGGGATCGAGGGCAATCGCCTGCCGAAGCAACGCGACCGCCTCGGCGGGCCGTTGCGCCAGCAGCCGCTCATTACTTTGCTCGAAAAGCAACCAGGCTTTACGGAGCGTGACCAGGCGCCTAAGCTCCTCGACAGGGCGAGCATGATCTTCGACGCGCAGGTCAAAGAGACGTGCGCGCCACGGTTGAGGTGTCCGCGTAGCCGAAACGATGATCATAGCCGCCGCTTGCTGACCTCGAATATCGCCTCCCGCAGCCTGAGCCGCCTCCAGGGCTGTGAGCAAACGATCGCAGAGGTCGCCTGTGCTCTCCTCGTAGGCCCGTTTCATCGCCGGCCAGACTCCCTCATTGAGCATCATATTGGCCTGGACCACAAAGCCATTGCCGCTCAGGTGACCGGCGGCGGCAACGCAGCGCTGCCCCGTGTGTACAGCGACGCCGCCCCTGGCGTCCAGCATGGCAACTTGACGAATCTCACGTTCCTCATCGCGTTGGAGCAAGCGCTCCAGCGCCTGAGAGGCACTCAATCCCTGCCGCATGAGAGCCAGCCCCTCGGGACCGTAGTCCGTGTTGGCAAAGGCTTGAGTGGCGACCGCGCCCACTCCCGCCTCGGCCCAGGGAACCACACTCCCCACACCGAAGTAGTGCGATTGCACGGCAATCCCGATCTGATCGGAAGCGTGATCGCAGGCCACAATGGAATAGGTGTGAGCCAATGGCTCACAGCTGAGGAAAGAAGAGCGATGCATACCTGTCTATCCTTTCCGATCCTTTTAGGCTATAAGGTAGCTCCAGCCGGTGCTACATCGCGCGCTTCGGGGTCAGCGCCTGGCTGCCGGCTCAGTTGCTGCCAGAGCGCAGCGGCCAGGAAGCAGGCTGCTCCCAGTGGACCATAGGGAGTCACATGTGTCGTCCCAAAGAACATGGCGGCCAGAGCAAGCAGACTTGCCATAGGGCGCCCGTGATTGAGTCCCAGCACGGCGAGAGCCACAAGAGCTACGGCTCCCCACCAGAGCAGCGTACCTGAGCTGCCAGTGGCAACGCCCCAGCCGACGAGAGCAAAGCCGGCCACCGCCAGCGCCGTGCCAGCCAGCCGTCGGCCCGCTGGGGTGATAGCCACCGTTGCCGCCAGCAGACCGAGACCCCAGGCGGCAGAGCCGAGGGTAGCCAGGATGTTAGCTGTACTGCTGGCCCAGTAGGCTTGAATGATAGGTTCGACGACAGCAAGCTGCTCTGCTGAAAGAGTGCGAGCAGACTGGACCAGGGTCCCGGTGCCAAGGCCCACCATCGCGTCAAAGGCAGCATAGAGGGGAATAAATGCCGCGATGGCGCCCCTGCTTACTGTGACCGCCAGACCGCGCCAGTCCGCCGTCAGCAGGTAGACGGCCAAACCCAGCAGAGGAAAGGCGGCCAGATTGACAAAGTGTAGCACGAGCCACCAGCCCCCCTGATGCAGCAGAGCATGATAGACGGTGGGATAGGCCGAGACGACGGGATGGGCGAGATTGATCGCCCCCACAAGGAGCGGCGCTCCAAAGAGAATGATCAGGCGCAATAACTTTTTCATGAGCGAATCTCTCTTGAGAGATAACGTGAACGATAACGTGCTTCTCAAACGCTCTCAAGAGAGCATAACAGCCCTCCTTTAGGCACACATCGTCAGAAATGACTGACTTCCGTGTGACTCGGGGGAGGAGCAGCGATGAAGGGGAATAGTCAAAATTGACCAGCGCTGCCTATGCTGCCTACGCTGGCCTAGTCCAGCAGACCCTGACGGATGGCGAAGACAGCAGCCGCCGCGCGGTTATCAACCCCGGTCTTATTAAAGATGTTGCGCACATGATTGGCGACCGTGCGCTCACTAATCACCAGGATTGCAGCGATCTGGCGATTGCTCTTTCCCTGAGCAACAAGCCGCAGGACTTGAGCTTCGCGTCGGCTGAGGCCGGCCGGCAGGGGCAGAGAGGTCGGACGAGAAAGGCTTGTTGCCTGCTCACGATGACAGACCAACTCCTGCCATTGGCGCTGCAAGAGCTGCGCCAGAGCAGAGTTACCGGTGCTCTGGCTCAAGGCAACAGCTTCCTCTAGGAGCGCGCGGGCCTGAGCCATTCCCGGCGAGCCGTCACGGGCCAGGACGAGCAAGGCTCGCGTTCCCAGAGTAGAGGCTAACTCGAAACCGAGGCCGAAGCGTCTGGCTACTGCCTCGGCGCGCGCCAGGTGATCTGTTGCGGCGGCGAGGTCTCCTGTCAAGACGGCCAGGGTACCGAGCAAGCGATCGACCGAGAACGAGTGGAACTGGCCACGAAACGGAAGCAGACGGGGATAGAGACGCGCCGCCCAGGTCTGGTCAGCAAGCACAGCGCTGATGGCAGCCATGAAGCAGAGGGCGTGGGCAAGCGGCATAGACTCCGCTGGCAGAGGGTTCACGAGCGCCTCCAGCTCAGCGAGACAGGCGCGAGCCTCCTGCTCTTTGCCCTGGATGGCCTGAACAAAGCCGAGGCCGCCAAGCCACCAGGCCAGCGACTGGAAAGCGTGCTGGCGATACCAGGCGAGAGCCGTCGTGATAAGATCTTCGGCCTCGGTCAGATGCCCGCGTGGGGCCAAGAGCAGGCCACGCGTCCACTGGAGCAATGCCGCTGGCTCGGGGCTGGCGAGCTGCTCAACGAGCGCCTGGCTTCTATCCAAAGCCTCATCGGTCTCGGACCACTGGCTGCGCAGGGCGTAGCTGGAAGCCAGGTGCGTATAGAGGTGCCGAAGCTGATAGGGATCGTGGCAGCGACCAGCGTACTCAAGCCAGAGAGGAAACAGCTGAGCGCGCCGATCAAGTTCTCCATACCAGCCATAGGCCATCGTCAGGCAGGCACAACATTCTGCCACCTCCAGGGCCTCACCGAGAGAGAGCGCCAGCGAGAGGGCTTGCTCTAACAGAGGAAGACCACGCTGAAGCTGATTGGAGCGGGCCAGCAGATTGCCCAGGGCGCGACAGGATGCTGCTTCTAGTCGTCGCTCGCCGAGCTGGCGGGCGAGGGCGAGAGCGCGCTCCAAGCAGGTGAGGGCCTCCTCTTGCTGGTGCAGACTCAGCACCAGCAGTGACCCCAGCTCAACCAGGGCCTCGACGGTGTCGGGCGTCGTCTGGGATGAGAGCGCAGTAACAGCTTCCTCCAGGGCAATCCGTGCCGGGGCGATGCGTTCCTGACGCCAGTAGGCGCGACCCAGGCCAAGCGCAGCACAGCCGGCCAGGTGCTGATCGCCGTGGCAGCGACCCCACTCCTGAGCGCGCTGAAAGGCGTCGATGGCCTCCGACCAGGCGGCTGCCAGGAGCGCTGCCGTGCCCAATTCGAGAAGCCAGGGGCCACGCCGAGGATCGTTCAGGCTGAGGAGCTGTAGAGCCGTGCGCTCGTGAGCCAGAGCCTCTGCGGGGGCATAGGTTTGCAGCGCTTGCCGAGCAGCACGCCGGGCATAGGCGGCTCCGCTCTCGGGATCGCCGCTGCGAGCAAAATGGAAGGCCAGCTCTGCCAGTTGTTGAGCGCTGGCGATGGCATTCGAACGGGCTAAGCGCTGCTCCAGCGCCTGGCCGATGAGCGTGTGTAGACGATGACGGCGCGTTGCCCTCACCTCGCGGGCCAGGCACTCGCGGATCATATCGTGGCTAAATGCAAAGTGAGAAGGGGCAGCGACACTAGTCGTTGGAAGCTGGTCAATCAGCCTGGCCTGTACAGCCTCCTCTAGCCATTCCTCAACCCTCTCTTCATCCTGGCCTGCCACGCTGCCCAGTAAGGCGGCGTCAAAGGTACGGCCAATGAGCGCCGCACTACGCAGTAGTTCGACTGTCGCTGGCGCCAGGTGAGCCAGCCGCAGGCGAACGGCGCTCAGAATACTGGACGGCAGCAGGGAGGGGTTAGAAGCGACCAGACCATAGGTGGTGCCATCCTGTTGCTGCGCAATGACACCGCTTTCCAGCCAGCCGCGGAGCAGCTCTTCTGCCAGAAATGGATTGCCTTCGCTCTGAGCTGCCAGCAGCCTGCTGACGGCAGGATCGACGGCGGCTCCGAGGTAGCCGGAGGCCAGCTCAGCCACGGCTTCCGCCGTGAGCGGTTTTAAGCAAATCATCGTGAGCAGGCGCAGACGTTCCAGCTCGCTCAGGGCACGCTCGAAGGCGTTGCGATGCATGACCTCGCCTTCGCGATAGGCTCCTAGTATCAGCAAGCGCGCCGTGGGCTGATGCTGAGCCACGTGGCAGAGCAAGTCAAGACTGGCTTGATCGGACCAGTGGAGATCATCCAGCACCAGGAGTAAGGGCTGGGAGGTAGCAATTGCGTTCAAGAAGAGGCCTACGGCCTCGAAGAGGCGGAGGCGGGCCTGCTCGGGCGGCAGTGGGTAGCTGCTGGTAGATTCTCCCAGGCGCAGGGATAGTTCGGGCAGGATGGTCGCCAGGACAGAGGTCATGGCTCCGGCCTGGAGGCGCAGCGCGTCCATGGATGCGTTGCGGATGTGCTGGCCAAGCGCCTCGAGAAATGGCAGATAGGGGGGCATCCCCTCGGCGCCCGAAGCTCCACCCTGGAGAACCGTCGTACCTTGCTGGCGGGCCCAACGGGCCAGCTCGCGCAAGAGCCTGGTCTTGCCAATCCCCGGTTCGCCGGCGATGAGCGCAACCTGCAGGCAACCTGTGCGGCTCTTCTCCTCAAGGCTACGCAGCCAGGCTAGTTCACGCTCACGCCCGACCAGGGTCGTTGCTTCATGGAAAAAGCGGTGTTCCTCCATTCGTCTGCTCCTCATTCACGGCTGCTCAGCTCAGCGGCATGCCCTGGTACCTGAAACAGGCAGCGTGGACCGTGACTTGTTCTGCCAGAAGGCAGCGTACTCGATGTTGCAACGAAAAGCAAGCCCAGCTTTCCAGTCTGCCTTTTGTCCTGATGGAGACGCCACCGGCTAGGCTGGCTCGGCTTGCTGAGGTCAGCGTTCCCGCTCTGAGGTCTCGAGTTGCTGTATCTGCCTTTCCCATAGGTGAAGTTCTCGACGCTGGGTCGGGCTGGCTGAGTTGCCCCTCGAACTGCTGGAGGATGGCAAGCAAACGGCTAGCTGCTGCTGGAAGACGCTGGGCCAAGGCCCAAATGAGCAAGAGCTTTCCATGTCGCCAGCCTTCTTGCTGCTCTATGATCAGATGATGAGGAAGCTGCAGCCTCTGCCAGGCTTGCCAGTCGAGTTCGGGCAGCACCTGACCGGCTCCCAGCTCCAGGGCTGCGAGGCTGTGGGCGAGTACAAGGCGGCTCAGCTCGCGGCGGAAGCGTCCGTCAGGATCAAGGAGCCTCCAGCCGACCTGCACGAGCAGGTGACGGATCTCCACTTGTAAAGACACACTCTTCCCGTCGCAGCTCAGGCGGACACCTGGCGCCGTCAGCAGCGATGCCTTACTAAGGAACTCCTGCCCTGGCGCCCACTCCGAGAAGTGGCTGAGTAGGTGAGCCAGCCAGCACAGGGTCAGCCCCGGCTCGCTGGACCCCGGCAGTAGCTGGGCCAGGACCAGCTACCACCAGGTGAGCAGCCCCTCCTGCCTGAAAAAAACAGGCGACCAGACGCTCGTCAAAGGTGCGCTGGTCCAGACGCGCCAGCTCCTCCAGGCGCAGTTATTGCCGCTGCAACTGTCTACAGGCCAGTTGCGCTAGAGCCGGGTGACCCCCAATCAGCTCTTGCAGGCGCTCACTGGCAGCTCTGAGTCGTGCTGCGGTGGCCCCGGTCGCGCTGGTCTGGAGCGCACCCTCCTGAGCAAGCGGACGGCGGATCTCCGCGGCAGACTACGGAGGCAGGGCGACCGTCACGATTTCGGACTGTCGCCCCTTCCAGAGCGGCTGGTGCCAGCCAGGCTTTATATAGAGGGTAGTGACTGCGATGAAATATTTATAGCAATATCTATTTGCAAATTTTATGTATTTTGATTAATCT
>NZ_JADGHT010000078.1 GCF_019683755.1 Thermogemmatispora sp. | reverse complement strand
GTACCATAGCCTGGATCGTATAGTATCATAAACAGAGTATTATTACGATCCCTGGTTTCCCTGTTGATCGTGAGCGACCTGTTGAGTACGATAAGGGAGCAGGCTTCCTGAGTGGGAAAGCCGGCCCCGGTTCGGTGTCACACCTTTCAGGGAGGGTACCCAGGTGCAGATCAGGGCTCCGCACGACTCTCAACGACCACGGCGGCTTTGGCCACAGCAGCAGGGCCGCTCAGCGCTGAGACGGTGGCAAAGGCGCTGCGGCCCATCAACAGGGATAGGCCCCAACTGCGCACAACGCCCGGGGAAACAGTGGTTGCTGAAGCACGGTGTACAATCTACAGAGAGGGTAGTTTTATGGCCGGCGCGAGTGTGCGCACAGGTCTGCGAGATCGAGCCCCGCTTACTTGTGCGGAAAATCCTGGCGCTGAATCGTCATTTTGACAATGAGCGTACATTGAATCTGCACAAGCGACTCACAGACCAGCGGTTTGTTGTGCTCCGTGCCAGTGACAGCAAACGTGCCTACCCGTTTCTGTCACCAGCAACGTCCAGTGTGAGCAGGAAGCCCACTCGCTGCTCGGCATCTCGTCTGTGTTCGGCTTGAAGAGACGCCTGTAAGGTGTCATCTGCAGCGCAGGGACGTCTCGGAAATGCTTCTGGGGAAGGGAGCCTTACATGCTTGTTTTGAGACGTAAAGTTGGTGAAAGCATTATTCTCGGTGGGGTCATTAGCATCTCGGTCCTCGCGGTCGAGGGGGAGCGTGTGAAAATTGGAATCAGCGCTCCGCCAGAGGTGACTATTGTACGCGAGGAGCTGTTACGCTCGGGGCAAGATCAGCACCAGCAGCCAGCGGCTAATGCTTCGACTGTGACGAATGCTCCAAGCGTACAGCGCTCGTAGCGGTTCATCTTGCATCCATTGCTTCAAAGCAAAGTCCCCGGGCCGGCAGTGCCAGCGCTGGCCCGGGGTTTGCGTTCTGCCCAGGGGAGAGTCGCCCGACTTATTCGCTAGGGGCTTCAACCTTGTAGCCGTTGCTCGGTTCCAGAGCCTCAGCGCGAGCTGCGGCGGCTTCAGGCTCCTCACCGCGGATAAAGGCCTCGGTCATGGCGCGTGCGATATCGTCTGGATACTGGACCGGCGGCGACTTCATGAGATAGGCGCTCGGCCCGATGAGCGTGCCGCTAAGACCGCGGTCCAGTGCCAGCTTGGCCAGACGCACGGCGTCAATAACTACGCCGGCAGAGTTGGGCGAGTCCCAAACCTCTAGCTTCAGCTCCAGGTTGAGCGGCACATCACCAAAGGTGCGGCCTTCCAGGCGGATGTAGGCCCACTTGCGATCTTGCAGCCAGGCGACATAGTCCGAGGGTCCAATGTGGACGTTCTCCGGCGGCAGCTCGTAGTCAAGCTGGCTGGTGACGGCATTGGTCTTGCTGATCTTTTTGGACTCCAGCCGCTCGCGCTCTAGCATGTTGTAGAAGTCAGTGTTACCACCGACGTTGAGCTGCATGGTGCGCTCTAGCCGCACGCCGCGATCGCGGAAGAGCTTGGTCAGCACACGGTGGACAATCGTGGCGCCAACCTGGCTCTTGATGTCGTCACCGATCATCGGCAGTCCGGCCTCTTTGAAGCGCTCTTGCCAGTACTGCTCACGCGCAATGAAGACCGGGATACAGTTGACAAAGGCGACGCCAGCCTGTAGGACTTGCTCAACGTACCACTTGGTAGCCGTCTCAGAGCCAACCGGCAGGTAGTTGACAAGGACATCAGTTCCTGTGTCCTTGAGAATGCGTACGACGTCGTCGGTCTTGCCCGGCGCCTTCGTGATGACTTGTGAGAGGTATTTGCCTAGCCCATCGTGGGTCATGCCACGGTAGACTTTGACGCCCAGCGGCGGAACGTCGGCAAAGCGGTAGGTGTTGTTGGGGGCAGCGTAGATGGCTTCGGCCAGGTCCTTGCCAACTTTGTTCTGGTCTATATCGAAAGCTGCCGAGAATTCGATGTCACTGATATGGTAACCCCCAAGGGTAACATGCATCAGCCCGGGTACAAAGTCGTCCGGCTTGGCGTTGCGATAGTAGTAGACACCTTGCACAAGCGAGCTGGCACAGTTGCCGACACCAACAATGGCTACGCGAACTTTCTTCGATCCTGGCATGATCGTTCCCTTCCTCCTACTGAACTAGCTAGCTGATGGATAAACGTCTTTTGCCGCGTGACTACTGCGCTGAACAAGATACGCAAAGGTATCCACTTCCACCCTTCACACTACCCATGCTACGCTGGAGTTGATCCAATTGGTTTGCTTCGTGAATGCCTCTCTGTCTCTGGCTGCCGACGACGCTGTTGCCGCCAGAAAAAAAGATGGTGCGGAGAAGAGTGCGAGGATTCCTTTCTCTGGAGGTAGGACTGCTTCGGATTCCCTCTCTGCCAGATGCATGCACCTCCTCACAAATTAGCAGGCTGTCAATATTATACTATTATCTCTGGCCAGGAGAGCAAGCAGCTAGCTCTGCCTCGCGGATCGCTCTCACTGTCGCTGGCTGAGGAGCGCAGCAGCGCGCAGCCTCCTTCTGCTCGCCCTCTCTCCTCCGCAAGCCCTCCCTCGCTACGCTTGCCACGTCGCCTCTACGCCTTTCTCTGTCTTGTTTCACTGCCTACATTCGCCCAGCACAGCGCCGCCCGCGGCAGACATTTCCCCTCGCCCGCCCCGCCTGCCTTGACCAGTGGGCTCCGGGCCAGGGGTCTCTCTCTGCTATTTTTTGGTGTGAACGGGTTTTCCCATGTTTTTAAACAGTGCAGGCAGGCTGTCTATTCCCATAGATTCCATGCACCAAATTCCTCGCTGCTAATCGTTTTCTCTCCGTCAATCTACTCTCTGGAACTTGTTGACGATCGATACGGGCAATAAGGGCACATGGCCCGCCCAGCCAAGCGAGGATAGTGAGAGCCATCTGTAGCATGCCTTCTAGAGGCAAGAGAGGAGCTGGAGAATGGATCGACGCGCTCGCTATCGTGGAAGTTTACTCGGTCTAGCCTGTGGCGATGCTGTGGGCACTACCGTCGAGTTTCGCTCTCCCGGTTCATTTGCGCCGCTGACAGATATGATTGGTGGGGGACCTTTCAGGCTGCAGGCCGGCCAGTGGACCGATGATACGTCGATGGCCCTTTGTTTGGCGACCAGCCTGGTGGAGCGCCAGGGCTTTGATGTGCGCGATCAGATGGAGCGCTATGTGCGCTGGCGCGACGAGGGCTATCTGTCGAGTACGGGCTATTGCTTTGATATTGGGGGCACGGTGGCCCGGGCTTTGCGCCGCTTTGATGAGACGGGGGACCCGCTGGCCGGTTCCTCTGATCCGCAGCAGGCGGGCAACGGCTCGCTGATGCGTCTGGCTCCTGTGCCGCTCTGCTATGCACGCCATCCTCGGGCCGCATTGGAGAAGGCCGCCCTCAGCTCGCGTACGACGCACGCGACGGCGACGGCGGTGGATGCCTGTCGTTATATGGCCGGGCTGATTATCGGGGCTTTGGAGGGCGCCAGTAAGGAGGAGTTGCTGGCCCCCTTCTATACACCGGTGCCTGGCTCCTGGGAAGAGCAGCCACTGACATCAGAGATCGCTGAGGTGGCGGCTGGCTCCTTTAAGGTGCGTCAGCCGCCGGAGATTCGCGGCCTCGGCTATGTGGTGAAGACGCTGGAGGCGGCCCTGTGGGCGTTCTACCACAGTAGCACGTTCCGCGAGGGCTGCCTCTTGGTCGTGAATCTGGGCGACGATGCCGATTCGACTGGGGCGGTCTATGGTCAGCTAGCGGGCGCTTTCTATGGTGAGGAGGCTATCCCTGCCGAGTGGCGCGCCAAGCTGGCGAAGCGTGAGCTGATCGAGTCGCTGGCCGACGCTCTCTATGACTTGGCCGAGCGTATCCAACCGGAATCTTGAAGCTTACAAGGAAAAAAGAGGAACGGCTGGCAGCGATCAAGGCCGACGGTGGGACGGCTGGAGCTAAGACGGCGATGGCCGGCGGAGGCTGGTGAGCTATCCTTCTTGCCTCCGTTGGTCATCGCCGCAGTCTCCTTGCCTCAGCACCGCCCAAGTCCGGCTCTAGCCACGGGCCTGGCTCTGGCGGAAAAAGTCGACCGTTTGGCGAATGCCCTCTTCCAACGAGACCTGTGGCTGCCAGCCGAGGAGCTGCGCGGCTTTGCGGCAATCGAAGTAGGCGAGCCGGATGTCACCCGGTCGCTTGGGAGCGCGTTGAATCGGGGCCTCGAAGCCAGTCAGGGTGACAAGCTGACGGTAGATCTCATTGACCGAGGTAGGCCGTCCGGTGGCAATGCAGAAGACGTCGTTATCGCCTCGCTCTAGCGCCAGCAAGTTGGCGCGAGCGACATCGCTGACAAAGACGTAGTCTTTGGCCTGCTCGCCGTCCCAGTCGATACGCACGCCTTCCCCACTGAGAAAGCGACGGGCAAAGATGGCAATGACTCCCGCTTCGCCGTTGGGGTCCTGACGCGGCCCGTAGACGTTGCCGTAGCGCAAGATCGTGTAGGTCAGGCCGTGAGCTTCGTGCCAGTAACGCAGATAATGCTCGCCGACCATCTTGGTGATGCCGTAGGGCGACTCGGGCCGCTGCGGCGTCTCCTCGTTGACGGGAAGCTGCGGGGGCGTGCCGTAGGTAGCTGCCGACGAAGCGAAGATGATTTTGCGCACGCCGACCTGGGTGCAGTTCTGCAGGATGGTGAGCAGCCCGAGAACATTGACGCGGGCATCAAGGAGTGGATCACGCGCGGAGACGGCGACGCTGTGTTGGGCGGCGTGATGGCTGACGACCTCGGGCCGCACGTGCGCAAAGAGGTCGCGCATAGTCTCGGCATCGGTGATATCGGCGCGGAAAAAGTGGGCCTGGGCGGGGATATTGGCTAGCTTACCGCCCCCTTCGCTCCAGAGGTTATCGACGATAAAGACCTCATGGCCAGCCTCCAGGTAGACATCGACCAGATGGGAGCCGATGAAGCCCGCGCCTCCTGTAACCAGAATCTTCATGCTGAGCCAGACATGGACGCCCTGCCCGGCTCCATCCGTGCCAATGGCGCAGCGGCGAGCCACGGGCCGGCGCCTCTCCTCCTTCTATGATGACGCTAGCAGCTGCGAGCTGTTCGACTAACCGGCTTACTTGCTTTTCTTGTCTCTCGAGAAGGCCGTTTCACCGGTTCCTGGCCGGGCAAGCCAGGCCCTCAGCCGGTGATGCGGTCCTCTCTATCTTAGCAAGCGCGAGGCAGGCCGTCAAATGCGATCAGCAGGTGAGCCGGTTCGTTGGGCGGCGCAGCTCATCCAGGCCCAGGGGGAAGAGGTAGGAACCGCGGCGAGAGGCCGCTGAGCCGCATGAAAGGGTCCTGGCGAGAGCTAGCGCCTTTTAGAGGAGGAAGCACTCAGGCGCTCCAGGGCCTGCTGTAGCTCGTGGGGAGGCGTCAGGACCGGGAAGATCTGCAACCCCGTCTCACGCCGCAAGCGTTCTAAAATAGCCTGGTGGTTGCTTCCATCAGCCAGAGCCACAGTCAGTGTTTTGCGAGCGCGCCCGATCGGACAGCAGTGCAGCTCATGAGCAAGATGAGGGCTAATCGCCTGGCGAACGCTGGCAGGCACACGCCGCGGAAGTGGCGCCAGGTAGGGAATTCCGAGTCGACGCGCCTCGGCTAGAAACTCCTCGCTGAGTTCTGAAGAGAGTGGAGACCAGTCTCGCTCGTGCTTTTGAGGCTGATTTCTAGACAAGGCTTGCCTGGACAGAGGATCATATCTGGCTCCAGGCGCCGAGGGCCGGGTAGCTCCACCAGCCTCGCCGGCATCAGAGGGGCACCTCGTCGAGCCAAAGGGGGCAGTTAGCACTCGCTGCGCGCTGGCCGCTTCGCGCAGCACACTCAGCAGATTCTGACTCTCCGTCCGCTCAATCGTTCGACCACCCACTGCCAGGGCTGTGAGATCAGCCAGCTCACAGGCATGCAATGAGCTGACCCGCGAGCAGAGCGCCCACCAGAGACGCTCTTCAACCGCTACACGCTCCCGCTCGCTGCAGTTGGGCAAGACGACATAGCCACGTTGACTCAGGATAAAGACGCGATCTGTTTTGCGTACCAGGGAGCGCAGAGCCGCCAGTAGGCGGCGAGTCGCTTCGGCGCGCCTCTCACCAGGCGAACGCTGGTCAGCAAACGTGAGCGTGATCACCACCAGCCCCAGCCGGTCTATCCCGGCGGTCAAGAGTTGCTTCAGCTCTGCAGCGAGGATGCGCAGATTGCCGACCTGCACATAGGTCGCCCCGCTGCTCGCTGCTCCTTGCCAGACCGGTAAAACCACGCGGGTGCTCATCTCTCTCAGCTCCTCTGTCTGCCAGGCGCCACAGCCGGCGAAACAGGTCCCCTTGGTGCCGTTCCCCCGCTTCTACCGTCACTCGCTGTTAGCTCGCAAAGCCGGCCCGCCTGGAGCCTGGCCCGGATCTCGCTTGCACTTCTCATCGAGCGCTATGGATACTCTGGCTATTACTGTACTCTGTATTCAGAAGAAAGGAGACATCGATTCGGTTGCGTTCTCGTTAAAACTGCGCCCCCGTGGTTAAGATCAGTATTCTGGTCCCTTGCTCTTGCGCATCGCATCGCCAGCTCCGCCCTGCGGAGAGCACCCTGTAGAGCTTGCAATAGCTGCTGCTCCGGCTAAACTACCACGAGGGGCGCTCATGTGAAACATGTTCTGGGGACAAGCCTCCTTCCGGCTCGCCTGTGACTGGCAGAGTCGGCGGGAAGAGCGGAGGAAGAGCGTTAGAGCTACTCACGGGCAGCGAGGACTGGGAAGGCGGGGACTGCTCAGCAAATTGGCGCAGGCCCGTTACAGTCAGCAGCCGTTCAATCTGCGGTATCCCTTCGCAAGAGGGAGGGATCACCAGCGGCTCACCAGAGGGACAGCGCTCCAAAGCGGCGCAGAGATCCTCCAGCGCTATGCGCAAGAGCTGATTATGCTGATTCCACAGTTCCAAACGCATCTCTCGGTCAGCAAGCTGGTTCAAGCTGATCGCCAGGGGCTTGAGATCGTCCTCTGCCGGCTCAAGACGCGCGGCCAGGTTCCCGGCAGCGAGCTGCGCCAGCACTTCCCGCAGGCGAGCTAACTGAGCCTCAAGCGCATTGCTGCGGCGGCTGCAGGTATACACCTGGGCCTCCAGATGCTGGATCTCCTCCTGACAGCTCCCGAAGAGCAGGCGAGCCAGATGGCGATTTTCGGCTTGAGTCAGCAAGAGACGCCAGCAGGCCAGACAGATGGCCAGGCCGAGCACAAGGCATCCGATGAAGAGCTGCCGCTGTCCGCTCTGCCAGACATTCCATGTCAGAATAGCGAAACAGGTTATTAGAAGTATATGAGGCAAATAGATCACGAAGGGGAAAGCGGTAACGCGGCGATCATGCTGGACGAGGCACCGGCTGAGCTGCTGCCGCAGGGGCTCATCACGGGGAGCGGGCGTAGCCCCACCAGCTTCCCCAGGGGGGCATCTGACCACACGCCTGAGATAAGCGGCTAATCCACAGAGCAACAGACCTGTATTCAGTATCACCGCCAGCACCCTGTCGCGCCAGGCAGGTGCCCCAGGCCAGAGCCAGGACCAAGCCAAAGCATGGCCCGCCAGCAGATCAGCGAGCGCATAGATTAGGAGGCCAGCGACCAGGCAAAGCAGACTAGCACGGCGTGGAGGGAGGCGATAGCTGGTAAAGGTGCTGGCTGTTCCCAGACGCAGCCAGAGCAGGAGAGCGGTCCCAATGAGCAAGAGATCAACCAGCGGCCTGAGCAGCGTCTCCCAGAGAAGAGCACCCGAGCTGAGAGGCCAGCGTAGGGAGGAAAAGATTCCCAGATTCCAGGCCAGTCCCAGGCTGGTCAGCAGAACGAGGAAGCTATCCAGAATGAGGAGGAGACGCTCACGCCCGGCACTGGCTGCAGGCCAGAGGAAGAACGAGAGCCAGAGCAGGAGAGGAAAAGCCAGAGGACTGAGCTGCAGAAGCAGTTGCAGGGTTGAAGCTGGCGCTGACGGCACCGTGGCCAGTAGTCCGATGCCTGCGGAGGGAACCGCACTTATCCACCGCCAGCCGAGTCCTACGGTCCCCAGGAGCAGCCCACCAGCAATGCAGAGCCAGGCCACCCGTTCACGTCCACTCCAGGGCAGCAAGGCTTTTTCCGCCGCGGATCGATCGGAGGCCAGCGTCGCACCAAGGCTTAGTAGGCCAGCAAACAGAAGCACCGGCAGGGTCACAGAGGAGGTCGCGAGAGAGAGGGAGAAGAGAGGCGACGGCAGCAGGACCATTGCCATCATGATCAGGCCCAGGCAGACTACCGCTACAGTGCCAATGCGCGCCAGAGGACTCATGGCTCATCACCTGTTCCAAAATAGTAGGAAGATCTCGTACACTCTACCTGGCTAGTCTAGGTACTCTGGTTGATTGTAGCATGATAAAAGCGACCATTTCGCGACGAGTAGCCCTTTTACCTTAGCCAGAAGGGGCAGGAGCATGGAGGAAAAAGCGAGGCAAGCACTCAATGGCAGAGATGAGAGCCGTGGGGCGATAACAGCCTGGCCAGGACGCACTCCTGACCAGAGCCGGGGAAAAGGCAAGGGCCTGGCCTTTATCCTGGCCAGACCTGGAGCCTAGAGAGCGGGCGACTAGCGGTGCGCCGTGCAACGCGCACAGCGTCCAAAGAGCGTAATCGAATGGCCTTCGATGGCAAAGCCGGTCTGCTGACCGATAGCCTTGAATTGCTCTGCGGGTAAACAGATATCGACCTCGACAACGCGATGGCACTGGGTGCAGGTTAAATGATGATGATGACGCTCCCCGCAGATTCGGTAATGGTGGGTGCCATCGGCAAAGTCGACACGATCGAGCAGGCCCGCATTGACCAGAATCTCTACGGAACGATAGACGGTGGCCCGCCCAAGACGTGGCTCTTTCTGGCGAAGCGACTGCCAGAGATCATCGACTGTGAAGTCGGCGCCCGCGATTGCAAGCTCGATCAAGCGCTCTTCTACGAGACGAAGAGGCGCCGTCCTCCGTTGACGTGCCTCGTTAAACGCAGCGCGGATCTTCTCTGCTAGCAAAAAGCTTCCTCCTCAGCGTCTACTAGCATGTAGTGTACCACTTCCGTTGGCTTTTATCCAGTCTCCAAACCATCAGCTACCAGGCTGCAGTAGAGCGCAGAATCGCCGGAGAAAGGGAGCGGAGCGGCAGGCAAGCATGCGCGCGTCACGCTTCCTAGCCCGCGCCGCCAGTCTGGCTGCTACGCCCCTGAGCGCGCTTGCACAGGGTCTTGCAAGCTGCTACAATGTGAGCTATTGCAGCAGATGCCTATCTCCCAGGATGCTCAACACGCTCCGACGGAGACGGGACGGTTAGAGGGAGAGGTCCGTAGAGAGGCCGATCCCTCGGCCCGGTACAGGAAACAGGAAGGGGATGCCAGAGCCATGCTAGAGGAGCGGGCGCTTGCTGCCCTCACAACCCTTCTCTCACCAGAGCAAGTCTTCACCGATGCGACAGCTCTCATCGCCTATGAAGGGGATGGAGGCCTTGATCGTGGGCGACCCGAGGCAGTTGTCTTTCCTCGCAGCCCAGAGGAGGTCGTAGGCCTGGTTCGCTGGGCTAACGAGTACGGTGTACCGCTGGTAGCGCGAGGAGCTGGTACGGGCCTTTCTGGTGGGGCCGTAGCCGATCACGGTGGAGTGCTGGTAGCCTTCTCACAGATGCAGGCCATCATTGAGATCGATCCTCTCGGGCGCCGGGCCGTGGTGCAGCCGGCAGTGATCAATCTGGCCCTCGATGAGCAAGCCAAAGCCTACGATCTGTATTTTCCACCCGATCCCTCCAGCCAGCGCGTCTCAACCCTGGGCGGGAACGTCGCGGAAAACTCGGGTGGTCCGCATTGCTTCAAGTACGGGGTGATGACCAACTATCTGACGAGTCTGGAGATTGTGCTGGCCGATGGGCGCCGGCTACGCCTCGGTGGTCCCGCCTACGACTACCCACTCAGCGATCTCTGCGGTCTCCTCTGCGGAAGCGAGGGCACACTGGCCCTGATCACAGCCATCGGCGTCCGCCTGGTACGCCGTCCACCCGGCGTTCAAACTCTGCTTGCAACCTTTGACTCGGTGGAACAGGCGGGCCAGGCGGTCTCGGCCATGATCGCCGCCGGCCTGATCCCGGCGACAATGGAGATGATGGATCAGCAGATCATCCAGATGATTGAGCCATTTGCCCAGGCAGGTCTGCCGCTGGAGGCGGGCGCCGCTCTCATCGTCGAAGTCGACGGCTATCCGGCCAGCCTGTCTGAGCAAATGGCAGAGATCAGCCATATCCTGTTGGCCCACGGTGGGCGCGATTTGCGGCTGGCGCGCGATGAGGAGGAGAGGGCTCGCATCTGGCTGGCGCGTAAGAGCGCAGCCGGGGCGGCGACCCGGCTGGCACCTGCCTACTATACGGTTGATGTCACAGTACCACGCAGCCGTCTGGCCGCAATGCTGCAGCGCGTGAACGCCATCTGTCAGCGCTATGCGCTGCGCACAGGCCATGTCTTTCACGCGGGCGATGGCAATCTACACCCGATGGTGTTGATTCCCGACCCCGATGACCCCGCCTTGCTGGAGCGTGTACGTGAGGCAGGACGAGAGATCGTGCGTGCCTGCATGGCCTTCAACGGTAGTCTGACCGGCGAGCATGGCGTTGGAATTGAGAAACGTGAGTTTATGCCCCTGATGCACTCGCCCGCCGAGCTGAGCGCTATGTGGGACGTCAAGCAAGTTTTCGATCCCCACAATCTGCTGAATCCTGGCAAGATCTTTCCTCAGAGCGAGGCTCAAGTCTGGAAGGAGCCTCCATCAGTGGCTTCCCTCGCTTTAGCGGAGGAGCAACCCTGGTCGCCCCCAGCCGGCGAGCTACTTGCTCCCGAGAGCGATGAGGAAGCGGCCCAGATCTTAGCTCAGTGTACCGCTCAGCACCGGCCAGTCCTGCTCATGGGTGGGGACAAGCCAGACCAGGCGCCTTTCCCTCCGACAGACAGCGCTGGCCTTCTGCTCACTACAGCCCACCTGCGTGGCCTTCGCAACGATGCCCCCGAGGACCTGTTTATCACAGTGGGGGCCGGTACGCCGCTGGCGGAAGTCCAGGCCTGGCTGGCGAGACGCCGTCAGCAGGTGGCTTTGATCTCGCCCTGGCCAGAGGCAACCGTCGGCGGACTGGTGGCAGCTAATGTCAATGGCCCCAGACGTCTGCGCTATGGGGCTTTGCGCGAACAGGTCTTGTGTTTGACTGTAGCCCTGGCTGACGGACGCCTGATCCGCACGGGGCGCCCCCTGACCAAGAATGTGGCCGGCTATGACCTGACTAAGGCCTTCATCGGCTCCTACGGAACGCTGGGTCTGTTGACAGATGTGACCCTCAAGTGCTGGCCCCTGCCGCGCCTACGCCTCAGCTTGCTGCTCCCTGTTGAGGATCTGCGCCAGGGTCTGCTCTGGGCCCGACGCCTCCTGCCGTTGAATCTGGTGGCCTCGGCCCTCCTGCTCTGCCACGGCAGCCAGCTCGCCCAACGTTATAGCCCGCGCTTGCATGCCGCTCCCTATCTGCTTGTCTATAGCGCCGAAGGGCTGGCCTCCGATGTCAAGAGCGAGCTGACGGCAGTGGCTGCCGAGCTGCAGCGCGCCCAGGCTCCTGAAGCCGTCACCTGCGAGGAGCTGAGCGGTGATGACCTCTGGTGCGAGCTGTTACGCGGCGAGGGGAAGAACGGTCTTAGAGCAAGGGAGAGCCTTGTCGCCCAGACGTCAGCGCCCTTGGTGGTGCGTGTCGGCCTGGCTGCTCGCGACTTGCCAGGCTGGCTGGTCGATCAGGACCAGCTTCTGCAGGGCTGTGACTGGGTGGCAGATCTGGCAGCGGGTCTGCTCTACGTCGTGACTCCACAGGTGGCCCAGTCTGCAACGCTTCTGGAGGATCTGCGCGCAGCAGCACAAGCGAACGAGGGCTATGCCGTGGTCATGGATATGCCTCGTCCTTTTGCTTCGCTTGCTGTCTTTGGCCCTCCATCGCCTGCGCTAGAGCTGATGTTTGGCCTCAAGCAGCGCTGGGACCCACAGGCAATTTTGAATCGCGGTGTGCTGCTCCCACCTCACCGTTAGGCTGGCAGAATGCAGGCTCGCCACTATCCAGCAGGTGGACAGAAGCATGGAAAGCAGCTTGAGGCGAAGAAGGAAGGGAGGCTCTCGCGCCTCCTTCCTTCTTCTCTTCTCTGCTGATGGCCTGCCACCGGGGTGATGAGCGCCTCCCCTGCCAGCTCCTTCCCGGAGTAGTAGGGTGAGAAGGATGTAACACTGTAGACAGCAGTTTTGAAGCTACAATTAGACAAAAGAATATTTTGAGGAAGTAGGTTTGGGATGAAAGACCAGGTCCCTGATCTGAAGAAGCCCAACTCGCAAGCCTGAAGCGAATCGGGAGGAAACCAACCCTTATGGTGAAACCACCCCTACCCGTAGCAGATCTAGCCGAGGCTGAGACTCCAGTCTCGCGGCCTGTTGCACCCTGGTGGAAACAGGCCATGCTCTATGTCCTGGCCGGGCTGCGCATTTGCCGGCGTGATATTGCAGGAATCATTACTCTGGTCGGCCTCTTCTCGCTGCCGTCATTGGCAGCCGTCGTAGTCGGTAGCTATCCCGGCACCCTCGCCTACTGGATCGGCACCGCTCTGCCCTGGATCACCATCACCCTGGGCAATATTTCAATGGTGCTGGCGATCGAGGCCCTGGACGCCGGTCAGCCGATTATTCCCGCCCAGATTCTCCCCGCTGCCATCCGTTGGTTTCCACGCTACATCGTGACCAATGGCATCACTACCCTCCTGTTCTGGGGCCTCTTTACGCCCCTGCAGTGGCTGATCAGCCAGGAGACCGCCCGCCTCAACTGGCCCTCTTATGCACCCCTACTGCTCTTGATTATACCTATGCTCATTTGGCATGTCCATCTTGTCTTTGCAACCTACGCCGCCATTGTCGATAACCATCCTGGCTTGCGCTCGGTGATCATCAGCATCAATGTAGCACGGCGGCGCTGGCTGATGGTAGCCACTGCTTTTGTCGGCTCGGTGCTGGTCGAGGCGCCGGTGGTCGCTCCCCTTTACCTGCTTATTCTGCATGTGACCAACCCGGTCGTGGCCACCGGCTTCACCTGGATGCTCATCATGTTTATGCGCCCTCTCTTCATTGCCACCCTGCACGAGATCTATGAAGATTATCGCCCTCTGCCACCACCGCATCTGCGGTTGCCGTTGCCGTTAAGGCGCTTCTTCTCGCATCAAAACATTCTCAAGTTCAGGCCCAGGAGCCGCAGCGCTGGCAGAGAAGCCAGACAGGCCCTGGTACCGGCGAGCGAGCGTGTCCATGGACTGCTCATTCAACTGACAACACTGGTCAGTCGCTATGGGCGTCGGCTATAATACACAGAGTGACGACAGTCCCGGGCCTGGCAACACCCCTGTTCTGGGTGTTGGCGGTAGCAGTCCAGGCGCACGCTGGCGGACTAGCAAGCTGGGCCAGGGGCTGGCTGGGGTGGCTCCTGGAGATAGCCGGTGTGGAATCGTATCACTCTCCTAGGCTCTGCTGCGCTGCGCTGGCCTGGCTGTCCTTGCCCGCAGCATAGCATCAGCCTCGATTGATGCCAGGGCAGCCTTAACCCTTTTAACGTGCCGGAAGGAGCATGGCCAAAAAAGAAGAGCAAGAAGCCCTAGTAACCACGAGGGATGGGATTACCCTCGTGGTTCACAGTTGGAAGACGGAGCAGCCCGTCTGTCTTCTCCTCTGCATTCAGGGTTTAGGGGGGCACGGTGGCTACTATGATGTACTGGCCGAAGCGCCCGAGCTAGCTGAGGTCCAAGTGATTGCGCCTGACCTGCGTGGACATGGCCGCTCGCAGGGTCGGCGGGGAGACATCGCCAGCTTCCGTCTTTACCTGGAAGATGTCGACAGCACTGTGGCCTGGGCTCGTCGCCACTGGCCCGCTCTCCCCCTCATTCTGCTTGGCGAGAGCATGGGCGCCTCCATCGCCATTCACTATCTCAGCAGTCAGTTGCCACATGTGCGCGAGGTCAGCGGGCTGATTCTCATCTCTCCCGTGCTGAGTGCCTCTATCACGCCGCGGCCCAGCGAGGTATGGCGCTATCTCTGGCTGCTGCTCTCGGCGCCAACGCGCCCCGCCATGCCGATCACAGGCCGGGAAGAGCTGGGCTGTCGCGACGCCTCCTTTAACGAGCGCCTGCGCAACGACCCGCTCTTTGTGCGCCTGGTCAGCGTGCGTTTTCTCAATCTCCTCAGCCTCTGGTTAGGCGCTGCACGGCGGCGAGCGCCAGCCCTTCGCCTGCCTTTGTTACTACTGCGCGGCAGTTGTGACTACATCGCGCGTGAGCGCGGCACGCGTGCTTTTCTACGCCGGCTGGCCAGTCGCGATGTAGAAGTTGTCACTTTCGCTGGCGCCTATCACTCTCTCCTTCACGATCCGGCCACTCCTGCGCTCTTGGAGGCTATGCAAAGCTGGCTACAGCGCCATCTTGGCGGTGGCCCATTTCCTTCAGCGGGGGAACAACAAGCAGACAATCGACCTGGTCAGGAAGCCGGTTTCGCTCCGGATCGCTCCTCGGCCTGAGAGCAGCCGGACTGCTCATGCTGTGCCCCGCCCGGGATCTCAAATGGCTGGTTGGTACCCTGAAACAACAGCGGGAGGCATTCAAGAGACAGGCAACCGCTCGCGCGCCTCAGCCTGCTGTCCTCCGCGTCCCCCAGAGAAGCGATCGCGCTCACCGCGAGCGAGAGCGCGTGCCAGAGTCAGCGAAGCCGCCAGGAGGCAGGAGCCGGCCAGCAAATAGGTCACAGGAACGATGCCCAGCCAGTCAGTCAGGGCTCCCATAAAGAGCATAACCGGGATGGCGCCGCCATTAAAGAGGACCTGGAAGAGAGCCAGCACGCGCCCTCGCATCTCATCTGGTGAGCGCTGCTGCATCAGTGTTTGGGCCGGCACTACCACCAGGTCAAGGCCAAAGCCAACCAGAGCCGTCAGCACAGCCAGAACCAGGAGAAAGAGAGGATGAGTAGCCCAGTGAGGGGCGAGAAGTAGACGCGCCAGCCACTGCAAAGGAGGGATCAGGGCGATGCCCAGGCCAGTTCCCACCATGCCGGCGAGCATTGTCCGCAGCGAGCCAAGGCGAGCCACGACCGCCGGTACCAGCAGGGAACCAACAACGAGGCCGAGGCCCGCCGGTGCAAAGATCACCGTTGTATTGCTGGCCGGCAGTCCCAGCAAGCGCTGCACGAAGGTGGTTGCCAGTTCGGCGATCGTGAGCATCACCAGTCCCCCAAAGCAGGACTGGAAAAGGGCATCCAACAAAACGCCATCGTTACGCACCAGTCGCCAGCCGTCTTGCAGATCTCGACGCAGCCGTTGCCAGCCAGAGAGCAAAGCCCCGGCCTCCTCCGCAAGCCTCTCGTAAGGCTGTACGTCCTCGCTAGCCCTCACCACTTCAGCCGTCGACAGCGCCTCCGCCTTCTTCTCCTCAGATAGAGAGCGGCTTTGGCGCGGCAAGGTGGCCGTCAAAGCAGTGGCCAACAGGTAGAGAGCCGAGATCAGCAGGAACAGTGTTTCGACAGGCATCAATTGGATATGATTGCCAAAGACAGAGAAAGCGAGGGGAGGGAGCAGATTGAGCATGAGCGGGCCAAGGATCAGCAGACCAACAGCCTGGCTCATATTGAGCGTGAGATTGTACAGCGAGAGAGCAGGGAGTAGCTCCTCTTCTCCCACCAGGCTGGGGATAATCGCCCCCTCGGCAGGCGAGAAAAAGAGGCCGACCAGGGAGAAGAAAAAGGCCAGAATATAGATAAAAATATATTGATGAGGGCTGAGAAGGAGAGCAAGCACGAAGAGCAGGGTTG
>NZ_JADGHT010000501.1 GCF_019683755.1 Thermogemmatispora sp. | reverse complement strand
TATCTGGCCAATGATGTGACCATTAATCCCACAGGAGATCGTCCTCGCCCCTTGACCAGAGATCTTTTTCTCCAGACGGCTCGCTCTCTTGACGAGACGATGGGCAAGGTGACAGCTTTTTCCGCTGAAGTCGACGTCAACAGTCCGATGGTCATTATCATGACGATTTCGCGCAGCAATCTGGCGGCCTATCACTCGCATTTGGTGTTCAAGGACCTGGGGGGGAGCTGGAAGATTGCCTCACTTGATAGAATCTAAGCCGGGATAGCGCCGCTGCTGAGGTCCAGGCTGTAGCGGTCGGCGGGCACAGTCTGAGGTAGGGGCCGACTGATGTTCAGTTCATGTCTTCTCTCCCTGGAGGTGGGGAGAAGCGAGCTGGCTGGCTGGGCTAGCTAATGGGTTGGGGCGCTGCCCAGATTCTCGCAGGGAAAGGAGCTAGCAGATCTTGTTTCGACCGGTTTTAGCAACGCTGGGCTATATTCTCTCGCCGGATCGCCAGCAGGTGCTGATGATCCAGCGCAATAAGCGCCCTGATGATCTGCACTTTGGCAAGTACAATGGCCTTGGGGGGCGGCTAGAGGCGCATGAAGATGTCGTCACTGGCATGCGGCGAGAGATCCGTGAGGAGTCCGGTCTAGAGGCGGAGGAACTAGTGTTGCGAGGGACCATTTCCTGGCCGGGGTTTGGGAAGAACGGTGAGGATTGGTTTGGCTTTATCTTCCGCATTGAGCGCTGGTCAGGGGAGCCGCATGCTGGCAACCATGAGGGGACGCTGGTATGGGTCCCGTTAGCCGAGCTAGAGAGGCTACCGCTCTGGCCTGGTGATCGCTACTTTCTGCCGCTGGTCTTTGACGATGATCCACGCCCGTTTCACGGCTGTATGCCCTATCGTGATGGTCAGCCGCAGGGGTGGTCCTACGTGCGTGTCTAGCAGGGGGCGGGTTCGTACTAATCCGGCTGAGGGGCAAGTGCCTGCGGCGCAAGGGCGTTGGCGTTGAGAGAAGGAGGCCCTGAGAGATTCGGGCCTGGCTTGGTTGAAGGCAGAGTCAAAGACGAACAGAAGGCTGCTCACCTTCCCCATCGGTTCGGCGGGGGGCCGAACGCGAGGTGAGCAGCCTTCTGCCTCGGGTCGTCGGGGGAGAAGGGAGAAGTATCTGCTAGGGATACGACGGCAAGCTTCTGCGCGCCGTGCTCTTCTCTCCCCGCGGAGCCAGGGCCAGGGTATCTGGCCTGGCCTTCTATTTTTTTGGGGGGCTTTCAGGCAACCGTGCTTGAGGCCGGTGCTGGAGCCGCTTTAAGAATATAGCCGGTTTCCAGGATAGAGACGATGTTAATGCCAAAGATACGCAGCTTGATACGTACGCGCGACAGCACATTGCGGATAGGGCGCGTGGCCTGTTCCCAGGTGCCGTCTTCGAGAGCTTTGAGCAAGCGGGTGCGGCAACGCTCGATGGTGCGCTCGGTGACCTCGCCGTGATAGAAGTGGGCGAAGAGCACCTCGTAAGGGCAGTAGTAGGGGTAGGAATCCAGCAGTGGACGAAGGACGTTCATCTCATTGTTGGTAAACTGCTGCTGGAGCACCAGCGCTGGCTGTTTGTCGAGATAGGTAAGACAGGAGAGGGTGCCGAAGGTCGTATTGAGGGCAAGGACATACCCTTCTGGGAGCACGCCATGCAGCGTATAATGTGTAATGTGCTCGCGATCGTGGACAAGTTTGCGTGCGACGCGGGCTTCTTCTCGGCAGGCGATCATTTGCATGGCGATTCTCCTTGTTTGTTGCTGCATATGATGACAATACTCCCTGACCGGTGGACGCGCGGATCGTGGCGTTGCATCGCTGGAACCGCGACGGCGATCCCTCGCGTGGTGGCGGACTGCACGCTGATAGGGCCACGTCCTGGTGGTGGCCGTGATGCCAAGAGTGATTCGCTGCTGGCCTGCTAGCTGGCGAGCCAATGGGCTGCGCCAAAGGGCAAGCGGGCAAGAGAGAAGAAGAGCACGCAGGGGGCGAGGTCAATGGTAGGGTCCCTGGGGTGAGACGCGCCGTGGTCCTGCGGCGGGTGGCATTGGCCTCACCTGGCGGCGGGTGCCCCGTCCCTGAAAGGGCGTCCGCCGTTTCCCTACGTGTTCTTTACTTTATTATGCCGAGTGACCATGTACATCAGAAAGTACTTATGTTATCATTTTCCTAGACATCTTTATCATTTCGAGGGGTTCTCTTCTTTTGGGCGTCGGGGGAGGCCTGCCCATGAGCAGCAACCGATCGGTTGAAGAGCCACTGCGGCCCCGCGTACGTCTTGTGGAGGCTCGCATGAGCCGTGGCTGGTCGCAGCAGGAGGTAGCTGAGCGACTGGGCACGACACATGTCAATGTGAGCCGTTGGGAGCGTGGGGTGACGAAGCCCAATCCGTATTTTCGGCGCAAGTTGTGTCGATTGTTCGGGTTGACAGAGGAGGAGCTGGATCTCGCTCCTGCTCCGCCTGAGGTGCCGGAGCGGCGGGGGCAGGAGGGTGAGGG
>NZ_JADGHT010000077.1 GCF_019683755.1 Thermogemmatispora sp. | reverse complement strand
GGGGTCAACAGTGTTGGTGACGCCGCTCTCATGGGCGATGATCTGCTGTGTACGCAGGGCAATCAGGGCAGCTTTCTCTGTGGGGAGGGCCAGGGCTTCATCGAGGGCGTTGGTATGGAGCGACTGCGTGCCGCCAAGCACGGCTGCCAGCGCCTGGATGGTTGTGCGTATAATATTGTTCTCTGGCTGCTGCGCCGTGAGAGAGACACCGGCTGTCTGGGCATGGCAGCGGAGAAGCCAGGAACGTGGATTTTTGGCTCCATAGCGCTCACGCATGAGCTTGGCCCAGATGCGGCGCGCCGCGCGGAATTTAGCGATCTCTTCAAAGAAATCATTGTGTACGTCGAAGAAGAAGGAGAGTCGCGGCGCGAATTCATCGATCTTCAGACCTCGTTGAAGGGCCGCTTCTACATAAGTCATGCCGTTGGCAATAGTGAAGGCCAGCTCTTGGACAGCCGTAGCACCTGCCTCTCTGATGTGATAGCCGCTGATGCTTACGGTGTTCCAGCGCGGCATGTAGCGCGCTCCAAACTCGATGGTATCAACGACGAGCCGTAGCGAGGGCTCAGGCGGGAAGAGAAACTCTTTCTGAGCAATGTATTCTTTTAGGATATCGTTTTGTAGCGTTCCTCCCAGTTTGTCGCGCGGGTAACCCTGCTTCTCGGCATTGACGATATACATCGCCCAGATGACTGCCGCAGGGCTGTTGATAGTCATGGAGGTCGTAATCCGATCAAGCGGGATGTCTTTAAAGAGGATTTCCATGTCGGCCAAGGAGGAGACCGCCACCCCACATTTGCCGAACTCGCCGGCGGCCATAGGGTGATCTGTATCGTAGCCATAGAGTGTGGGCATATCAAAGGCTGTCGATAGCCCTGTCTGCCCCTGCTGTAGGAGGTACTTAAAGCGCGCATTTGTATCCTCAGCCGTGCCGAAACCGGCAAACATCCGCATGGTCCACGGCTTGGCCCGATACATCGTCGGCTGCACGCCGCGAGTAAAAGGATACTCACCCGGCAGACCTATATCGCGCATGTAATCCAGGTGGGCGACATCCAGCGGGGTATAGAGGCGCTTAATGGGCACGCTGGAGGTGGTTACCAGGTGTTCGCGCTCAGGCATGCGCTCAAGCGACTGTCTGACTGTGGTCTCTTCCCAGCGCCGTTGCTCGGCTGCCAACCGCTCAAGTTCAGCCTTATCAAAGAGGGTTCCCTGCACAAGGCGGGGTTCCTTACCAACATCTACAGATTCCTGGTCTAGCATGCCGCTCACTCCTCTTCATCGAGAGAGAACCCTTCGGGACGGCCTGAGCCTTTGACATCGCCGTCCCCCGGGATGATTTCCACAGTTGTATTGTACCATAGCTGTGGCCTCCATATAGCTCACTGCCTATTGATCAGCGAGCGCCTTCTTCTTTCTTCTCTCTCGTCTCTCACTTCCTTCCATGTTACACTTAACTAGGAGGGATCTTATGTCACAGGCAGAGCAGAAAGTGACTGATGAACTGAGTCGCGATGCTGCGCTCTCAGAAGAGCAGATTGCTACTTTGCCCGCAGCAGGACGTGATCTGTTTCTGGTCAGTACAGCCCATGCTTTCATTCATGCTGTCACTGTCCTCATGCCGCTTGTCTATCCCCTGATCCAGGAGGAGTATCATCTCAGTTATACCCAGATTGGCTTGGTGGTGGCCCTCCCCAATGCTCTTGGAGGGTTCCTTCAGGTGATTTTCGGTCTCCTCAGTCGCTATATCTTGCGCAAGGTGCTGCTCGGCATCGGCACGATCCTCGGCGGCTTGAGCACTTTTTTTACTGGCACGATCAATGGCTTCTGGTCTCTGCTCACCTGGAGTACTGCCTTTCGGCTGGCTACTGCCCCGCAACACCCAGTCGGCAGCTCTTATTTGACTGACCGCTATGGCCAGCGTCGCCATGGTTATGCTCTGGCCTGGCACATTGCCGGCGGTAATATCGGTACCTTGGCCGTGCCTTTCATCGCAGGTCCCTTGCTAGGACTCTGGGGCTGGCGCCCATTGCTCTACGTGGCCGCCTTGCCAGGTATTCTAATCGGTATCGCCATTCTGATTCTGCTTGAGGAGCGCGGACCGCTCGATCGGCGTCATCGCGCTCGGCAGCAAGCGGTGGGGAACGCCCCATCACCGGCTTGGAGCCTTGTCGTGCACGGGCCTAAGCTGCTCCAGGCGGGCCTAAGCTTGTTGCTGCCGTTGCGCGATCGTACCCTTCTAATTATCATGACTGTTTCGATTATCGCGGCTGGCGGGCGTGGCCTGGGCAATGTGACGACCTATGTCCCTTTATATCTGCAGAACGTACGTCATGTTGACAGCCGTCTTCAGGGAATACTCCTGACCTTGCTGCTCCTTGGCAGTGTGATTGGTCCGCTGCTCGGCGGACGGCTCTCGGATCGCCTGGGGCGTCGCCCTATGCTCTATCTGTTCTACGGGGCCTCAGTTGTTACAACTCTCCTCTTCATTGAGGTCGCTCGTCCTGGTATGCCTTTCTGGCTTATCCCGCCGGCATTGCTGCTGATGGGACTGGCTGTTTATGCCGAAGCTCCTCTCCTTCAAGCCTACCTGGCCGACTCAGCTAGTCGCGATTTGCGCGACAATGCCTTTAGTTTGTACTTTGCGCTCGCTTTCGGCGTCGGCTCCGCCTGGGGAGCTATCATCGGTTGGCTCATTGATCGGTTTGGCTTCCAGATTGCCTTTATCGTGATGGCGCTCTCCTATCTTTTGGCCGGCGGCCTGCTGACTCTGATTCGTCAGCAACCAAGAGCCAACCAGTGTTAGCAAGGGTCTCGCCCTTCGACCTTTCTTGGCTGCTCATGCTCTGGGTTGCCACAGGGGTCTATGACGGCAGGAGTACGCTGAATAAAGCGTTGAGTGCGCAACCCATTGCCTCCGAGGTGAAATAGTCTTCTTTACCGATTCCAGCACCGGGTTTGCTTATGTAGATCTGGAAATCAGCGCTCAGGCGATAAAAGTAGCCATGATAGGTGTGCTCGTAGAATGGCCCTAAGAGTAAAGCAATCAGGGAACGCTCCTCGCTGACGAAGGGAGCGCCGGCTTGGGCATTATAGAGGTGCAGGCCATTCACAGTGAGACACTGAGCACGCGTCTCCTTATAATCTTGGATGACTTTGCCATCGCTCAGGCGGAGAGCAAAGTAGAAGCCCCCGCGCTGCGTATCCCAGAGACCACTAGTGACGAAGAGACTTCGCAACAACACGCCTGCCAGCGCCAGGTACTGACTTTGACCGGTGAGGCGATAAGCGAGCACCAGTGCTGTAACGGCTTCTCCCTCGGCGGCTGCTCTGACCTCATCATTTTGTGGCTGATCGTGGCCAGTAGAACCAGCTAGCATGCTCTCATGAAGCAAGTGCCGATGGGGGTCAAAGGCCATCTTGATGATGTGCTGCAGGGTTCGCTCTCCGGCCTCTCTCCACGCCGGCATCTGCCAGCGTTTTCCTGCGTCGATGAGAGCTGCGCCACACTCTAGCGTGTGAGCAGTGTTGTAGTCTGGTGGCCGATGAAGCCGATCATAGACTGTTCCCGCGAGCGGATCGTACCAGAAGCGATAGAATCGCTCGGCTAGCTCATGCGCTTCTTCCAGCAAGGAGGCATCAGGCAGGGTGAGGCCTAAAGTAAGAAGAGCGAAGTAGATCCAGCCTTTGGGTAGGTTATAGTTTTGAAATGCAAACTTGACCACTGCCAGAGTGCGTTGAAGATCAGCCTGATAAATCGTGATGCCTGGATGGAGACGCTGATAAGCGCTTAAGGCACTGAGGTAGAGTAGATCAACCTGGGGATCATGTTTTTCTTGTCTCCCTTTTTGGGCATCAGGGTGCACCGCATTGATACGCCGGGGATCGGTCATTTTCCAGTTGATGAACAGGCCGCCGGTGCGCAGGCCACGTGTCATGGCCTGCGCATTCCAGGCATGCTCGTGCATGTTCTCCAGCACCTGGTCAATCACTCTCTCAGCCTGCTGGCGCCAGTCCGGCGACAAGGCCAGCGCGGTCATCGCAGCCGGGCTGTGGGCCGCGGTAGGAGTAAGACTGTTCCCAATCAGCAAAGGTGGACGTGGAAGCCGCTCCCAAAGTGGGGCACAGCTCACGAGATAGCCTGCTGCTGTGATAATCACCCAGATCACGATCACAATCCACACGATGATTCGCATTATCATGTATAACTTCTTTCGCATCACGTTAGACCCTCCGAAATAGCTAACCGCCACGCAGATAAAGAGCCGATGCGTACCCTTCAAAGACGAGGTGCACATCGGAAGGGAAGACAAAGCGCTTTCTAACAGCGGCCTCATATGGCCCGTTATCTGAGACAATCCAGATCCGCGTATGCTCAGCTAGCACCGCGGCAAAATCATCCTGGTTGAGGAGAGCCTCCGCCGCGGAGGCGGTTTCGATGATATGCCCACGCCGCTCCATGAGATAGAGAGCACGATCAATAGAGAAAAAGTAATCAACTTGCCCCACATAGTAGCGTACGCAGTTGGCGGGAGCTACCGCAATTACCACGTCTCCTCGGCGTAGATGCTGCCGTAGGTAGGCCCCAACAAGATCATAGTCGGCGTAGTGACGGTGATGGGGAAGGCCCAGCAGCCGGCTTAAGCATAGATTGCTTGCGCTCATCGCTATCAACGGCGCAATTAAGAGAAGAGCACAAAGCATACCCGAGCTTCCTATCAGCAAGAGGCGCTGACAGGCCGCTACTTGCCTCCAGTTACAGTCAGGCGGCGACAAGCCTGCATCCGCCACGGCTGCTGTTAATCTTCCTACGGCCTGGATAAGCTCACTCGTCCCGTAGGCACTGAGCAGGTAGTAGCAAGGTAGCAGCGGATAGAGATAGCGATCAGCCTGGAGCGTGAAGCCGTAGACGAGTGTCAACCAGGCAGCGAGCAAGAACAAGACACAGTAGCAAGGACCTGGCTCTCTGCTACGTATGGCCCGCAGACAGCCAAGCATCAGGCTGACGGAATTGAGGAAGAGCCAGGGCGCCCGCTCGCTGGCTATAGGAGTAAACAGCATGTCTGCATAGAAGATAAAGTTATTGATCGTGAAGTGGACAAGCGGACGCTGCGAAGCATCAGTACCTAGACTAGGCGGATGGCTAAGATGGGTCAGCAAGAGCTGGGCAGCGATGCCCGCCCCACAAAGCAAAGTGGCCCGCTGCCAGGAGGGGGAGAGACAGAGAGCCGAGAGGCTGAGTCGTTGCCGGTCTCTGCAGACCAGAGCGCAGAGTAGCAGGGCAGGCAGGATAATGAAGGTTTCTTCATGACTGAGATAGGTTGCTAACAGGCTGAGCGCTGCTCCATAGATGAGACGAGAGCGCGCTGGGCGTTGCAGGCAGCTATAAAAGAGCAGCAGGGTCAGAAGCGTGAGCAGTTGCGCTTGCTGGTACATACGCATCTGACGCGACCAGACCAGGGCAAGCGGCGAGAAGGCCAGCATGGCTGTTGCCAGCCAGGCTACGCGTCGGGAGAAGAAGTAGCATCCCGCAAGATAGAGTAGCGGCAGAGTCGCCAGGTATTCCCCAACGCTGATGGCACGTGCCAATTCTGGACGCTCACCGAAGAGCCACTGCCAAGCCGCCAACAGATAGGAATAGAGTTCTGCTTTCGTGTAGAGAAAGCCCGAGGGGAAGAGCGGCCAGCCTGTGCTCAGGATGCCGTGTGCAGCATAGTAGCTAGAAAGTTCGTCCTGCCAGTAAGGCTCATAAGCGAGCTGATAGCCAGACAGGAGCAGCGCTATGACCACGACTGGCGCCAGCGTACCCCAAAAGTGCCAGGATCGCCAAAGAGATCGCAATGTCGACTGGTAGTTAGACGGCAGCGACCTCCAGCCTTGTAGCCGGCTCCATACCTCTGAGCTAGCCGTCATATTCGTACTCGTCTCTACCGTCGTCCCCTTGGTCTGATTGCCTGGCCCTAATAACACTATCGAGCTGGCCTGACGCCTGGCGCTGGCCCAGATCACCCAGGCCAGCGCCGCATAGTCCAGCAGAAGCAGTGCTCCCAGGAATACCAGCCAGAACCAGGTATACAGCCAGGGATGTGGAAAGACTGGGAGGTGAGATAGCACAATGAGCAGGCAAATAAGTATCAGAGGCGGTACTACTGCCAGGCTCAATGGCCTCCAGACCAGACGAGGTGGTGCGGGACGGCCTACGCTGAGCAGGAAGCCCAGCATCAGCCAGGGCAATCCAACAATCGCCATCGCTGCGCTGATAACTAGCCATCCTTCGGTGGGAGCGGAGAGTAATGAAGGTGAGATTAGGGAGACGGCGCTCAGGTACGGCAGAGACAAAGGAGCTGAGGCGAGTTCCAGCGGAACCGATGACCAGGGCTTCAGCGCTTGCTCTGCCTCTGGCTGTCCACAGGCCTGGTGGTTAACTAGCCGCCAGGCTCCCGATGGCTCGAGCCAGAGCTCCCGACCTTGGCTACGCTCGATCATGATGTCGGTCAGTACCGTGACCTTGCCAGACCATTGTTCTACTTGTCTATTAGCCAACGGCACAGAGGCAAACACATGGATGGCAAGCGTGTTGTGACCAAAGTGCATCCAGGGCGATATATTATAGAGCGTCACGGGAAGGGTAGCTTGATAATTCGCTTGCGCAGAAGATGGCTTGAAAGGCAGCGACTGCCATCCTCCGTACAGAGTTGTCAGCAACCTGCCATTCAGATAGATACTCGTCCGCGCAGTACTGCCGAGCCGTAGCCAGACTCTGGCTGTTTTTTCTGGTACATCGAGGAGTCTAAAAAAACAGGCATCGTAGCCGTTAGTTCTGAGCCACAAGCGCGGCAGAGGTTGCTGATAAAGGCGTGGATTCACTGAGAGGAAAGGGGAGGAGTCCATCCTTTCCGAAAGGACCCGGGCCTGCCTCCAGCCAGTGGCATCGAAGCCGGGTAGGCTCCAGGCATTGGGTCCAACCGCATCACGAGGATGGGCCAGGCCGCTTTGAGAGGTCGCGCGCCAGGTTTCTCCAGAGCCATGGTGATAGACTGTCGCCCCCTCTCTGATCTCCAGTAAAGCTCTTAGGGCCGGTAACGCTAAGTCAGCATTGGCAACGCGCACGGCAATGATGTTGACACCGATACGTAAAGCAGGCCGGATATCATAGATGTAGGCTCGAGGAGCAAACTGACCATTATTGCTGCCCAGCGACACACCATTGACAGCCAGAGTGAAGGTCTGCCGCGCTGCTACTGTGAGAACCGCCGCTGCCGGCCATGTATTGAGGTGCAGTGCATAACGAAAGTAGGCAACGGGTGCCCCGCCATCTGCCGCCGTAATCCAGCGGGCTTCTCCCCAGCCAGGATCAAAATCGATTGGCTGGGGGACCATAGTAACCTGCCAGGCAAACCAGGCCGCTCCTAACATGGCTAACAGCAGTAAACAGAGACTGCCAGCACAGGGGAAAAAGCATCGAATCGAGAAGAGGAGAGGCCTTCGTTGAGCCTGCTGCTTAGACAGCACTGGCCCGATCAGCCGCCCAGCTATCATACGCCTCCATAGCCAGAGATTCACCATAAAACCCTACAACCGTCCCTTCTTGCTGCTTTCCTTCTGCCTTGCTACGTGCAATCTTGCCCATCTCAAAGCGTCCTAGTGCAATCCTGAAAGTGCTTCCCGTGCCGTATTATTGCGATAATCGGGGTCGAGCGTGACAGCCGTGAGCAAAGCCTCCCGCCCCTGAAGAGAGTGTCCCAGAGCAATTTCCGCTAGGCCGATATAGGTATAGGCAGATGAGCGGAGATCATTATCCAGGGAGAGCGCCAGCAGGATGCTCATTTCAGCCAAGCAGCTACGATAGTTGTGTAGATCATAGGCAGCTCTACCAAGAAGATAATGAGCATAGAGGCTGTGCGGATTGACCTGCACGAGGCGCATGAGCCAACCTTGAGCGATACTTAGCCGATGGTTCCGCTCCAGCGTATCTCCTGAGAGCAAAGCGGGAGGCCAGGCGGCTTCTACCAGACCTGCCAGAGCTTCGCTAAGGGCCGCGGTTAACCACGGCTCAGGGGATTCTTGCTGTTGCTGCCTATGGCTTAACCAGAGCGGGAATAGTACCTGATAGGCCCGTAAGTAAGCTCGCCCCTGAAGGAAAGAGCGAGCCAGCGCAAAGCTTACTGTTTCTCCTTGGGAGCGCGGCTCTAAACCAGCGAGGATCAAGCCAAGTCGCTCTTGATAGGCTTCAGAGTTGCCAGTGGCCGGGGCAATCTGACGAGAGCGTTCTAACCAGTTCAGAGCTTGTTGATAGTCACCCGCAGCGATGGCGCAATCCACCTGTTGCATAGACAGCCATGATCCAAGCGGAGCGCTGCTTGCCAGCAATAAGCATCCTCCTACCAGCGCCATCAGGCAGGGCGAACGTAAAAGGCGCAGTTGAATAAGTGGAACGAGTGGCCAGGACTCTCTCCTCTCATTAGGACATCGAAGCCATAAGCATAGGCCAATGAGGGGTAGCACAGCCCCTGGTCGCAGTTGATCCACCAACAAGACTCCACGCCAGTGGAGTCTTGCCATGTCCAGCGCAAAGGGCGCAGTGATTGGGAGCCAGTCCCGGGGAAGATTGTAGCCTAAGTGGCGTAGGATGAGCTGAGCCTCCAGCTTATGATAAGCCAGCTCATCGCCTTGCTGCGTGTCAACACTGATGAAGTGGAGCAGAAACACCCAGAGCGGCAATAAGCAGCAGATTCCAGCTAAGCGATGGCACCAGCCGCCCTGAAGGGTGGGTGAAGCAGCAGTGATAGTGCTCCTTGATGGCTTCAAAGTAGCGCAGCCCAAGCAAACAAGAGCCGCAAGGCAAGAGCCTGCCCCTACACTTGTCAGAGCGGCACCTGCTGAATCTGGCACCGCCAATGACCATCCTGAAGCAAGCGGTATCTCCCAAGGAGAATAGACTCTATGAAAAGGATCTGCTAACCAGGGCAAGCCACTCGCTCCTAGCATCACACCCCCCGCCAGAAGCAGACAGCCACGATCAAGGATCCATCTTGTCCAGTATCTCCACTCCAGCCACTCCACCATTGCATTTTCTCTTTTTACTTTCATTTCAATTTCCCCAAGTATATATTTATTCATCCTCTAATCCAATTACTCGCACCTCTTGCCCATTGTGCAAGTTAGCCAGACCGACCAAAACCACTAGGTTTCCCCTGTTCAGACCACTGTCAATAAAGATTCGATCAGAAGAACGAGCTATCACATGTACAGGGCGCAGATAAGCCTTGTGCTGCTGGACAATAAAGACAGCAGGCGCCAGATCTAAATCTAGGACTGCTAGTCGCGGTAGTTCCAGCGCTTTACCTTGCACAGCAATGCGCACAAAGACACTCATACCTGGTAGGAGTATGCCCCGGCGATTATCCAGCCCTACCCAGACCTCGAAGGTATCCGTCTGAGGGTCGACACGTGGCACAATGGTCAATACTGTTCCTCTAAGCACAGGTCCCTCTTCACTAGCGACAAAGATCTCAGCAGACTGGCCTGGATGGAGTAATCCAAGGGCCTTTAAGGGCAGCCGGGCATGAACGATTACTTTGGACTGGTCGCTGATTGTCAAGAGGGGGGCATTCGCTGCAAACAATTGGCCGGCCACGACATTGATCGCTGTCACGGCTCCGCTAAGAGGCGTTAGCAAGCAGTTCTCTGAAAGCAAGGATGAAGAGCGGGCCTGCAGAGTTTCATACTTGCTTTTGGCCAGCGCGTAACGCTGACGGGCTTGGGCCACAGCAGACAGATTCCCGCTGATCATCATTTCCTGCAAATAATTCTCCGCTGCCATCATCTCATCCTTGGCCTGCTTCAGCTGCAGAGACAACTCTACTGGATCAAGGCGCAAGAGGGCCTGACCAGCTTTGATAAAGTCGCCAACCTTGACCAGCAGAGCATCAACTTTGCCTGAGAAGGGGAGAGAGAGGACTAGCTGCCTCTGAGGATAGACCAGGCCTTCTCCTGCCAGGCTCTGATCGTAGTCCTGTTGTTGGGCCTGATAAAGTATTACCGCTGGCGCTGAAGAGCGTAGCAGAGCTAGCCAGCCCAACACAAGCAAGACAAGCAAGCTGCTACAGCTAAGAGCCATCAGAAAGCGACGGCGATGCTGAGTATGTTTCCACCTGCCTGGCAGAATGCGCAGGCGTAGGGTTTCCACCTGCCACACCGGAGGCTCCTCAAGTTTCCCAGATCGTACCGGCGGCAAGGACTGGGGGATGAAAGCTTGCTGAGGCTGTCCCCCAGTGTTGGTGTTAGTGCCAGCATCTTGCTCTTCCCCCACGGTATTCACCGCCTCCGGCAGGCAAGGCAGGGCAGCAGGAGCCTCTTCCTCATCGAAGTAAAAACGCACTTGGGACGAAGGCATACCGAAGCCCGGCTTGAACTGGCGCCGTTTGGGTTTAGCTGGCTGCTGGGCCATTGCTCACTTTTCCTCCTTCCTCCTGAGAAGGTAGACAAGCCAGCCACTTAGGGCCAGCCCCAGGCTCTGAGCACCCACACAGCCAGCCAGCAACAAGGCCTTATCCACGGGCACATGATAGAGAGCCAGGATACAGACTAGAGCGCCTTCCCGTAATCCAAGGCCATTGAATAAAGAAAGAGGAAGCGTAGCGGCAAGGGCCGCCAGTGACATGGTCACAAAGTAGCAGGGCAGTGGCAGATGGATACCGAGGGCCAGACCATAGCCATAGTAGTTTAGCGCAGCCACGACCCAGAAAGAGAAGCTCAAGCCCAGCGCAGGCAGAAAAGCCCCCGGTCTGACAGCGATAATCAGCAGGGCAGCCCTTAGCCTCGTGCCCAGCCGAAAGCGAAGGGGGCAATAGTCAGCCTCGGCTTGCCGACCTCCCTTAGCCTGTCTGGCAGCCAGCCTGGCCCCCCCCAACAGGCCCACCGGCACGAGCGTAATCAGCAAACTGACCGCAGCGGCTACGGCCCCTAAGGGGGCAGGCAAGAGCTGCCCCCACACACAGAGCGTTCCCCCAAGCGACAGCCCCAGGGCTAGCAAACCTAGCAAGCGCGCCAGGGCCAGCGTTCCGACGGCCAACGCATAGGAGCCGAGTATACGACCGCAGTAAAGAGCCTTGATGGCATCGCCTCCTATTCCCAGCGGTAGCCAATGGCCAAAGGCGATACCAATCAGATAGAGCCTGATCAGCTCGGCCAAATCAATGCGCATGCCCTGAGCGAGCAATAGGGCATACCACTGGAAAGCGCTAATCACTACGCAGAGTAGTCCTCCGCTTCCGCCCAGCAGCAGGCAAGCATAGCTAAGATGACTGTGGCCCAACTCGCTCCACGCAGCAGAGGTGGCGAGCAGCCTCCAGACAAGCCCTCCCACAGTCATCAGCAGCACCGTTCCTAACACCAGTTGCCAAGCACCCCCTCCGCGCAGCAAGCCCATAGCATAGCGAGCTCCAGCGCTTTTAGAGGTCCAGCCAGCGAGTGAGGCGGCGACCGATAAATGACCCGCCTCACTCGCATCCTCAGTCAGACAAGGCGGTTCCGCCTCCCCTTCCAAAGGGCACAGCCTAACACGCGTCAACCTTCTTGGCCGAGAGAAGCCCTGTGGAACCAGCAGCTTAGTGTCTTTTTCGCCGTGAGAGACCAGGTTAACAGGGGAGGTTGTAAGCTGGAGCCTTCTCATTGTCCTTCCTCCCCACCCTCGGTAGCCGGCTTATCCTGGCGAGACAGCGACCAACCCTGATACAAACGAGAAGTCAGGCTACGGGCATAAGCGATCACATAATCTAGCTCTCTTCGCAATCCCTCACGCAGTCCCACCCGCGGCGAGTAACCCAGAACAAGGCTCGCCTGCGAGATATCCGCAAAGGTATCATGAGCCTCGCCGCGCTGTTCATCGAGGAATACCACCGGCAGAGGCGCGCCGCTAATCTCCCCTAGCAGGTCAAGCACCTCGAGAATGCTGACACGCACTCCCCCCGCAATATTCAAGGCCATCCCCACTGCCGCCGGAGCTGTCGCCGCTAACAGATTGGCCTCCACCACATCATCCACATAGGTTACATCGCGTGTCTGGAGTCCATCGCCATACACATGGGCAGGCTGCCCACTGACCAGCGCAGAACAGAAGCGATAAAAAGCCATATCAGGTCGTTGCCGAGGGCCATAGACAGTAAAGTAGCGTAGAATTACCACCGGCAGACCATAGTTACGGTGATAGAGCATGCACAGCTGCTCAGTAGCAACCTTGGTCACGCCATAGGGAGACACAGGGCGGAGCGGAGCCATTTCATTGACGGGCAAACGCGTAGCCTCACCATAGACTGCTGAAGAGGAGGCACAGATGAAACGCCGCACATTGCCTGCGCGGACAGCAGCCTCTAGTAGACGTTGAGTAGCCAGTACATTGGCATCTACATAACGTCCAAACTCGGTGCCCCATCCCTGCCGCACACCAGCCCGAGCTGCTAAATGGAACACCCAGTCAACTCCATCGAGCAGTGAGACCAGAGGCAGCCGCAGCAGATCCCCCTCAATAAAGTCAAAGCGGCTAGAAGACAAAAGCCCCTCGATATTCTGCTCCTTGACCTGACGCGGATAGCAATCATTAAAGACATCAATGCCACAGACCTCATGTCCCTCTGAGAGAAGACGCTCAGCCAGATGGGACCCAATAAAACCGGCAACACCGGTAATCAGACAGCGCATGCCTTTGCCTCCACCACCTGTTTTGCTTGTAGAGAACGATAGAACAAATCGATCAATAGAGACAAGATCTGTTTTAGAAGGCTGGAAAGCCGACAGAGATCCACTTTCAGCAATACCACTACAGCCGATACTTCTCACTATCAGCACCTCACTGCTAAGAAAGCCAACTCGCTTCCAGCTCGCCTGATACAGCGGGAAGAGAAGCGAATGAGAGGGAGAAAGAGCGGAGCCAATGCGGCGAAGCAGGGACCACGGAGGCGACGGCCTGAGAAGACTCCCGCTAATAGCCATGCACAGAGACACCAGTAGTACATTAGATTAAGAGGATCACGCGAATCGTAGCGGGCCACACGAAAATTGCAGGCTTCAAGCAGAGCATACATTTCAGGCACAGTGTAGCCTGGACGCACATGGCCATCTTCCCTTTCAGCCGCTGGCAGTAGTTTCCGACCAGCAGCAGGAACTTGTAACACCAGGAGCCCCCCAGGGCGTAACACGGCGGCGATCTCTCTGAGCAGCGCGAGATCATCCCAGATATGTTCCAGGATTGCCAGACAGCAGACCCCATCGAACAATCCCAGCTCTAGCTCCCTAAGCCGGCACACGTCAGCGGCGAGAAAGCGCGCGCTATACAGCCCTGCACGAGACGCTACGGCTGTAGCGCGAGCTACTTTGTGCTCATCGCGCTCAATCCCTACCGCCTTAGCACCGCAGGCAGCTAATCTGAGCGTCAGATCGCCGATGCCACAGCCGAGATCTAGCCAGCGTTCTCCCCGCACACTGTAGCCGCGCAAGACCGAACGTAGCAGATCAAGACGAATCGTCTTCCCCAGAGGGGGCTCCAGCAACGCCAGATAGAGGTGAACCAGCCAGCGAGGCAATCGTAATTCTTCAGCCGCCGCCTCGGCGAAAAGTTCACGCAAATAGCGCTTCATTGGCAGGCACTCCCTCTCTTAGCGGCCACCACTTCGGCATAGAGGCGCTGCTGCTGTGCCACAAAGGAAGACCAGCTCCAGCGTCTGTTAGCGAATCGCCGGGCTGCACAGGCCAAAGCGCGCGCATAACTCGGATTCTCCAGGAGGAAGAGGGTACCGGCGGCCAGCCCATGCGGCGTTGGGGGGACTAGCAGGGCCACTTCGGGCGTAAGTACCTGGGTGTGAGCAGCAATCAAGGTCGCTAGCAAGGGCTTGCCGGAATACAGGTAGCTTGCCAGCTTCAATGGCGTGTTGGCTCCTGCACAACGCGGGCTCACCAGGATCGTTGCCTGCTCCATATAGATGGGCATCTCCATAGCAGGACGCTGACCGAGAAACTCTACACCATCCTCAATGCCCAGGCGTCGACAGCGTAGCTGCAAAGCTGCAATCTGATCTGGTCGCCCGCCAACGATCAGGTAACGGACTGTAGGACAGCGCCGTCGTACCAGGACAGCGCTCTCTAGCAGCAGCTCAATTCCCTGGTAGCGCTCCAATGTTCCGGTGTAGAGCACCAACGGTCCCGTCTCACAGGACTCAGGTAACAACTCATACTGACCGAGGCTAGTCACCGTCTCTCTTTGCGCCGGAGCCGTTATAGCAAGCCCGTCTGCTCCTGTCAGTCGTCCAGCTTCCCCCTTCCTCAGACACCTTTCCCTAGCAGCCTCTGACAGATCTGCTGAGAGGGTCTCTGGCAAGATCACATTCTCGATCAGATAGGTCCTACCGCGAGCGCCCATCTGCCAGGCTTCCTGCTCTAGAGCTGGACAGATCGCCACGACCGCACTGGCATGACGAATAACCCAGCGCTGCAACCATCTCAAGATGTGCAGCATCCAGCGCCGACGTGCATAGCCGAGGCAGGCCGCCTGTTGAGCAAGATTAGAGTGCATATAATAGACATGTCGGCAGCGAAAGAGCGCTGCCAGCACAACACCGCAGACACCAGCTTCTTCATGGGTGCAGATACAGTCATAGCGCTGACAGCAAAGTCGCCAACAAGCCCAAAGGAAGAGCACTAGATCGAAGAACAGCTTCGCGCTAGAAGGGCCAATACGCACCTCGCGCACGAAGGGCAAGCTAGGGATACGCCAGACGCGCACTCGGGGAAGCGCCACCGGCTCACCAAACGGGTAGGTTACCAAGTCCGTGTGGTGACCCAGCTCACTCAGAGCGCCCAGTTGAGCATAGACACTGAAAGGCACCCCACGGGGCACGAAGAAGGGTTGAGGAGCAATCACCAAGATCTTCATCTTATCCTACCTGCTTCTTCCCCTACAACTTCTCCACAAAGACAAGCTTTCATAGACTTTAGGCATTAAGCATATTCGAAAATCTACCAGCATTGACAGCTTTCTCTCCCGGAGACCGTACAGCGTACAATATACGGCTGCTTGCCCTGCGACTCATGATAGGTACGCATCAGCATCTCCGCCAGTATCCCGATCTGGAGCGAGAGGAGGCCAAAACTGCAACAGCATCCAGCTCCCCACAACAAGGGCCCAGACCAATGGCACCTGCGGGATCTGCCCGTATGCAAGCAGGTCATCAGCAGAGCAACTGGCAAGAAGAAGATGCCCAGAGCAAGCGCCAACAGCCCTGGCAGACCCACCAGGTGCTGAGGGCGAGTGGCGAAGCTGTCGTAGAATTTCAAGAGCAAGAGATCGAGCAGCACACTCAGCGTTCGACCAAGCCCATAGTGTGAGCGCCCAGTATGCCGGGGGTGATGAACCACTTCAACCTCAGCAATGCGCGCGCCGGCCAGAGCGGCATAAGCGGCAATAAAACGATGTGTCTCCCCGTAGAGGGGGACATGAGCGAAGACCGAGCGGCGATAGACCTTGAGTGTGCAGCCGAGATCGTGTAAAGGCACACCAATAGCCCTGGCGATCATGGCATTCGCCAAGCGGGAGAGCAGGCAGCGTAGCCAGGCATCTCCTCGCCGTTTCCTCCTCCATCCACTCACCAAATCATAGCCCTCCTCCAGCTTTGTCAGCAGCCGCGGAATATCCGCTGGATCATTCTGCAGATCAGCATCGAGCAGCGCCAGCACCTCACCCTGGCTGTGGGCCACTCCAGCGGCCAGGGCCGCCGTCTGACCAAAATTGCGGCTCAGCCTCACTACCCTTACAGCGCAATCGGCCGCCGCCAGCCGCTGCAGCAAGGCGAAACTGCCATCGGTACTGCCATCATCAACATAGACAACTTCATACTCAAGTGACATATTACGCATAACAGCGCTGATTCTCTGATGTAAAAGCGACAGGTTCTCAACCTCATTGTGGACAGGGATAACCACAGATAAAGAGCTAGCTTGCTTATCCATGTTTACATGTTTCAACCTTTCATTATTTAA
>NZ_JADGHT010000076.1 GCF_019683755.1 Thermogemmatispora sp. | reverse complement strand
CAGCAAACTGGCCCTCGGCCCCGATATTGAAAAGGCGTGCACGGTAAGCAACGGCCACCGAGAGGCCAGTAAAAATCAGGGGCGTTACATTCACGAGCGAGAACGAGAGATTAGCCGCGTTGCCAAAAGCTCCCGAGAAGAGGTAGCCATAGGCCAGCAAGGCAGCGTTGAAGCGGTCAAAGAGGGAACCGGAGGCAGTGATCATGATCACAATTACGCCGGCGATCATGGCCAGCACCAGCGCTAGCAGTGGGCGCCCTAGCCCAGAGCCAACCCTGCGCAGCCAGAGCAGCCAGGTCGTTGACCTGGCCTCCAAGGTCGGAGGAGCAGGTGAGCGCGGTTGAGCGGTCTGCAAGGCCATAGAGCGAATCCTCCCAGATCAGCAATTACCAGGCAAGAAGGAGCGGCCAGCCTTCTGCCAGGCTACATGCTCGGTCCGTCATACAAAAAACTGACTTGTAATGATAGCATTGCCACTGAGCAGAAACAAGCAGGGTTTGAAGAAGGGAGAAGCCAGAGCGAAGTGAGCAGAGCGAACGCCTGCCGGGCCAGGATGATAGCCTGACGCGGGCAGGAAAGTCCAAGCCCAGGCCTCGCGCCAGGCCAACCTCTCATGCCCCGAGCTGAGCTGGTTGTCCGCTTGCCACTGGCGAGCTAGAGGCAGCAAATAGAGAGAACAAAGGACCAGATCGGGACGCCGTCGATACGACGCCCCGACCTGGTCATGCCCGGGCTACTCACTCACTACGCAGGTCAGGAAGGAATAGTCTCAGGAACCACTAGCGTGCCAGCCCTGATCTGGTCAGCGAGCTGGTCGGCCTTGTTCTTCGCATCGGTGGGCACCACGCTGCTCAGCGTACCATAGCCGACACCATCATGAGCCAGGTCAAAGCGCGGTGGATTGTTGGTGAACTTACCGTGAGCATAGTCGTTGATCGTATCGTAGACGGCAACATCGACTTTCTTGAGGGCGCTCGTAATGACGCTCTTCGGGTGGAGATAGTTCTGATCGGCGTCAACACCGATACCAAAGACCCCCTCCTGATCGGCAGCATCGAGAGCACCCACACCGCAGCCACCAGCTACCTGGAAGATGATATCGGCATTATGCTGATTAATTTGACTGAGAGCAGCATCCTTACACTTATCGGTGGCCGAGAAATCCTGCGAGTAGTTAATCACCACAGTGATACCGGGATCAACCTTTTTAGCGCAGAACTTGTAGCCAGCAATATAGCGATTCACGGGAGGAATAGGCAGGCCGCCAACCGCACCGATCGTATTATGACCACGCAGTTGAGGAATCTTGGACTTGCCATCCAGCTCCATCTGTGCCGCGATAGCTCCAACCAGGCAGCCAGCTTCCTGCTCCTTAAAGAAGAGGGGCGCCACGTTGGGCAGCGCTTCGCAATCCTGCTTGCCCGCCGGCACCGCGCAGCCATCGATAATAGCGAATTTCTTGGTGGGGAACTGATGCGCCACCTGATCGACAGCGTTCTGCATTAGGAAGCCGACGGCGAAGACCAGATCAGCGCTACGAGCCGCTAGCGTCAGATTTTTGACGTAATCGGCCTGGTTTTTAGATTCGATCACCTGGCGCGTAAAATGGAATTCATTCATTGCCTTAGTGTAGCCGACGTAGGCCAGGTGGTTGAAGCTACGATCGTTCAAACCGCCGATATCAGTGACCAGGGCCACCGAGATCGCCGTCTGAGCTGTTGGCGTGGTGCCAGAGCTACCACCCGTACTGCTTGTACTGCCACCACAAGCAGCCAGTAGGATAGTAAATAAGGCGAGCAGGGCCACAATGCGGGCTGAAATGCCACCTTTTCGCATACGCGCGTTCCTTTCTTCTCTCCCCGGAGAACGTAGTGTGTCAGCAGAAAGCTCTCTTCCTGTTATTGTAGCGGTGCACCACAAACAAATAAGACGCTCTGCCTCCACTGTCGTCATACAAAAAAACAGGTAGCAATCCATGCATGAGCAGAGCATCAGCAAACCAGGACAGCACGGCACGACTGTTCTGGTGGGATAGCACCGGGCAGCGGAACAGACCTCACAGCGGTTCCATGTCAATTATACGCCGCTGGACTGGGACATCTCACACAGCCGAGGGCACGAGGGTTGGAGCAGAAGCCATAGAGATGGAGCAGATAGGCGCAGAAAAGCGGTGAGGAGGGAAGAGGTTCTCGGCTTGAGTCCCTTGCTCCTCACCGCCGCGCTGGTGTGCTTAGTTAGTATGCTAGCTGTGTTATAACGTTCTTCCAAGCGAGAAGAAGCCAGCCGTCACGGGACGGCCGTTCGGCGCTTCCCTGAGACGCTCTCAGGCGCGGATCTCCTCCAGCACTGAGAGATTGATAAACAGGTCGCAGCTTTGGCGCAACGTGGCAGACATGGCCTCATCGAAGGCCGCCACCTCGACGCGCACGCCGTGATCGGAGCAGTAATCGAGCATTGGCATAAAATCGCTATCGCCGCTGACCAGAACAATACAGTCAACAGCCCGGCTCTCCACAAGCCGCACCACGTCCATGCACAGATCCAGATCGAGATCAGCCTTCTTCGCACCGCTGGAGAACGTCTTATAGTTCTTCGTCGTAATGCGGTACCCCAGGCCCTTGACAGCCTGGAGGAACATTTGCTCATCGCCGGGCTGCGGGCTAGTCGGGCAATAGGCGTGGGCCCGCACCAAGCGGCGATTGCCGCGCAGGAAGTCGAGCAGCTTGCCAAAGTCAATGGTTAGCCGCAGCGTACGCGCCGAATAGAGCAGATTAGCCACATCGACGAAGACCCCTACCCGCTCCGTCGAGGGCGGAGGGGGAATTGAGACCGAAACATTGGTAGGCGACTGGTGAGTGCGGCGCAGTTCGGCCACAATGCGGTCGGTCTGCGACTGAATAGCCTGTACGACCGTATTGGCGAACTGAGCCATGGGATCATTTCCACGGTTATTAGGATAAACTACATTGTTCCGCTGCACATCGGAGCGTGAAGGGCGCACACCAGCTTCGCGCACAGCCACGCTGCCGCGTGCGGGCGAAGGTTCTGGCGCCATGAAAGGACCTCCGAACTCGTTGCCCAGATTCATCTGGTTCATAGTAGTGCCGGAGATAATATGGTAGAGTCCGGCAGGAGCTGTCGGCTGCGAGACCGATGCCGACGCCGGCTGGGTCACGGGCGGCACAGTGACCGGTGAGACCGGCATAGGCGGCGGAGCGATCGGGGGTGGCGTCGGCTCAGTGGCCGGCGCGGGCGCGGAGGCGGCAGCCGCCGACTTGGAACGACGGCGGCGGCGCCGGCGTGAGGTGGCCGCCTGAATCTCAGAGTACTCCAGGGGAGGCAGATCTTCAGGGGCAGGAACCTGGGTCTCCTGAGCCGCCGGCCTGGCGCCGTTGGCCGTCGGCTGCACTGGCAATGCCACAGGGGCAGCCGGCTGCTCCTCTTCCTTTTCTTTCTCTTGTTGCCGGTTATTCTTGCTTTGCTGCTTGCTCCGCTGTTCCTCGACCCTCTGCTCGTTCAGCATCTCACGAGACGAGAGAGGGTAAGTTTCTTCGAGGGGCTGGCTGGGAGCGGCCACCATCTGGGACTGCTCAATCTCGGGTCGACGCTCCTCCTGGACGGCAGAGGTGCCAGCAGCAGCGAGCTTCTCCCCCGTCTCGCGCTGCTGCTCAGGTGACGTCGACTGCTGAGACGAATTAACCAGGAACATAGCGCTGTTGGCCGCTGTTGCTGGGCGATCGAAGCGATAGCGGCGTGCGGGGCGGGTAACTGGTCCCTCCTCGCTAGCGGGCGCAGTGGTCTCGGCGCTGCCACTCTCGCCGGTGCCCGGGCCAGAAGAGGCGGGGGCAGGCTCGCCACCAGCCTGAGTGCTGGCGGCAGCGGCTGGCTGGCTCTCCTCCTCAGTGCTTTTTTCGCTCTCAGAGGGGAGGCGCTCCTCGACAAACGGCTCGCGCAGGCGCCCATAGCGAGGTAAACGAATGCGCGTAGCCGGGCGCAGCAGCGGCGAGGGCGGGCGCTCCGCTGGCTTCTCAGGAGCCGCTGGGGCCTGAGAAGTCTGCGATGTTTGGGCTACCGACTGTGGCTCCTCTTCAACCTTTGCCGAGCGCTCTTCTGCGGCAGGAGAGGCCGGCTCAGGCTGTTCCTGCGCGGCGCCACCTTCCGCCCCTGGAGTAGTCTCGGAGGATGGTGCCGGTGCCAGCGACTCGGCCTGCATCTCACCAGTAGCAAACGAGCTGACTGTGATGCTGCTGCTGCTCTCCACGAAGGAGAGGCGCCCGGGGATAGCCACCGTAGGGAGTGGCGAGAGCGGTCCAGAAGAGGCCGACAGCGCAGCAGAGGAGCTGCTCTCATCTTCAGCAGGCGAGGTGAGATTGCCCAGGGTATTCAAGGTACTCAGGGCATCCAGGGCCTCGTGCACCGCTTCGAAGGTAGCGGCCTGGCGAGCTTCTTCAGCCTGACGGAACTCCTCAATGAACTCACTGAAGGGGCGAACATTCCCCTCGCTGAACGGCAGAAAGCCCTCCATGAGCGGGGAAGGCTCCTCATCCCGCGTCGCAAAGGCCTCCTGTGCAGGTGGTGTAGAGGGAGTGGAAAAGGCGGAAAGGGGTTCAGCGGGTGAGTAGGCAGCGACGCTTTCCTGGATGCGTTGGGAGGAAGCCCCCGTCTGAGACGGAAGCTCATAGCCAGGGGCCGCGTCCGTACTCTCCCGTTCAGGTGGTTGTTTCTGCCCTTCCACGGTACCCTCCGGCAGCTGCGCCCCGGGGGGCGCAGTAGGCTCTAGAGAAGCAGGAGTTGCTGCGTCTTCGGAGGCAAATGCTTCCTTTGCGACGGACACATCAACGTCGCTCTTCTCTGGCTGCGAATGTTCTCTTGTCACAAAAAGATCTCCAGTCTCACTAATTCGGGACCGGAGCGCAGGCGATCGTGTGGAGAGGTACTTGACGCACAGAACTGCCAGGGCGAATGGACGCCGTCATTGCTCGCCTATCGTCTGCTCTACCTCAACGGGTGCTCGGGAAAAGGCAAGACAACAAAGAGTAAGCATATAGGATGCACGCCGTACTTTCACCGATCCGCGTTGCAAAGATGGGCGGATGCGCGCCGCCATCTATCCGCCCTGCCTGTCCTTCGCTTCTTGCGACAGGCACCTCACGCTACATGCACGTCCGATCCCGATCTCCTCTACACCGTTCGCAAAGCTTGGATTCACTCTTGTTGCTGCATACCGCCACTGAGAGGCGGAACATGGCTGGGAACGGGGTGAGCGGGTGCTTCTTGGGCCTCGCCGGCCCGGCCCCGGCCCAGGAACCGCGCGCGGCGCTCGCGATCGCGGTTGAGGCGGGCACTGCTCTCCTGATCACTGGCGAGCGTTGTGGGGGCAGGAGCCAGCTGAGGCGCGGGGCGCTCGCGCTCCTGCCGGCGTGTGATGCGCCAAACGTAGAACATGCGCTCAAGGGCGGTCACCTGGGAGAAAACCGCCAGCAGAACCAGTGCCCAGATCTCAATACCCGCAATCAGGCCAATGGCCAGAATGACGACACGTTCGGGGCGGGCAAGCAATCCTGTTTTACATTCCAGCCCCAGACCTTCGGCGCGCGCCTTAGTATAGCTAACCATCAGTGAGCCGACGACAGCGACAAACACCAGGACAATCATCCAGAGCTGCTCATGGCCAAAGGGCCAGAGCTGCTCATGGAGATCTGGCCGCTGCAACACGTACCAGAGCAACCCAAAGAGAATGATGCTTTCCGAATAGCGGTCGAGAGTCGAGTCGAAGAAAGCGCCAAAGGTCGTGGCAGCCTGGCGAACGCGAGCCACGGCCCCATCGAACATGTCGAAAATGCCAGCAAACAACACCAGCAAACCGCCTGCCACCAGGTACCCCTGCGCAATCACCAGGGCTGTTAAGCCGCTAAGCAACAGCCCGACGAGCGTCAACATATTTGGAGTCACGCCAAGGTTGGCCAGCGGTCTGATAATGAAAGCCACCAGGAGTCGAACTTGTTGCTGGATGCGTCTGCTTAACATATCTTTATTGTACCATACCTGGCCCTCTTCGGACTAGCTCTTTTTTGGCGGCGAGCCTGTCTTGGAGAGCCGCTTTCAATGATGTAGATACGCACTACCGGACGAAACGAAATGAAACGAAACGAGCAGTGATCTGGCCTCTGGCCATTCCTTTGGACAAAGGCCAGAGCGAAGCGAAGAGCACAAGAGAAGGCGACGCCGTGCCACCATTGCACAGCGCGGGTCATCCAGCGATGAGAAGCGTCGCCGATCAGCGAACAAAGCCGGCATTGAGCTAAGGCCGGACACAGGGACGGCCTCTTTGCTACCTGTGCCCCCAGATTGGCAGTCCCTCCGTCCCCAGCCGGGACGAAGAACCGATCAACGGACGACCTGCGGGCCTGCTCCCCTGGCCGATGTTCTGGCCGGTACCAGGTGGAGGAGCTGGCCGGGCTGCAGCGCTCTCGCGGTGGGGCGGTAGCCGCAGAGGATCAGGCTAGACCGGCTCCCGCTCGCGCAGGGTATGGAGTAGCTGACGCTCCTCCAGCAGCTCCTGATAGTAGTCCACCACACGGCGGGCGATCCGCGGCCAGGCATATTGCTGGCTTGTTTGTAGCCCAGCTTCAACCAGGCGGCGCCGCAGCGGCTCATCTTCCAGCAGGCGGCAGATGGCCATGCTCAGCGCAAGGCTATCGCGTGGGGGCGCTAAGAGGCCATTGAGGCCATGTGTGATGACTGTGGCATAGCCCTCGATGTTGCTGGCCACCACGGGCACACCGGAGGCCATTGCCTCCAGCAAGACCACGCCCAGGCTCTCGCCGCCGATCGAGGGCGCGCAGAAGACGTGAGCGCTGGCGAAGTAACGTGGTAGTTCTTCCGCTGAGACGCGGCCTACAAAAACCACGTCCTGCCAGCCCTGCTTCTCAACAAAGCGTTCGAAACCGCGCTTCAACCCGCCTTCACCCACGAGAATAAACCGTGTGTCGGGATAGCGCTCGCGGATCATGGGGATAGCGCGTAACAGGTACTTGGCGCCCTTGCGCTTCTCAAACCGCCCGACAAAGAGGATGTTCCGCTTCCCATCCATGAACCAGGGCAAAGGCTGGTTCCAGATGTTGAAACGTTCCAGATCGATCCCGTTCGGGATCAGGCGATAGTCCGCCGGAAAGTAGCGTGAGACAAACTGGTAGGCCGCCGGTGAAACGGCGATGCGCCCGGCCAGCCGGCGAAAGTAAGGGCGCAGGAAAGGATGCAGCGATGCATAGGCCAGATAGGGCGTGGAGGTGATCCTGGCAGCAGCAAAGGCGTGAAATGTTCCTACGTTAATCGCACGCGAGAAACGCAGCACAGCCAGCGGCAAACCCGGAATCAACGGCTCATGGAGGTGAATAATGTCAAAGCGCTCGTGCTGCAGTACAGAGCGCACGCGCCGACCGAGATAGGGGTTCAGCGCCACACGCGCAATTGAACCATTAAAAGGAACGGGAGAAGCCCCGGCCATCTTATAGACTTGCTCCTCAGCCAGCCGCTCATCATCTCCCGAGACCGGGGCAAGGATGCGCACCTCCAGACCCATTTTGCGAAATTCATGCGCCAAATGGCGGACATGTTCACGCACTCCACCAGGATAGCTCCAGTCGTATGGAGTCACGAGACCTATTTTCACGAGTCGCTCCCTGCCTTACAATGTTGTAGAGACGCGACTATCCCCTGGACCTTACGCAAGCCCGGCCACGGTCCCCTCCTACTCAGCCAAAGGCGCCATACAACATTTTACCAGACTTTCGCAAGAGCTTGCCTCTACCAAAAGGAAGGCTCTGCGCACTTCAAGCCGCAAAGACACGGCGATTCTTCTGATTCCGCTTGCTAAAGTGATACTGAGCTAGTTGGAGATAATCATACATTTGCCAGAGCCGCCCCCCAGGGGCGGTGGTACCGGCCAGCAGTGAGGTACGCAGATCCTGGGCTGTTCTTCCTTCGAACCAGGTGCAGCCACGCCCGATGGCATTGAGGGTATGAGCATCGCTATTCCCTACCTCTGGGAGGCGATAGACCCTGCGATTGGTGCGCATAGCCACCTGATTAGCGTAGATGCCACAGAAACTGGCATTCCAGGTCTCGATGCCGTCGAGCTGAACAGTACTTGAGCTGGTCAGGCGATCAAGCACTTCGCGCTGACAGCTATGGCGGAAGAGGCGATGCAAGGGATGGGCCACGATAGCTAATCCGCCCTGTTCATGGATGAGGGCGATGCTCTCTTCCATGCTTAACCCGGGGGGAATGCGCTGCTCGATAAAGAGCGCCAGGAGATGCCCCTCGCGTGTGCTGACTTCTTCGCCGACAATGTAGTCAAAGCGATAATGGCCCTTGGCCCATAGATCGCGGGCGCGCAGCGAACCATCGATGGCATCGTGATCCGTGATGGCAATGACATCCAGGTCGCTGAAGCGCTCAGTATACTCCAGGATCTCTTCTATCGTAGCTGTACCGTCGCTGCAAGTACTATGAATATGGACATCGGCCCTGCCTAGTTTTCCGGCCAGAGAGGCTTCGGCAGCCGTCATCTGCCGATGGCGGCCTAGCAATCGTTTAGCCAGGCCAGCGGGCCGTAAATCCTCAGTCATCCTGTTGCTCATACGTCTAGCCATACTACTCCTTCAACAGCGAGTGAGAAGGTGTGGAGAAGGTGCCCCTCTCGAGGAGATGGGCTGAGATGGTTGCTCTATGGCCATTCACTGGACGACCTCTATTGGCAGCCAACGATGCCCTCTTGTTCTCCACTTTCTTCCCCCCTGATCCGGTGTCCCTGTCCTTGATCTTCTGAGTCTGCTGCCAGAGCGGTCGTAGCTGCCTGGTTGCTCGTCTGGTCTGACCAGACAGGAGCAAAGACAAGCCACTGCTCGGGGTGGGCACGAATATAGCGCTCCATGACTTGGACAATCGAGCGCATGAGAGCATCCGGGTTCTGCCGCTCCTCCTCGGGAAGCGCCAGCGAGATTGGCGTAAATTCTCCCTGCATGCGAGTTCCCTTGAGACGCCAGCCAAAGGCGCCGACGAGAGCCGCGCCTGTGCGCTGGGCCAGCAAGGCTGGTCCTCCTGGCAGGCGAGCCGGAGCTCCGAAGAAAGGGACCTCGACGCTCTGGCCCACGATAGCCCGGTCGGCGGTGATCAGCACAAGCTGATTCTGGCGCAATGTGCGCAGGATCGCGCGCATCGTCGTGCCATTGCCTACGGGCAGATACTTGATGCCGTGGCTACAGCGTAGGTTCAGCATCAGTTCGAGCATACGCCGGTCCTTGAGCTGCTCGACCGGGATCACCAGCTCATAGCCGCGGGCAACCAGCCATTGGCTCAGATAGTCGAAGGGGCCAAAGTGGGCAGAGACAATCAGTACTCCTTTGCCCTGAGCCAGGGCGGCTGCCAGGTGTTCCTCTCCGCCAGGAATGATGTTATCGACAATTTCTTCGACTGGTACGTAGGGCAAGCAAAAGCCTTCTAGATAGTTACGTACATTATTGACAAACATCTGGCGTACGGTGCGCCTGAGACGCCGACGTCCGCGGCGCGTGACCTGTACCTCTGGCCCCAACACATGAAGCATATTGGCGGTGGCCTGCCGACGGGCTTTTATGGCAATCATCCAGGCAAGCCAGCCCAGCAGCACGCTGAGCGGAGATAGCCAACGACGCGGCAGGCGCGGGACAATGACGGCGGCAAGGCGAAATAGTAGATACATCTTCGTCGTTTTCTGGCTTAAGGAGTGCATTCCTCTTCATATCCAGATCCGCTGCCCTGGAGTACTTTGCCCAGACTGCTGCTTGCAGCCGCATAGGTCCCGTAGGCCTCGTGCGTCGCCTACGCTTTCAGACGTAACCCTGTGCACTCCTGTAGATCGTTGTATGCCTCTTGCTCTCATGCTGGCCTGCTCTCTTGCTCAGAGCCGCCTGTGTCAGGAGTCCATGCTCATGTCTTGTATTCCAGTCCATCCGGCCTCTAGCACCATCTGGGGAGGCTGTCCAACGGTTTTGCCTGTCGTTCAATCTGCAGCTATACCGGAGCACCTTACAATCGCTAGCTATCTCACTACGACTGCAGAGAGCCATCAGGCAGATTGGTCGTTGGCCACCAGCCTAGGGATCAGTGGCCGGCCAGAATGGACGAAACATATACCACTGATCGGGATAGCTACGGACCATCTCCTCCAGAGCATCAAAGATACATTGGGTCAGGCGCACGACTTCGGCCTCGCGGTTCTCCCCGGGTTGAGGGAAGACGGGGGGAAAGGCGCGCATATAGTATTGTCCCTTTCTGCCATACCAGACGAAGCCGGACATAATCGCCGCGCCTGTCCTTAAAGCCAGCCTTGCCGCACCAGCCGGTACATATGTCGTTCGCCCGAAGAATCTGACAGGAACGCCCTCATCCTCTGTCAACGGACGATCTATGACAATAGCCAGCATTTGGTTTTGCTGCAGCACACGCAACATCGGTCGGACTGAACGTTCCATCGGGATAATAGCGATGCCCTTATCCTGGCGCTGTTTTTGCACCAGAGCATTGAGCTGTGGATCAGCGAAGGTTTCGGCGATGGCAGAGAAGGGCACTTCGCGAGCGATAATTGCACCTGCCAGGTCCCAATTGCCAAAATGGGCAGTCGTGAGAATCACGCCGCGGCCAGGTTGGAGCGCCTGCTGAAGGTATTCGCGCCAGGAGGAAGCTCCTCGCGTCAGATCGCGTCCTTGCCGTTCAATGGCCTCGATATCGAGATGAGCGAAGCTCAAGAAGTCCGAGGCGTAGCGTCCGTAATTGCTCCAGGAAGCCCGTGCCAGCCGGCGTACGCTCCGATCGCTCGGGGGGCGGCCCAAAACCTGGGCCATGTTGCGCTGTGTCACCTGGCGTTTTGAGCGCCAGGCCAGATAGCTTGCCGTTCCAAGTGCCGCCCCGAGAGCATGGCGCAAGGGCCGGGGTGTGCGCCCTGCGAGCGTACTCGTCCCACGTGCCAGCCAGTAGACGACAGACACCGGTTACTCCTCCAGGTTGACTTCAACCGCCGTCTCCGCCTTGGGAAGATTCCCGACGGGCAGCGTTGCCAGCACGAACCCGGGATCGACCAGTTGCTGCAGCCGCTGCAGACAATACTGAAAGCGCTCTCTATCCAGAGAACAGTAGACCTGACGTCCGGCACGGCGCATACGTGCTAACCCAGCACGCTGCAGCTTCCGCAGATGCCAGGAGACCAGCGGCTGGCTGATCTCTAGCGCATCGGTGAGCGCAGTGACGGTCATCTCTTGCTTCCGTGCCAGGTGATAGATGATTGTCAGGCGCACGAGGTCCGCCAGCGCTTTCATCATGGTTTTCAGTTCGCGCCAGTCATTCGATCTGTCCAAGTCGATCCTTCTTTGCGTGCGCAGACGATTTTGTATAAATCTTTGTTTATATACTAACGCGCGTCGGCAAGGCTGTCAAGATGGGAGTGGAGATAGCTGAGCTGTGGAAGGAGGCGCCAGGCGCTCTCTTACCGCAGAGGTGGATAGTGTCAGACTGGTGCTGGCAACGAGGAGGCTGGCGAACTGAAGGAGGGGGAAGCCGGGTACAATGGAGCCAAGGATAGGGTGGCCGCTTGGCCCACACCTGCCGGCTCACAGCGTAGGGGCACAAAAATAAACACAAACCGGAAGTGGAAAACTTCTCTTCATGACCACTTCCGGCTCTCTATCTCAGTGTGAACATCATGTGTTTGGTTTGGGCCGTGCACTGATAGAGAAAGAGTGGGTGACCAGGGACTCGAACCCTGAACCTAGCGAGTGAAGCAGACAGCCAGCACAGCTTTACAGTCGGCAACGAGGTCGACCTCTACCTTGAGTGTGCTGGTTATCCCCTCCCGAACCGGACGTGCACCTTTCGATGCATCCGGCTCTCCAGAGAAGCGCTTTGAGAGACGCTTCTCCTGCGCCCCTTCCCCGTGTATCAGCCATTACGCTGATCCTTTGAGTACTATGGGCGCTCCGTCACCATGAGCTACAAGGGCTAGGAGCCTCGACCGCTGGTGCGGCAGCACAGCACTCCCTGCAGCTTTTAGGTGATCCCGTAGTTCCCACCGCGCCCCGCTCCGTACGTAGGTCTCCCTTTGGCAGAATCGCCTACCTGGAGGGAGCATTCGTCAGCCCTCCTAATCACAGCTGACGACTCCGAGGCAGGCCATTGAGGGATTCAACCCTTTGCGGGCTTGACCATATACGGCCTAGCTGCCGCTGCCATGAATTGGCATCAGTCGCACTTCTTCCCTGCTCGGCCTCAAGTGGTCACATTCAGGAAGAGCGATCAGAAGCCACTATTCTTAAGCAGCGACTTTTCCATCATGCTGTTGTCCCCCGCCACCTTTCGGCGCGAGGTAAGATGGTGCTTTAGCCACATCTGCTCCAGTGGCGTCGGGTCTGTCCCGACAGGGACGCAGTGAGCGCAACGGCGCACTTAAGAGTCGCTTGCTCTACCGATTGAGCTAGTCACCCAACCTGACAGTGTGCCGCGGCCCCGAGCTTGCTTTGGGTGCTGCGGTAGCACTGCACAGTGAAGGATAGCATATCTGCAGCTTCCCGTCAAGTAGGCAAGAGGCTGTTGGCGAAAGTCAGCTAGCGAGGCCTGCACTCGCTATGCGGACAGTCTGAAACGAGGGTGCGGCGACTCCAAAGAGCTGGACTCAGTCCTGAAGAGGCAGCGCGCCGGTAGTCGTTGGGTGACCTGAGCCATAGCGGCTTAAGAGGCCGCTGCCTGGACCTGCACCACGTCCGGCCAGCAACGGTACAGCACCGGCTGAGGCCATTGGCTCCAGCTTTGGCCGGCGTAAGAAAGGACCGGACCAGGAGGCTGCCGCAGGCGCGGTGCTGAGAGCACGCTCTTGCTTCTCTTGTCGGGCTGGTAGCTCCCCTGGTAGCTCCCAATGAAAGAGTGCGTCTGTCTTGCGCTCGAAGAGCGGAGCTGTCAAGCCAGGGCTGAAAGCTATGGCTGGGCTTGTTGAGGCTGGCACAGTGGCAAGCACCAGCGTTTCGGTAACCGGCTCTGCAGCGGGCCGCGCGCTGGCAGTAGCGGTTTCGAGGAGCAGTAGACGTTGGCGGCGGCTTAACCAGAGGGCTCCCACGGCTAACGCCAATGCAAAGCCTAAGCCTAAGATCACCACGATGAAAGTGCTTTTCTCTGCTGACCTGCTCGGCTTGTCAGCGAGGGAGGAGGCTGTGGCTCCAGGAGAGGCAGCAGCGGAAGCACCGATCGGTACGCTATCCTCTCGCTCTGTAGGCGTCTGCTGCGCAGTCTTGTTCTGCAGGGTCGTCGCAATCCTGTATTTCAAGGTGGCGGGCGTTGGAGTCGGCGTCGGTGTCGGCGGTGGGGCTTCGCTGCGATAGCGGGCCATCAAATTCATGACCTTAGCAGCCCATGAACCTGAACTAGAGGTCCCAACGTAGGGACCGGCAATGAGATAGACCGTAGTTAGCCCGCGTGCAATATAGCGCTGCTGCACAATGGAAAACCAGTCTTGAATAGCCGCGGCATAGGAAGGGTAGATAGTGTAGCCACCGGCATCGCTTGGATAGCCTGGGCTGGCACGCACTCCCCCAGGATTATGGTCGCCCAGGCCAACTCCCGCCGCACCCTGGTTAGTTTCGACATACCAGACGGCCAGCGCAAAGGCGTCATCAATATTTGTCTGGCGAGCAGCCTGTTCAACCACCTCACCAGTCCCAGCCATTGGAGTTGATGCAAGAATACGATTGACCGTGGCTGCAGGTAAGGTTGGCGGTCCCAGCACACTAGCGCTGCTGGCCTGGCTGTCCCTCCCACCACTGACAAGCTGCCAGGTGAACACTGCAGTCCCGACCACGAGCAGCGTCAGGCTGAGGAGCGTCGCCTGCAGTGAGCGCCGGAGATGTGGCAATGAGTGCGCCGGCTGAGCAGTCTCGATGATCAGCTTGCTCTTCATCATACTCCTGTCTCTGCTTGAAGCCAGAGAGGCGAGCCGCTTCCCTTACCACATCTCCACCGTGCCTCACAGTAGATTCCCGCATTGATGAATCAGCTCGAATCTTGATCTACCTTCTCTGTCAGCTCAACCTGAATTGTCTGATATTCTCAATTTTTGCTTTTATCAGATTTGGCCTTTCTACAGTATGATAAAGTTGAATAGGCATTCAGGGCCTTGCTCTTTTCCTACGCCAGGAATGGCGGTCGGACGTCTGAGAGGGTCTATGCTGATTGTACCATGCAGCGCGAATTTACTTGTATCAATAGCGTCCAGCATAGGTAGTATCTCCCATAAATGGTATGCTATACTGGAATGCACGAGAGCTAAGAAGGCGCTGCAGGTCCTCTGCCCGGTCTGACCAGGCTGGCAGGGAGCACAAGAAGCGGCGAGCCTGAGCCGGCCTGACGCCAGCAGTGGACCACGGCTTCGATGTTTGTGTGAGGAGAGACAGGGGGTTCGCCATCGGTCCCATCAGTTCACAGAATGGTCAGGGAAATGCCCAGACGGGACGCCTGGGACGCAATACCCTGCTCCACAAGCGCTACATTATCCTACGCGTGATCGGTCAGGGTGGCATGGGAGCAGTGTACCAGGCGCGCGACACGAAGCGGGGCGAAATTTGTGCGGTGAAGGAGATGAGCCTCTCTTCTGTGCCGCCTAGCGAGCAGGGAAAGGCTCTGGAGAACTTTCTGGCGGAGGCTACCATCTTGTCGCGCCTCAGCCATCCTAACCTGCCCGCCTTTACCGACTTCTTCAGCGAGGGTGAGCGTCATTTTCTGGTGATGGAATACATCGATGGGAAAACGCTGGAGGAGCTGCTGGAGGAGAATGGGGGGCCGTTTCCTGAACGGCGCGTGTTGGGCTGGGCGCGTCAACTCTGCGACGTGTTGGAGTATCTGCATAGTCAACAGCCGCCGGTGATTTTCCGCGATCTGAAGCCCGGCAATATTATGCTGCGTCGCGATGGGCGCATCAAGTTAATCGACTTCGGTATCGCGCGACTGGTACGTCGTTCTTCCTCGCAGGATACGCAGTTGCTAGGTACTCCTGGTTTTGCTCCTCCTGAGCAGTATGGCAGCGCCCAAACTGATCAGCGTTCAGATATCTATTCGCTGGCAGTGACACTTTTTCAGCTCTTAACAGGCTCACTGCCTGAGAAAGGCTTTGGTCTGCCAGATGCACGCACTTTGAATCCAGCGATCTCACCAACCGTAGCGCGGGCTTTAGAGAAAGCAGCTTCGCTTGACCCAAACGATCGCTATCCGAGCGTGGCTGTTTTCCGGCGGGCCCTCTTCCGCGTGGGAACGCTGCCATTTGAGAATGGGCAGGAGGCAACGACGCCTGAAGAGTTGGCAGAGCTGTGCGCTCGCTTTCCCGAGGAAGGGGCTGACTACCTGTTTAACGGAGAGATCGAATCATGGCTGGAGGAGATCGGGGAGAGCGATTTAGCGCGCAAGGTGCGCCGCTTACGAGCAACAACTGGCGATCCTGAGCTTGGCGTCGAACGGCTGGTTCAGCTGATCATGGGGCCTGATGCCCATCTGCGCACGAAGTCTCAGAAGCTCGCCAGCACGACGGTCACTGCTAGTTCTGAGACGACGCGTGGGCGTTCACCCGCACGTTCCGCTCGTAAAGCTCCTCTCATGATCGTACGCCCAGCCACGATTAATTTTGGCCAGGTGTATCCGGGTCTTACCGCCCCTATGTTGCTTACCATTACAGGCAATCAGGGATCAGTGGTCCAGGGGACGATCCAACCGGTGGAGCCGTGGATTATAGTTGATCAGACCCGCTTCGATGGGATGAGTACGCTGGTACGCGTCCGGGTCGACAGCAGTCGTCTAGCAGGCTCGCAGCGCTATAGTGGTACTATTGTGATTACGCCTCTTGGCGAGACGGCGGGAAAGCCGGTAGAGGTGAAAGTAGAGGTGGAGGTCATGGGCTATACCGCTACTGGCCCCACGGTGGCCAGTGGGACCAGGGCAGGCAGTGGCCAGGTGTCCGGTAGCGTCGGCGCCGGCACTGGTCAACGCCGGTCTCTTATACCCATCTGCCGCGGCCGCCGATATTCCGTGT
>NZ_JADGHT010000500.1 GCF_019683755.1 Thermogemmatispora sp. | reverse complement strand
ACCCAGACCCCCCCAGTGGAGAAGAAATTCCCCCTCGCTGCCCCCGCTGCGGCAGCTACCTGAGGCCTGACGTCGTCTGGTTCGGCGAGCTACTACCCGAACAGACCTACTACCAGGCCCTGCAAGCCGTGCTCAGCTGCGATATCCTACTCGTAGTCGGCACCTCAGGGATTGTCGAGCCAACGGCCTCACTACCCCACACCGCCCTCAGAGCAGGAGCAATCGTAGCCGTCATCAACCCCGAAAGCACACCTCTGCTGGAGGAAGAGACCCCCTACGGACTCAAACCAGGTCGACTCTATGACCTGCGCGGCAAGGCGGGCGAGATTCTCCCAGCCCTCGTAAGAGCCACCTGGAAGACAACTACTAACACAGATCTCGCCCCCACCCACAACAATGAGAGTAACCCAGGACATCCCCCAAACAGAAGCCTGGACTAGCACCCTAAAGCAATCAGACAGACGATGAGAGGGCTGAGCTAAACGAAGCTAGACAGGGTAGTGTATACTAGAATCATCTAGTTGTCTAGATCAGTTCAGCCCAGGGGGAGGAAGAAAGCAGACCGTGGCCCGTATCAAACTTGCCTACATCGGAGGCGGCAGCACACGAGCCGCTGGCACAATGGCCTCATTCATCGCCCAAGGGGAGCACTTCAACGGCTCCGAGATTGTCCTGATCGACCTGAACGAAGAACACCTCAGGATTGTCCAAACCATTGCCCACAAACTAGCGCGCGCCCGAGGCCTCGACCTGACCATCGCCATCACTACCGACCGGCGCGCCGGACTGCGAGACTGTGACGCCGTTCTCACGAGCTACCGGCCAGGAGGATTCGAAGCCAGGCACCTTGACGAGAGCATTCCCCTCAAGCACGGCATCATCGGCCAAGAGACGCAGGGGCCAGGAGGCTTCTTCATGGCTCTGCGCAGCATTGCCGTGATGCAAGAGATCATCGCCGACATGGAAGCCGTCTGCCCACAGGCACGACTCTTCAACTACACCAACCCCATCAACATCATTTCGGAAGCCGTAACCCACCACAGCGCCATCCCAACCATCTCCCTCTGCGAGGGGCCAATCATGGACACCGCTCGCTTTGCGCGTTACGCCGGTCTTGACCCCGCCCAACTGAGCGTACGCTTTCGCGGCCTCAATCATGGCTCCTGGGGACTCAACCCGCGCTATGAGGGCCAAGACTTCCTCCCACTGCTGGAAGAGGCCTATGAGCGCCTGCGCCGCGAGCACCCAGAAGGCGAAGAGAGTACCGACCCTGAACTCCGCTACACCCTGCGACAGCTACGTCTGGCAATCACCATGCAAGCGCTCCCCAATCACTACCTGCAGTACTACTACTACAAGGACGAGCTACTAGCCGAACTACAAGCCAAAGCCACCACCCGCGCCCAAGATATCATGGCCAGCGTCCCCGACTACTGGTCCCACTACCGTGAGCAGGCCGAGCGAGAAGTTCCAGAGCTCGACCCAGCGCGCTCACGCGGGGGACTGCACGAACTCGAGCTTGCCATCGATGTCATGGACGCCATCTACAACGACCGCGGCGAACTCTGGTACGTCAACGTTCCCAACCAGGGTGCCCTGCCTGGACTACCAGACGACCGCGTTGTCGAACTCGTCGGCTACGTCGACCGTCACGGGGTCACCCCACTAGTCCACGAGCCACTACCAGCCCACCTGCGTGGCCTCATCAACCAACTAGCCGAATACCAGGCCCTCACCGCCGAAGCAGCCTGGCACGGCAATCGCCGCGATGCCATCCGAGCCCTAGCCAGCCATCCCCTCGTCCTCTCACTGAGCAAAGCAGAAGCCCTCTACGACGAGATGGCTGCCGCCCATCGCGCCCACCTCCCCGAGCGGCTCCTACACTAACTCATACTAACTAACCCAAAGAGGAAGAGGAAAGGGAGAACCATGAGGGAATGTGTGCTCGCAGTCGATGGAGGCAACACCAAGACGCTGGCTCTGGTGGCCACCCTCGATGGCCGGATTCGCGGCTGGGGACGAGCTGGCTGCGGGGACATCTACCACGTTCCCCGGGGAGAGCAAGCCAGCGAGGGCGAACCAGCCGCCCTGCGAGAAATCGAACGGGCGGTCGAGGCGGCGCTCAAGCAAGCCGGCTGCAGACCGAGCAACCTGGAAGCTGCCGTTTTCAACATGGCAGGTGCCGACTGGCCAGAAGACTTTGCCCTATTAGAGGCAGCCATGCGCGCCCGCGGCTACGGGCGACGACTCCTGATCCAGAACGACGCCCTGGGCGTCCTGCACGCCGCTTGCATGGACAGCCCCACCCACAGCGGAGTCGCCGTCATCTGCGGAACCGGCGCCGCCACCGGGGCCAGGGGACCCGACGGGCGCACCTGGCACTCGAGCCACTGGCAGGACAGCGTCCAAGGGGCCAACCAGCTTGGCCACCAAGTGCTGACGGCAGTCTTTCACGCCGAACTAGGCATCAGTCCCCCCACAACCCTACGTCAACGCGTGCTAGCCTACTTCGGCACCGACAGCGTCGAAGAGGTCCTCCACCGGACTCTAAAA
>NZ_JADGHT010000499.1 GCF_019683755.1 Thermogemmatispora sp. | reverse complement strand
AGCCGGGACAGGTCGGGATGAGGATAGTCAAGAAGGGCTGGCTTACCACAGCCAGGCACAGCAAGCTCATCGCTTTAGGGGTAGTGTAGCAGAAAAACCTCAAGAATAGCTCAAGGTCACCCAAAGATTTGCTCAATGCTGTCCGTCGCTCTCTCACTACCATCATCCTACATCCAGCCGCCTTTGGGTTTCAGGTCCCTTGCTCACAGGAGAGGGCAGCGTTTTCACCAGAGCGCCGACTGAGCGTTGTCGCGCCTATGCCAGGCTATCCTGTGAAGAGGCTCAATAAAAAAGAGGGTTGCCAGTCGAGTCAAGGCAGACCCGACTGGCAACCTCCCTGGAATGTTCCACAGTGGGAATAGGGAGAAAGCGCCGTGCTGGGTTACTGCTTCTGCTGGCTCAGGCCCTCGGCGTAGCGGCGCTCAATTTCCTCCCAGTTGACCACGTTCCACCAGGCATTCAAGTAATCAGCGCGGCGATTCTGGTACTTCAGGTAGTAAGCATGCTCCCAGACATCGTTCCCCATCACAGGATAGAGACCATCCATGTAGGGGCTATCCTGGTTAGCGGTCGAGATTACCTGCAGCTTCCCCTGCTTATCCAGAACCAGCCAGACCCAGCCCGAGCCGAAGCGCTTCAGACCGGCATCATTGAACTGATTCTTGAAGTTCTCGAAGGAGCCGAAGGTTTGCTCGATGGCCTTTGCCAGATCGCCGCTGGGCTGGCCGCCGCCATTGGGCTTCATGATGCGCCAGAACATGCTGTGATTGGCATGTCCGCCACCGTTATTACGCACCGCCGTGCGCACATTCTCTGGCACCTCGTTGATGCGCTTCAGCACCTCCTCAACCGGCAGGTTAGAGAAGGGATGACCCTCTAGCGCACTGTTGAGGTTACTGACATAGGTGCCGTGATGCTTATCATGGTGAATCTGCATCGTCTGCGCATCAATATATGGCTCCAGAGCATCGAAGCTATAGGGCAAAGGTGGAAGTTCAAATGCCATAGACCTTCTCCTTTTGATAAAGAGATTGCCAGAATGGCGCTGCAGATAGCATGCTCACCCTGGCCTGGCTCACTCGCCTGCACTGGCGCTAGCTGGCTTGTAGAGGAGAGAAAAGCGAACCGGACCCGGCAGCAGGGCAGCAGGTCCGGCAAGCAGGCAGACACAGATGCACATGTACACGAGCGTGAAGGCCCGAGCACACGGGCAGTCGAGGGACTGGCCAGAGCGTCGCGTCAGCCAGCACTAGAGCACTCCCCTGTTTAGTTGTATTCGATAAGATATGCGATTGTCAAGCAGATGCATACCTTTCCGTCAAGCCATCAAGCGAGCGAGCGCTGTTCTGCTGGTCAGCCCACCAGCCGAGCATTCCAGGACGACGCAGCCGCTCTCCCCAGCCCACCATCTTATCACCGATAGCTCCCTCACCAGCGGCATCTCGTATAGCGCCCCTGGCGGGACAAGCCAGATGCAGCCTGCCTTTACGTATATTAGTATAGCGTAAGGAGCGCCAGCCGCCGCTGACCGAAAGGACAGTGAGCATGCTCACTGTCACCAAGGCAGCGAGACGCCACCGTAGAGCAGGAGGCCAGCTCCTGCAGCTAGCAGCAAAACGACAAACACGTGGACGCGCCGGCTCAGCGCCAGCAAGCAGGCAGCAACGCCGATAGCCCAGGCCCGCCAATCGCTAGAGCTGTGGCTGATGATCGTCCAGCTATTTCCTACAGTGATCCCCACGACGGCCAGCGAGACGCCACGCATCAGGGCCTCGACCCAGTGGAGTCCGCCAAGGCGCTGATAGAGCGCCTCCCAGATCAGGGAGACAAAAGGCGGGATCATGATCGCCAGGAGCGCCAGGGCTGCCCCTACATAGCCGTAGGTCAGATAGCCCAGCGCAATGACCCAGAGACCGTTTGGTCCGGGGCTTAACTGACCGATGACCAGCGCCTGACTAAAGTCGCTCTCATCGGCCCAGTGATTGGCAAGCAAATCCTGATGCAGGCTGAGGAAATTACTGAAACCGCCCGTTGAGAACAGCGAGGCTTTGAGAAACAGCCAGAAATAGAGCAAAGGATTTTTCATGGCTGCTCCTTTCCGTCTGGCTGTTGATCCAGCGCTGCCAGAGAGGGAGCGCGAACGAAGAGGAATCTACCAGCGAGGGCAGAGGCTAGCACGACCAGCACTACGGTAATTTTGCCGACAATGAGCGCCAGCGTCACTAGCACAATGAAGGCCAGGCTGAGGGCCAGCATGCCAGGGCCTTCCTGATAGCCTTGCTTCAGCAGCGGACGAGCGAAATTGATGGCTACCACCAGCATAATACCGGCGGTTGCCGGCACCACGCCGCGAAACATTGCCTCGATGAAAGCCAGATGCTGTATCTCCTGAAAGCCGGCGGCGATAAGAGCCGTGATGGTCGCGCTGGGCAGCAGCAAGCCCAGCAACGACACCAGGACTCCCCAGGGTCCAGCGAGCTTGCGCCCAATGAGCACAGTGATCGCTACCAGGTTAATGCCGGGAGTCATAATACAGAGGTTCTCTCTTAAAAAA
>NZ_JADGHT010000498.1 GCF_019683755.1 Thermogemmatispora sp. | reverse complement strand
GCCATTAAGCACCTTGATCCCGAGCAGCGTGGTCTGGCGCTGACCTATGCCGAGCTGATGCCACCGCGCTCCGATGGTATTCACTCCCTCTACGAAGCTGAGGTCCGGGCTACCAGCCCCTGGTCGGAAACGCAGGAGAGCCGGGCCTTTCTGGGCAGCACAACCCTGGCTGGTACTGCGGCAATGCTCCAACGTCTCCAGACCTGGAGTGAGCTGGATCGGGAGCAACGTCATCAGTTCGTTGCCGAGGACTTTGAGCGGAGCGCCTGTGCTTGTCCTGTCCTATTCGCTAGCCGTTGCGCTGGGGTCCTCATTGTCTCCAGTACTCAGCCTGATTTCTTCTCGCCGGCGATCTGTCAGGCTGTGCATGAGTATGCTCGACTGGTGGCCCTTGCTCTTCCTGAGTCGGCCTTCTATGATCCTTCGCTCATTCATTTGCGTCCCATGCCTGATATTCGCTGGCAGCGTGAAGAGATTAGCCGAACCTTTGTGAATCGTGTCATTACCTACGCTCGCCGTTTTCAGCTTTCTCGTCCAGAAGCGGAAAGGCGTGTCCGTATGGAGATGGAGGAAGAATTTGAGCAACTAGCACCTGTCCATTTCGCGCTGTCGGGGGAGCGGTCATGAGGGCGGGAGAAGCAGAAACACTGCCTCATGGCCGCTCCTCTCTCCCCTGGACTGTGCTCTCGCCCTAGCTGATTGCTCTGATCGAGTCAGACTCGGGGGCTGCTCCCAGCCGGGCAAGAGGAAGGCAAACCGCAGTCCTTGGCCTATGATGGGAAGCCTGACGAAGCGATCAAGTTATCTATCATCCAAAGCTAAGGTCGCTTGATCGCGGGAGCCTGGCCGCTCGTCACCTGGCGTTTTCCTTGACAGTGGGGGCCTGATCTGCTAGCTTTTTGGTACGAGTGAATAAGCCTTGTTCACTCGATTGACTCTCTTTGAGGAGCAAGCTCATGCAGTCTCCAGAGCCGGCAGGTGCCCAGCGGAGCAGTGGCCAGAGCCAGCAGGTGCCAGAACAGAAGATCGCTGCTGACCCTCTTGGCGCCTCGTCTTCACAGGCGCCTGCAAGCCAAGCGCCTGAACAGGCTTCGGGGCCACCACCGTCTACCGCAGCCGCTGAGCCAGTGAGCGATTTTGTCTATCCACCGCCCCCATCGTTTTATGAGCATCTCGCCCCCGGCGCAGAAAGACGCGCTTCCCAAGCCCAGGCTGGGCCTACTCCCGCCGGCGGTCGCCTACCAACTCCTTCAGCATCTTCTCCTTTTTCTGTTCCTACTTCTCGAGAAAGACCGCCTCAGCAGGAAATCTATCCTTCTAGTTCTGTTACTTCTTCTTCTACCTATGCTGGTCCAGGCTGGCCCCAGAGCAGGACTCCGGTAGCTGTGACCAGGCGCTCGCGTCGCGTCGTTTGGATCTCGCTAGCGATTCTGGGTCTGGCCTTACTTGCCTGTATTGGGGTTGCTGCCTGGGTTGTTGCCGGTCCTTTCAGGCAACTCCAGCAGCAGTATAATGGCCTGATGATGCTGGTGAACGATTACTATGATGCTATCCAGCGTCAGGACTACGCTCAGGCTTTTCAGGATCTGCAGCCTGGCGGCTTTCATGCCCAACTGACTCAGCAGGAATTTGTCCAGGAGGCGCACGATTTCGATAAGCGCTATGGCCCAGTTCTGAGCTATCAAATCCGTTCGCTGCCTAACCTCGGTTTGGAGCAGGGGCCAACCTATACTGTGGAGGTTGATGTAGCTCGCAGGCACTTGTCTTACACAGTGCTGCTCACGGTGCGCCAGGTAGGCGATAGTTGGAAAATTATCGACTTTGATCACATCTGAGGAGGAGAGTGGCAGCGGCTTGCCGTGGTAACTGCGAGCAGGGGTGTCTGCCATCTCCCCCCTCTCAGATCAGAGATCGGTGTCTGCTGAAAAGAGAGCGATGGCTCGTCTGGCTGGGACTAGGTCTGAGCAAGAGGAGAAGGCGACAGGGTGGGGAAAGCCTGGGGCTTGGATAAAAAAACGAACCGGACAGAGGCTGTGCCACCTGTCCGGTTCGCTATGGAGGGCGCAAACCAGTGAATGCTGCTACAACGTGTCGTCTTTAGGATAGGAATAATAAAGCCGCTAGCTATTGTGAGCCGTGGTAGCATTCTGATTCTGGTTATTCTGCGTAGAGAGACGCGACTGCAGCTTGGCCTGCAGCTTAGCCACAGGCGTCGGCGTCTCGCGGCCCACACAGGCGCGCAGGTCACCGCGGTAAAAGCGCCATGTGCTACCAACTTTGTGCCCCGTGAGCTGGCCAGACCACATCAAGCGGTAGAGCGTCGAACGGCTGACGCGCAGGTAGTTCATAGCCTCTTTGAATGTCAACAGGACATCGTCATCTTGCATAACTGGCATTGCCATCGATTCTCTCCTTACGACCGATTGATGAGTTCACTGCTCAAAAAGAGCATTTCTTCGATACTGAGAGCTATATGTAGATATATTGTCTCAACGCTGGTTATCCTAACCTACCTTGATACACTTTTTTATGGAGATCCGGTTAACATCAGGTTAAGTT
>NZ_JADGHT010000497.1 GCF_019683755.1 Thermogemmatispora sp. | reverse complement strand
GGCCAGGGGAAGCTTCCTCCCCCAGCCCTGATGCGGAAGATACCCCTCCTGCTGAGGCTTAGCCTCGTGGTTTGAGGCTGACCCGGCCTGGTCATTAGTGCGTTCGCTCGCGCTCTCTCACGACGCTTCCCAGGCTGGCCAGGTCGGGTCGGACCAGCCCGCTTTCGCTCTGTCCCCTTATTGAGAGACGCTTGACGTGAATAGATGAACAATTGCTCCTCGGCGAACCGGGACAGATGTCTGAGACTGGTGAGCACTTTTGTGCAGTTACGCTCAAAAGCTCTGCCTTATTTCCACAGGCTCCCAAGGTTCGCTTGCCGAGCGTCGTGAGTCCAGCTCTTCCTTGCAACACAAGGGGCAAAGAACCCGGGGTACCTTATATCCAACCTCTCCTATATATCTTGTGTTACAAGAGGCATTTAGGTTATACTGTAGGGGACGGGAGTCGCTCTACCACTCTGTGGGCGCGGTGGTGGGGATTCAGATATCCCGTTTCTTTCTTTTTTTGGCGATCTTGAAGGAAGGCGCACGGAGCGGCGAAAAGAGGGCATGGCATACCGCGCGAGTGGCAGAGGTGGACGAGATACGCGGGCCTGAGGGCAGGCAGGGCCGGCTGCGAGTGGTCAGCCGCCCTGGCTAGGGAGTTGACTCGGGTCGCAGCCGGACCAAGATAAGGCCCAGCCACAAGGCCCAGAGAGCGAAGAGCAGGAAAGCCGGCGTAGTCAAAAACGCCTGCCCACTGGCCGGTGCCAGGGCCACCTGGACAGCGCTCCCTATCAGGAAAAGCGCCAGCAAAATCGCCACATAACCCAGGGCCACCCAGAGCGGTGGCCAGAGCTGCAAACCGCTGCGCGTAATCACCACTCCGAACAACAGCGTTGCCAGCGCCAAGAGCAGCCCTCCAGCCGTATTGGCCACCAAGGTACATGCTCCCACTACCAGCGCAAAACTCGGCATCAGCGTGGTCCCAGCGGTAAAACCGCGCGCCACTCCCACCTGATAGACCGTACTGGCCAGATTGCCCAAAATCAGTAAGAGAAGACCCAGCATCCCACTCCAGGCCGCGATGATGGCAAACCCTTTGCCGCGCCAGGGCACAGCTAGCAGCTCCTCAGCCGTCTGCGGCAACGGCTTCGCTTCGCCGTCGGTGGCGGCCTGGTCGCCGTCTGTCGTCCCTTGCTCTTCGGGCAGAGCTGTCGACCCCGCTAACGGCTCGCCGCTTCCCTGCTCCTCGTCACGTCCCAGCACCTCCTGAGCGACGATGATGCGAAAGAGTGTGAAAGGTAGGCTAAGCGTGAGGGCAAAGGCGGCGATCTGCAGCAGACGGTAAAGGGCAAAAGCCCACAAATGGGAGTGGAGCCAGAGAACATAGAGACTCAATTGGCCACGGCTCGCGGCGGCCAGGGCCTCACCATAGCCCTGCGGCAGCAGCCAGAGCCATTGATAGAGCGGCGCCCCGAGCAGCAAGAGCAGCGCCCCGAGCACATAATAGGAGCCATTGATCCGCAGGCGCGTCAGAAACGTGCGTCTCATCCGGGACCTCGTGAGTATTGAACAAGCTGTCGTCTATATCATAGCAAGACGAGCCGAGTCCCGGCACAGTCTGGGCCATTCGGTCGGCAGTCCCTGCGCGGGCAACGCTCAAAACTGCCATCGCTTGAGTAAAGCAATGAAGCCTCACGACGCAAGCTCCAACCCCGCGAGCCAGGAGCAGGACAAAGTAGGCTGTCTCAGGTCTGCGCGCGTGGAGAGAGCGAGACCACTCCGCGGCCCCGACCTGACTGATCCCGCTCTCAAAGCTCAATGGAAGAGAAAAGTGGGAAGACCCTGCTCATGGAGTATGTGCAATGGGCCACTTGTATAGAAGTTGCCCAGGATATTCAGTGCTGTCACGACGACAAAGAGCACAATGGTCAGTACGATTAGCAGGCGATCCAGCGGACGGGCACGGAGTTCCGCCAGCCAGGTACGTTTGCCCAGGCCAAAGCAACGCAACTCCATGGCGTTGACGATGTCCTCCGCTCCGACCACTGAGCCGATGACGATGGGCACCACTAATGGGGCCAGACGAGCGATTCTGGCGAAGATGCCGCCGCGCAGCTTATCCAGCTCGAAGCCCCGCGCGCGCTGCGCATCCAGCGTCACACTGAAATCGCGCGCCAGTGTAGGCAGAAAGCGGAAAGAAAGATCGATGGCATAGGCAAACTGGTCCGGCAGGCCCATCTGTTTGAAAGCGACGCCGATCTGCCCGGGATTGGTCGTATAGGGAATAGCCACCGCCAGGAAGGCGATGCTGAAGTTACGCAGGCCCATCGTCAGCATATAGGTAATGCTTTCAATGCTGAAGACCAGCGGCTTCGGACCAACGTAGGGAGCATGATTGAGAAAACCAAAGAACGGCAGCGAGAACAACTGATGCTGGTGACTTAGATCGACGCCCTGGACAATAGCGCCACCGGACAGAAAATAGTTTCCGAAGACAATGGTCACATTGAGGAAGATAATGAAGAGCCAGGCGCGCTTTGTCTCTGACCACTTCAAGCGCGCCAAAGAATAGTAG
>NZ_JADGHT010000496.1 GCF_019683755.1 Thermogemmatispora sp. | reverse complement strand
TCATCTGACCGAAGGCTGTGTCTGGTAGAGCGATCCGTTCGTTCCTCCCTCCCGTTCGCCAGACTCGCTCACAGTGTAGCGAAGGGTGGGGGAAAGATCACTACCACTCGCTTCCGCTTTTCTCTTTCCGGTTGCTTCCGGTGAGGGAAAGCACCCGCTGCGCTCTGTCCACAAGAGGATACTGCAAGCAAGATGGAAGGACATCGATTTGGGAGCACGACGCCGTGGGCTATCACCGTCGGTATAAGCTCAAAGATGACCGCTTCGGTCTGCTGGCACTCACGCTGCGCGAGAAGGCCGGTCTGACGCAGGCTGAGATCGCGACCATGCTCGGAGTGTCGGAGCGCACGATCCGTCACTGGGAGGGCGGCACGGCCTTCCCTACGAGCGAGAATCTGAAGAAGCTCATCGAGATCTACTGGCATTACGGCGCCTTCCATGAGGAGCACGCGCGCGACGAGGCCCGTACGCTCTGGCATCAGGCTGCCGAGAGCGCTGCCCGGCGTTCGATCCCCTTCGATGAGCTTTGGTTTGAGGAGCTGCTTCAGACTCAGCGCCGCGCGCCCGCTCATCTTCGCCCCTCTTCTTCTGCCTTTGCCTCAGCTTCGACCCCTTCTGAAGAGTCGGCCACTGCCTCCACTGGACCGCTCCCAGCTCAGCCCGCGCGCTCGGCACCCGTCCCCCAGCCGACGACCGAGACACACGTTGAGTGGGGCGAGGCCCCCGATGCTTCTGCGTTCTATGGCCGACAGCAGGAGCTGGCCACTCTGGAGCGCTGGCTGCTCTCCGACCACTGCCGCCTGGTCGTTGTCCTCGGCATGGGTGGCATCGGCAAGACTACCCTGGCGGTACGCTTTGCTCAACAGGTGGCGCCCCGCTTCGAGCTTGTCCTCTGGCGCTCGCTGCGCAACGCTCCCCCGCTCGATGAGCTGCTGGCCGATTGCATTCAGGCCCTGACTCAGCAGCAGGGTCTGGCGCTGCCATCTCAGCTCGAAGGACGCATGACCCTGCTGCTCGATCAGCTGCGCAAGCGACGCTGCCTGCTGATCTTTGATAACATGGAGACCTTGCTGCAGCCCGGCAGCTTTGAGGGACGCTATCGCGAAGGCTATGAGGGCTATGGCCGCCTGCTACGCCAGGTGGCGGAGTGTACTCATCAGAGCTGCCTGCTGCTAACCAGTCGCGAGCTGCCTGGCGAGCTGGAGCCGCTGGAGGGGCCGCTCTCGCCGGTGCGCGTCCTGAAGCTGTTCGGATTGGAGCGCGAGGCCATCCAGCAGCTGCTAGAGGAGCGCCGTCTCTCGGGCACGCCGCACGCCTGGGATGAGCTGGTACGCCACTACGCCGGCAATCCTCTGGCGCTGAAAATCGCCGCCGCTACTGTGCAGGAGGTCTTTGGCGGCCAGATCGAGGCCTTCTTGCGCGAGGGGCCAATGCTGCTTCACACGGTGCGTCAGCTGCTCGACTACCAGTTTGAGCGCCTCTCTTCCCTGGAGAGTGATCTGATGTACTGGCTGGCCATCGAGCGCGAGATGGTCCCTCTGGAAGAGCTGAGCCAGGACTTGCTGGGGGCGGTCTCGCGTCGCGAGGTACTGGCGGCTCTCAAGTCGCTGCGCTGGCGCTGCCTGGTAGAGCGCGCCGAGCAGGGGGCCATTTTCACCTTGCAGCCGGTGGTGATGGAGTATGTGAGCGAGCGCCTGGTCGAGGAGGTCTGCAGCGAGATCTTGCAGGAGCGCCCGCGGCTCTTGCTCTCGCACGCGCTGATGAAGGCTAGTAGCCAGGACTATATCCGTGAGAGCCAGGTCCGTATGCTACTGCAGCCGCTGCTGGAGCGCCTGCTATCGTTCTGCGGCGATGAGCAGCGGCTAGAGGAGCGATTGATGGCGCTAGCGGGAAGTCTGCGTGGCCTGCCGTACGCTGTGCAGGGCTACGGTGGCGGCAACCTGGTCAATCTGATGGCGACGCTGGACGGCCATCTGCGCGGCAAGGATTTCTCCGGCTTGGCCGTGCGTCAGGCTTATCTACAGGGCATAGAGGCCCAGCGGGCCAGCTTCGCCTCGGCCTGGATTAGCGATTCGCTCTTCACAGAGCCAGTCGAGAGCATCGCCTCGCTGACCCTCAGCCCTGACGGGCACCTGCTCGCTGTGGGCAGCTTCAGCGGGCAGATTCGCCTCTGGCATCTGACGGAAGGTCGCCCGCTGTTGACACTGCGTGGCCACAGTCGCATGGCCTGGGCCCTGGCTTTTAGCCCCGATGGGCGCCTGCTCGCCAGCGGCGGCTACGATCGCAGCGTGAAGCTCTGGCATGTGAGCGGCGAGGAGCGTGGACAATGCTTTCGCCTCTTCCAGGGCCACGAGAAATGGGTGCGCGCCGTGGCCTTTAGCCCTGACGGGCGCCTGCTCGCCAGCAGCGGCATGGATCAGACGATTCGCCTCTGGGAGATCGAGACGGGCCGCTGCCTGAAGGTGCTCTACGGCCACATCGGACCCGTCTGGGATCTGGCTTTCAGCCCCGATGGCCGCTTTCTGGTGAGCAGCGGCAATGATGAGACAGTGCGTCTCTGGG
>NZ_JADGHT010000495.1 GCF_019683755.1 Thermogemmatispora sp. | reverse complement strand
GCCGTGGCCAGACCAATTGTCACCACGCTAAAGAAGATGCCTATACTCATGACCGTGGCCGAGTTCTGGAAGGTCGAGCGCATGCCCGAAGCCACACCGCGCCTGTCCGCAGGCACGCTGTTCATAATGGCGGTTGTATTCGGGGCGGCAAACATTCCCTGCCCAATGCCCATCAGCAGCAGAATCAGCGCAAACCAGATATAGTCGAAGTTGGCGGGGAGGAATGTCAAGAGCAGAAAACCCAGCGCCTGGATGACCATGCCCAGCGTTGAGAAGAGGCGCGCCCCAAAGCGATCGGAGAGCCAGCCGCTCAGAGGGCCAAAGGCGATGAAGCCAATCATGAGGGGCAGCATATAGATGCCAGCCCAGAGCGGCGTCTCCTCAAAGCTGTAGCCATGCAGTGGTAGCCAGATCCCTTGCAACCAAATGATTAACATGAACTGCAGACCGCCACGGGCAATGCTCGCTAGCAGGCTGCTTAGATTGCCCGCTGTAAACATGCGGATCTTGAACAGGTCCAGGCGAAACATGGGATCGCTGACATGCAGCTCAACAAAGACAAAGGCTACGAGCAGGATGATCCCTACTACAATGGCCAGAATAACCAGGGGATTGGTCCAGCCCATCGGCTGATTCCCGTATGGCTCGAGACCATAGGTGATGCCAATCAGCAGGATGGTCAGGCCAACTGCAAAGGTAATGTTGCCCAGCCAGTCGATCTTTTGATGACCACGCATGGGCGCCGTCTCGCGCAGCATCCAGTAGGCCCAGACAGTCCCGAAAAGCCCAAAAGGAACGCTGACGAGGAAGACCACCCGCCAGTCAATGGTCGCTAGGATGCCTCCGAGGATCAGGCCGATAATGGAGCCAAGAATTGAGGCAATCTGGTTGATACCCATCGCCATGCCTCGCTGATGCGGCGGGAAGGCGTCGGTCAGAATAGCCGTGCTATTAGCAAAAAGGAAGCCGCCTCCAACTCCCTGGATAAGGCGAAAGATGATCAGTTCCAGGGCCGCTGTGTTGCCTTTGCCAGGCGTCAGGAAGAGCAGAATACTCCCCAGGGTGAAGATGGCAAACCCCAGATTGTACATGCGAACGCGGCCAAACATGTCAGAGATGCGTCCAAGGGTTACCAGGAGTGTGGCCGTGACCACCATGTAGCCCAGCAATAGCCAGAGGAAATAGTTGGTCTCCCCAGGCGCCAGCGGATTAATACCTATGCCGGTGAAGATTGCAGGGAGTGCAATCAGCAAAATGCTCGAGTTGATGGTGGCCATCAACATGCCGAGCGTGGTATTCGAAAGGGCAATCCACTTGTAATGGGGGCTTAGCTGAGGCCGCTCCGTGCTTATTTGTACCTGTTGCTGTACCGTCTCGCTCCGTGCCATACCGCTATCGCTCACCTTCTTCCTGATCTAGACATACTTCTTCTTATAAGATACATTTCACTTCATGAATGAAACGACCAGAGAAAAAGGCCGCTGGGGGCTTCTCGCCAGCCCGGCAGGCCAGTCCATGCCTGGTTCTCTGGTGCAGCGCCCTGCCTTACGGCCTGCGTGCACTGCCAATCTGCTACCACAAGCAAGAGGATCTGGAGTATCACCTCCTTGGCACAGGACACCCTTGCTCACTGCTCCCTATCTGGTGCCGGCCTGGTACGGTGGACGAAGATCGCCAGGGCGTCCACTGTAGGGGGGCAAGCCTGCTCCTGGCCCAAGCTCTTGCTCGGGCAGACCCAGGCGGCGTGCTTTGCGCTCTAGCGCTAGGATGATCAGGTCGACGACGCTGTCCAGATCAAGCACATCGGTATTGAGCACGAGATCGTAGAGATGAGCGTCGGCAGGATGTCGCCGATATTCGCTCTGCAGATAGCGCTCACGATCATGATCCTTGCTCTGAATGCGCGAGCGAGCTGCATGCTCATCAAGGCCCTCTCGACGCATGACATAAGGAATGCGCCTCTCCAGGGAGGCAACAATGCGTACATGCAAGACATCGCGTCGGTCTCCTAGCACAACCTGGGCCCCTCGCCCCACAATGACAACATGCCCAACAGCAAAGGCTCCTTTGATGACGCGATTGACAGCTTCCCGGTATTCTTCAGGATTAGTAAAGAGTGCCACCGGCGTGCTTTCATCATAGATGGCCGGGTAGACTGCCGGCGCAATGCCCTGCATGCTGGTGAGAATGCGCGAGAGTAAACTTTCAACATGCTCATCACGCGCCGCCGCCTCTTCTTCGCTGACTCCCAGCTCCCGCGCTACCTGGACCACCACTTCGTGATCCACCAGATGCCAGCCAAGCCGCTCAGCTAGTCTTTTGGCAATCTCACCGCCACCACTGCCATATTCACGGGAAATGGTCACGGCTCTCATCTGGTTGATGATGCCAGCATCTCCACTCATAGCCTGCCTCCTTCGCTTGGTCGCCGCACCGACACCGACGCTTTCCCCGCACCAGCGCTCACAAGCGACCAGCCTTAATTTGATATTCAAATTATCTCACTAACCAACTATACTACATTCAAACTAAATGATCAAGGTCAGCGGGACAGCGATTCCCTCAGATG
>NZ_JADGHT010000075.1 GCF_019683755.1 Thermogemmatispora sp. | reverse complement strand
GGCTCATAGATAGCATAATTTGTATATGTCAGACGGCGATAATGGTAGCCGAGCGTTATGAGCTTCTGCAGTCTTAGATCCTGAGGGGAGCCAATGGGAAAGACATAGTCAGGAGGAGACTGGGCCGCCTCGACCAGGCGGCTATAGGGGGGATAACGATTAAGGCCAGGTTGCAACCCGGCATCAAGGACACTGCATATAATGCGCTCAGTGCTCTGAAAAGCGATCCGGTCACAGGTCCAATAGTCGGTGTAGATACGTGTAGCACCTCGTCTCAGAAGAAAGTTCATCAAAGCTTGTTGCTCGTTATTCAGCTTTTGAACATCAGGCGCCTGAGCTAGAAGCTGGCCGCTTCCCCACCACCAGGCAACTGCAACCGTCAAGATTATCAACATTGCCCCGAGCCGAGCAGCCTGAAAAAGAGGCTTGCAGAGCAAGCGTTTAGAGGGTAAGAAGGCTAGACGCCAGAGCGGGAAAAGTAAGGCAGGAATGCTGATGCTAAGACCTACCAGGTATCGAGATGAAGGCCAGGGGGTAAGCGCTGCTTGCGGGAAAAGACAAAAGAGAAAAAGGGTGCCGCCAGCGCCACCCAGAATCATGAGCCTGGCTCCCTCTACGCATCTGCTTCGAAGAGCACCAGGCCTGGATTTCACGTCTACTTGCCGTAAGCGCCACCAGGAGAAAAGGGCCTGGCCGGTCGCAAGGCCCCAGAGTAGAAGATAGCCGAGGGACCAGATCCCATGAAACACAGTGCAAAACTGAGCCTGGGGATCAGCCCGCAATGGCCAGGCGCGGCTCGGTCCCAGCGTACACAGAGCATTGCCTCCTGTGGCTAAAGGCAAACTCACTAACAGCGCCCCGGCAACTTGTAAGGGTAACGAAGCTTGCAGCGCTACGCCTTCAGATGGCGGCTTGCTGCCCGACGCAATAGGGGGATAAGCAGGTTCGCGATAGCCTGGTCCAAGTAAAGATAGAGCCGAGGGCGAGGGAGGAACGGTAAGCTTATAGGCAATCTCGGGACTCAGACCCAGCAGTAGGCCAGCAACTAACAGGAGGCAGAGCAGCGGCGATTTGAGCTGCTGGTGATAGCCCTGAAGGAGGAAAAGAAAAGCAGTTCCTACAAAAGGGAGCACGAGCGGGTCGCTCCAGATGCTCACACCGGCCAGAAAGCCCCATAGACTAAGAGCTATTCCATCACGGAGTTTCGACGATTTCTGATTCACGCTGTGCCTCTGGCGACCAAAAACAAGCCAGCAGCTTACCAGCAATAGCAGAGAGCAAAAAAAGAGAACATCAGGCGCCCCTCCGGCTGCCTCAAGCTCCCTAAAGAGCACTTCGCCAGGACCGGCCCCAACTATCAGAAGAGTAGCCAACGCCAATGGTTTGTTATAAATCAGGCTAGTCAGTAAGTAGATCTGTATCAGAAAAAAGCAAAAGAGCAGCAGGACACTTAAGCGCAGAGTTAGGACCGAGGGTCCCCAGAGGTGGAAAAAGCAGGCGGCCAGGTAGGCATCAATGGGAGCTAAGTAGTCCTGACCATAGAAGACCAGCGGATGAGCACCCCGATAGGCAATGTGAAGAGCCATGAGGCCCATTGTCCCCTCGTCGCTATCAAGGGATGGCCAGCCCAGCAGGATCAGATAGAAGCGTAGTAGAGAGGAAAGCAGAATGACGATACACGCCGCAATATGATATTTGTCACAAAGTTTGCTTATCTTCAAAGCCACACCTCGCATTACTCTGGCCCCAGAGGGAGGTCCTCTCTGGAGAGGCTCTCTCTGGAAACCTACCTGGGCGCACTCTTAGGCGTACTGCTCTGGGCATCTGCAGCCAGGCTATAGAGGCTGCCTTGGTAGACAAAGTATGCTTCGGTGTGACAGGAATAATTCTCAAGGCTGAGTTCTCGCTAACACACGACGTCAGACGGACAAGCGAGAACACATTAAAAATAGCCTCCGCCGCGTGCCAGAGGGCTGGCTGCAGTAGAGCAGGTCAGTCGGAGCTGCTCACGAAGAGCATCATTGGTCAGGCCAGCATGAACAGCAGAGGCCTTTGCTATAGAGCAAAAAAGAGAAGACAGTAGCAGCAAGAGTAACTCGGACAGAGCAGCATCAGTCTGCGTCTCACCATTTCAGGGTTCCCTCCTTCTCTTTCCCGAAAGGAATTGCGAGTAATGGTATTCATATTTGTCAATGCAAATAGTAGTCTGAAAAATTATTGCTGTCAATATATGATGAGATAGATAGAAGTGCTTGGCTTCGAGTTCCGCCTTCATCTTTTGAAGAAGGTGAGTGCCAGGCAATCGTTACTGGTCCAGTCATCTCTCGATGCTACTAGCTCAAGGTCATCTTACGAGACTACTATTAGCATACGAGCACTCCGGTGGCTGGGAGCAGGTACTGTAGCGACTGCCAGGATCGGCAAGAGCAGCCCAGCGGTAGCAGCGCGGAAAACATCAACGAGATAAGCAGCAAGGATCACTTGTATTAAGCCCTTTTGCGGGGACCCGCCAGGCACTCCTACGGGCATGGTGCTCACCCTGACCATCTGATCTGCCCATGTCCCGAGCACTCCTGGTACTTCCTAGCCTTTGGATTGAAGCGACTTCATACAGGGGATATACTGATCGTGTTGAGGAAGATTCCTTACACGCACCTCCCTGCCAGCCCCCACCGCATCATCAGGCCATCAGGGCTGGCAGGGCGATACTATCTCTGGTGAGGAAGGTTTCGAGACCGCGATGGAAATCACGGGAAGTCAGCAGATTAAGGCCCCACGCCAGCGTGTCTTCGACGCCCTGTTTGATCCCCAGGTGCTCAAGGAGAGCATTCCGGGCTGTGAGAATGCCGAGTACGTTGAGAACCCCGATGGACGCACAGGGCGCGAGCTGAAGCTAGTCATCTCTCCTAACGTTCCCGGTCTGAAAGGACCCTATACGGTCTACGTGCGCACCGGTGAGGTTGTGGCCCCCGAGCGCGTTGTGCTACTTAGCGAGCCGTACAATGCCCTGGGCCGCATCAAGGCCAGTTGTACGATCACGCTCACCGAGGAGGGCGCCGCGGCGACCAATCTGAGCTACGCCGCCGAGGCCATCCTTGAAGGCAAAATCGCTGCTACTCCCGAGGTCGTGATGAAAAATACTCTCAAGCTGGCTCTCGATCAGTTCTTCAAGAACTTTGAGAAGCAGGTTGGCGCCATCACGGCCTGAGTGCGCGCGTGCGTACGCAAATGCCTGCTCTTCATGTGCTTTCTCCCTGCGCGGCGCTACCTACTATGCCACGACGCTTGCGCAGGGAGAAAGCAGGCCGCCAAACCACCCCTTTCTGCTGACGCTACTCCTCCCTTCCAAATCCCAGGCTCTCATCTGTCCTCAGCTTGCTTCAGCTTGCTTCCACCTTCACCCGCACCCGCGGCACTCCCAGCCCAATAAAGTGCGCTAGCAGCAGACGAACGAGTCGCCGCCGCACCAGCCAGCGAAACCAGCGTGGCAGGCGAAATTGCTCTCCCTCTGCGGCCAGGCTGGGAGCAATCAGCCGCCGCTGCATCTGTTCTTGAACGAGCTGCATCAGCCGCGTGGGCCAGTGCCGCGCTCAAGCACGACAAGCGCACGCCCGTGCAGGAAGCGACCACCCGAGGCGAGCTGATCACCAGGCAGGCGCGGGAGCCGGAACCAGAGCACGTCGATCGGCGGCGAGGTCTTGACTGGTTCCAGGCCAGCCAATTGGCGCACCCACGAGAAACGTCCATCGGCGGCCACTGTCAGTAGTGCCCGCACCTCGCGCCAGCCCTCGCGCGTCCGATAGCGCACACCAATGACTCGCCCTTGCTGCTCCAGCAGCCGCTCAACGCGTGCCCCCATCTCCAGATGGAAAGCTGGCCAGCGCTGGGCTTCTCGTGCCAAAAACGTCAGAAAGTCGACCTGGGGCACCAGCATCATGTAGGGATAGCGCGTCGCGAGCAGGCGAAAATCAGTCAGCTCCAGCCAGCCATCCTCAGTCTGCAGACCAAACTGCTGGATGCGCGCATGGGGCAGCGCCAGCAGCCTCTCACTCAGACCGAGCTGATCGATGATCTCCAGCACCGACGGATGAATCGTATCCCCCCGAAAATCACGCTCGAAATCTCCATGCGCTTCCAAGACCAGCACCGAGATGCCCTGGCGCGCCAGCAGCAGCCCAAGCATTAAGCCCGCCGGGCCTGCCCCAACGATGCAACAGGTCACCTCTGGCTCAGCCGACGACGAGGCAATGGCCGCCTCCTCAGCAGCAGTTATCGGCGTCACAGTGCTCTCTTCTAACATGGTCAGCCGCCTCCTTTCCGACACGGCCTTTCATCAGGCTACCTGACGCCTCACGGTCAAGGCGCTCAGCCCAATCATCAGCACCATGAAGACCAGTAGGGCTGCCAACTGAGGAGCAATCTGGCCGAAATCGCCCCCTTTGAGCATCACTGCGCGCAGCGCCTCATTGGCATAGGTCAGCGGGAGTAGATAGGAAATGGGCTGTAACCAGACAGGAAGCTGTCCCACTGGCCAGAAGATGCCCGAGAGCAGGACCTGCAATCCGAAGACTAGTGGAATGAACTGGATGATCTGAAACTCGTTTTGGGCAAAGGTCGAGAGAAAGATGCCCAGGTTGACGCCGCTCACCGTCAGCAGGATCGCTACCAGGAAGACCAGGCCGAGATTTCCCTGATAGTGCACTCGCAGGATAAAGATCACGAAGAGCAAGACGACGATGGCCTGCACCAGGGCGAAGAGCGTGAAGCCGCAGACGTAGCCCATGACCAGCTCGGCACGGCTCAGGGGTGAGGCCAGGACGCGCTCGATCGTGCCCTGGGAGCGCTCGCGCAGGAAGGCCACCGAGGTCAGTAGGAAGACAAAGAAGAAAGAGAAGACGCCGATAAAGACAGGAGCCAGCGCATCGTTCGCGGTATAGTCAGGGCCGCCATGTAGATAGCGCGGCTCGGCCAGCGTTAAGAGCGAGGTGGCCTGCGCAGCGCTAGGAGGGGTCTGCCCTGCTCCCTGGCTCTGGCTGGCCCGACTCTGGGCCTGCGCCAGGGCCACATCGAGCTGACGCACCAGAGCCGTCACGCTCTCACGCATGGTCGCGGCGACCGCGGGATCAGATCCCTCAAGCACAAGCTGTAGCTTGGGATGCTCGCCGCGCTCCAGTTGGGTGGCGAGATCCGCCGGGAAGATCAGCGCTGCGTCAGCCTCGCCCTTGTTGAGCACCCCCTCCACCTCATTGGCTGCGATCGTCATTATCTTCAGGCGCGAGGTCGGCGTCAGGAGGCGATCGATTAACCCGTTGAGGGCGTTGCTCCCTGCCCCCGTAGGACGCACCAGGGCCAGTGTGGGAACACCGCCGCTGCTCTCTGTGAGCACGACATACAACACGCTCATTACGAGCAAAGGTACGAGAAAGACCAGCGCCAGCGTACGCCGGTCGCGTCCAATCTGCCGTATAATGCGTGACGTCAAGGCCAGGACACGGGCGGCATTCATGCTGTGACCTCCTCCTGCCGTCCACGGGCGGCGTAGTAGAGAAAAGCCGTCTCCATATCGCTGGCGCCGGCCCCCGCCAGCAGCTCCTGGGGTGTACCGCAAGCCAGCAGCTTGCCGAAGCGCAGCAGTCCCAGTCGACTGCAGCGCGCCGCCTCGTCTAAATGATGGGTCGAGACGATAATCGTCGTGCCCTCGCGATTGAGCTGGGCGAAGTAGTCCCAGAAGGCGCGCCGCAGCTCGGGATCAACTCCAACCGTCGGCTCGTCCAGCAGCGCCAGCCGCGGGCGATGGACCAGAGCACAGGCCAGCGAGAGGCGCTGACGCATGCCGCCGCTGAAAGTCGCCACGACCCGGTCAGCCTCGGCGCTCAGCTCGACCCGGGCCAGGATTTCAGTTATGCGCCGCTCGCGCTCTTGACCGCGTAGGCCGTAGATGCTGCAGAAGAAGCGTAGATTCTCACGTGCCGTCAGATCAAGATAGAGCGCGCTGAGCTGGGTCATGTAGCCAAGCGAGGCCGCCACCAGGGGATCGGGCAGGCGTCGTCCGAGCACGCGTACGTGGCCAGCCGTGGGACGCACCAGTCCCGCTAAGATGCGCATCAGGGTAGTCTTACCGGAGCCGTTGGGACCCACGAGTCCAAAGGTCTCCCCTGCTCCAATCTTGAGGTTCAGCCCATCCAGCACGCGCCTCTTACCAAAAACCTTGACCAGATCCTCACAGAGCACAAGTGGCTCACTCTCTATCTCTCCCAATGAAGCCGGTGCTTTCCGGCTGTCCTCGGCCATACTGCTTCCTCCTCTCCATTGATTAATTGATTGACTAATTAATAGGATCTTCAAAAAAAGCCGCTAGCTTGCTGGTAGCAAGCCGGGTAGCAGCGTCTTCAGCACCAGTGACACCAGCTCCTCGTGTGAATAGCGCAACACACTGGTATCACGCAACACCTGGCGACGCATGACCAGTCCCATCATGGCGCTTAGAAGCACCTGGGCCACTTCCTCGGGATCAACCTCCGCGCGTACCATTCCGCGCTCACGCTGCAGACGCAGGTAGCGCTGCAGAACAGCAATGATGCGTGGCAGGAATAGCTTTGGCAGCAAGGGAATCTCTTCGCCGTGGAGCAGTTCCGAAAGGACCGTACGGATCAGGCTGATGACCTGCTCGCTCTCGATAATGTTGAGCGCCTGACATAGGATCGCGTGCAAGAACTCGGAGGGCGGCGCATCCCATTGGGCCGGCTCCAAGTGCTCGAAGAGGCGCAGCGGCGAGCGGCTCTCAATCACGGCCTGCAAGAGGGCCTCCTTATCAGCAAAATAATAGTAGATCAAGCCCGGCGTAATGCCCGCCTCGCGGGCAATATCCTTGTTGGTAGCCCGGGCGAAGCCCTTGCGTGCAAAGACGCGTAAGGCAGCATCGATAATTTGCTCGCGACGATCCTCTGACCCTTCCGCCTTTGGCCTGCGCGCCATCCTTTCTTGCCTCCCCCAAAATTAACTGGTCAGTCAATTAATATGATAGCCGGATCAGAAAGAGTTGTCAAGCCTGCCATAAAGGGAGAGCCAGGCGGTAGCCCTCTCAGGGGTCGACAGTTGGCGGGGCAGTATAGCTAATGCGATAGATGTAGCCGCCCTTATCGTCGCTGACATAGAGCGAGCCTTGGGGATCAACGGCCAGGCCCACGGGGCGCCCGGTGGCGTCGTTATTATTCAGCAGCCAGCCAGTAGCGAAATCTTCGACGGGGCCGGCGACCGCACCCTGGGAGTTGAGCGGGATAAAGACCACCTTATAGCCTGTGGGCACTGTACGATTCCACGAGCCGTGGAAGGCCACAAAGAGGCCGTGGTAGTGAGCGGGGAACTGGTTAGCCGTATAGAAGACCAGGCCCAGAGGAGCCGAGTGGGCCTGCATCTTTACCAGGGGCTGTATCACTCCACGGCAATCGCCGGGGTGGCCGTAGTCGGGATCGATAATATCGCCGGCCTGGCAGCGTGGCCAGCCATAGTTGCCGCCGTCCTGGAGAGCATAGATTGTCTCCGGGGGTGTATCATCGCCCATCAGATCGCGGCCATTATTGGTCACCCAGATCTGGTTATTCCAGGGATTGATCGCCATCCCAACCGCATTACGCAGGCCGCGGGCGTAGATTCTGCCGCCACTGCCATCGAGGTTAAAGACCATCACCGTTGCGCGGCGGGGGTCCGACTCGATGCACACATTGCAGGAGGAGCCGATCGAGACATAGAGCCGGCCATCGGGGCCAATCAAAACCGTGCGCGTCACATGGTTGCCGCCCGTGGGCAGGTTTGGCACAATCACCTTGCGGCTCGTGACCTGCCAGGAGGCATCGAGTGTAAAGCGCGTGACACGCGAAGCCTCACCCACATAGAGGGCTCCCTGATAAAAGACCAGGCTGGTCGGATCGTCCAGGCCCGAGACCACGACCACACGGCGAGCGGCCTTCCCGCTATGGGAGGGATCGGGCAAGGCCACAATGCTACCGGTACCGCGCTCGGCCACAAAGAGCGTTCCATCAGGGCTGAAGGTGATAAAGCGGGGAGCCGAGAGGCCTTGAGCGAAGACGGTAGCGCTGAAGCCTGGGGGCAGATGCAGACGAGCAACAGAGGCATTGCCGCCCACGAAATGCGAACCAGTCAGTAGACCACGCACCAACGCGCGCTGACTATAGAGCAGAGCGGCCAGCACCACCAGCACGGCCACCACGAGTGAGAGAATCACCACCAGGCGCCGTCGACCGCGGCGGTGGAGAGAGGGCGATGGTTGAGCACTGTTCTCGACGTGGAGGCGGGCCTCTTTCTCGTCCGGCATATAGCTTTCATCCCGGCTTGGGGCCAGCGCAGAGCGGAGCTGAGCGATGCACAGAGCCGCGCTCCCCGGGGCCATAAAACTCGATCCAAGACAGCACAGGACCAAGAAATAACGGCAGGCACCTCACCGCCAGCGCACCATCCTGTCCGCCCTGGCCTGCCAGAGGGGCTGGCTAAGAGACCAGCTCTAGCTGAGAGATCTCGAGAACACGCGCTAAGAGACGGACCTGATAAGGCTGAGGCTCCTCGCGCCCGTCCTCTAGATGAGCGATCGTCGTGCGACGCAGGCCGGTCATATCGGCTAATTGCCCGATACTGAGGCCGCGGCGCTGTCGCCAGAGGCGGAGATTAGGGAGACCACGCCGTCGAGATTGGGCCTTCGTTTGGGTTGCCTGTGCCTTCATAAACTCCTCTCCTTTGAGGATAAAGTTCCCTCCTTATGGCGCCGCTCGGCCCCATTGCAGAGTTAGCGCCGTCATGTGCAGAAGCTTCCTCTGCTGTTGCCCCGCAAGCATCCTCTCTGAAGTTAGCGAGGTCAGCAGCGCTCCAATCCTGCCCATCTGTATACAGGATACCAGATCGGCCCGACCTTTGTCCAGAGCAGGATCATCAGCGTGCGCTCAAGCGCAGAAAACAGGAGGCAGCGCCGGGTCAGTCTGCGCTGACCTCTGCCTCGGTCTTTTTCTCCTTCTCGCTCTCAACCGGATCGATCTGCAGTGAGCGAGCTACTTGGCCGAGTGCTGCTGCTTTGTCTGAGCAGGCGGGGCGGTAGCAGTCGTATGGCTGCCCTGGCTGCTTTGGGCCTGCGAGCCGTGGGACACCCCCCCCTTCGCCTGACCCAGATCATCAGTAGGCTGATCAGGTCCCACAAGACGGAGATAGGGACTATCCAGGCTGCTGTCGAGCGAGAGCGAGAGAATCACACCATCAAAGGGGCCAGGCAGGTAACGATTAAGCTCTGTCGCCGAGACGAGTGACACACCAGCATGCACTAAGTGCTGTAGCTGCAGCTCTTGCAGGGAATCAGCAACTGAGAGCAACGTCTCAACATTGAGGCCCGTCTGGGGGACGCACTGGCCCGCGATCCAGAAGACGACCCCATTGCGCTGGGTCAGCAGCTCGCAATGGCTGTTGTAGATCCAGCGACGCGCATAGGTATTGATCGTTACCCATTGGCCTTCGACATAGATAGCTGCTGCGCGCCCCTGATCATCGACCTGGAGAGGATGGATGGCATCGGCCTCCACTACCTGATAGACCTGGCCATAAGGCTTAAACTCGCGGATCGCCAGCTCACTGGCTTCATGCCAGGGGGAGCCAGGAGCCATCAAAGAGTAGCGGAACTCCAGCATCGGCCCATCGGTCCACACGGGCCAGCCCCGCACATGATCACTATAGAGATAAATGTTGCGCAGGACATAGTGATCAGGGATCTCAGTTGGCCAATAGATGGGGAAATGGAGCTCGCGCTGCACAGCCAGCAAGCTGACCTGGTCGTTGGGCCCTCCAGGCGTATTGAGAGGCGAGCTCACCACTGGCCTTGTCAGCGGGCCATGTACCGGATAGACACCGCTCTGCACCCCCTGCAGCAGGATCACCAGGCCGGAGGCGAACGAGGAAGCGGTGATGAGCATGGTCAGCAGCATGAAGAGCAGCAGTGAGACGCCGGCCAAGAGCAGGCGTCGGCTCAGGCCCACGCCGTGCATCAGCTCTCGCCAGAGACGTCGCTCCTCTAGAACAAAGAGTCGACGCTGTAGCTTTAAGCGCTGAAAAACGCGAGCCCGTATGCGTTGCTCAAAACCAGGATCAACAGGTGCAAAACGTGGATCTTCGGACTCAAGTAAGGTATGCACAAAGTATGGCGGGATTTCCTCTTCGGGAAGAGAGAAGAGCGTATCCAGCTCCTGAGCGAAGGCCACTTCCTCCTCACTGAAGTCGGGAGGCAGTGTCACCCTGCGGCCACCGAATGAGAAAGAGACAGCATCGCGACATTCCCTGTTCTCTGCCTGCTCCTCAAATTCGCTCATACTCATGTGCATACTCCTTGAGCGCCTCGCGCAAGCTCTTCCGCGCTCGCCACAGGCGGGTATCGACCGCGTGGCGAGTCAGACCTGTTCTGGCCGCCAGTTCTTCCGTGCTGGCGAACCGGAAATAGCGTTGATAGATCAGGTAGCGGTCAAGCTCAGGCAACGTCGCCAAGGCCAGGCGCAGCTCTTCGCGCCTTTCATTCTGTTCCAGCAGCAGCTCCATGCTGGTATCAGGATGAGGAGGCAAAGGAACGCGATTCTCCTGTTCCTGGCCACCCCATCGGTTCCCTTTTCGCCCACCGCTGCCATCGGCAGCAGCCCACTGGCCATTTTCCTCCGCCGGCTGGACAGCGTGCACCTGTCGTCGACAGAGCTGACGGCGTCGGTCCAGCGCAATGTACTTCGCGCGCATCGTCAGCCAGGTACGGAGCGTACCACGACTGGCATCGAAGGTCTCGATCTCCTGCCAGGCGGCCACAAAGAGATCGTTGACGCATTCCTCCGCATCCTGGACCACCCCTACGCCATTGAGAATCAGCCGAATAAAATAATAAATCTCGCGCGAGTAACGCGCAATGAGGGTTTCCAGGGCATCGGGATTGCGCTCCTTCAACTGCTGAACGAGGTCTTCATCCGACCAGTCCTGTCGCACCATGCTCGCTCCTTGGGGTATCAGGTATATCCTCCCACAAACAGGACCTGCTTGCCGACCACCTCTTCAGCAAGTCGTGTGGCGTCACCGCGCACCGCGGCAGCGCCCCTGGCTGGGGGATATACCGAGTGGTGGTGCTGCGCCATCATCCAACAACATACTACGCCCCGCCTTGCGGGGCTTCTCACATACTCAGCCGCTGCGGCCCTCGCCCGTGTCCTGTCTCCCATGTTAGTGCCTCTCGCCATCCGCCTCCCCTTCCTCTGGCCTATCATTCTGCGTAGGTGCACCTGGTGCTTGCTCTTGACGTGGCTCCCCTTGGACCCGTGCTGCTTCCTTGCAGTCTCTCTGGCGTATGGGTTGCTCCCTTCTCCCGCGCGTGAGTACTGCTGCTTGTCGCTTGCCGTTGCCAGTGATGGCGTTTTTTCCATTGTGACGGAAAGCTTGCTGAAAGTCAAGGCCACAAGTGCCTCGGACCCAACTGGTAAAGATTCTTCTCCCTGTTCTTATTATCCCTCGGTTGCCACCCTCCCCAATGCCCTCGCGCTTTCTCGGCTCTCTTCTATCAGCGCTCGCTTACTTTCGGGAGCAGGACATGTTATAATACCTCAACATCGTAACTCGACGGCTCAGTCGAGCTAATCTAACCCAATCCAACCAGCTTCACGTAAGGGGTGCCTGAAGATGACCTTCTCCATTGTGGCTCGTGATCCGCAGACGGGCGAGCTGGGCATTGCCGTCCAATCGAAGTTTCTGGCCGTGGGGGCTGTTGTCCCCTGGGCCAAAGCTGGCATTGGCGCCATTGCTACTCAATCCTGGGCCAATACTACCTATGGTCCCCGCGGTTTAGAGTTGTTAGCCCGCGGTCTCTCGGCAGCCGAGACCTTAGAGCAGTTGCTGGCGGATGATGCAGAGCGTGCCAAGCGTCAAGTGGGCATTGTGCCCGCCAGTGGGGCGCCGGTCACTTACACGGGGGCCGAGTGTTTTCCCTGGGCCGGCGGGCGCGTTGGTGAGCACTATGCCTGTCAGGGCAATATTTTGGTGAGTGAGGAGACCGTGAATGCGATGGCGCGCACTTTTGAAGAGACGTCGGGGCAGCTCTGCGATCGTCTGTTGGCGGCGCTGGCCGCTGGACAGGAGGCCGGCGGCGACAGTCGAGGGCAGCAGTCGGCGGCCTTGCTGGTGGTGCGCGAGAAGGGAGGGTACGGAGGTTTCAACGATCGCTTCATCGATCTGCGCGTCGATGATCATCCTCGCCCAATTGAGGAGCTGGCTCGCCTCCTGCGACTGCACAAGCTCTATCTCTTCCCCCCCGATCCCCAGGATATTCTACCGCTCGATGGGGCCATCGCCCGTGAGCTGCAAGAGCTGCTGACGCGCAGCGGTGACTATCACGGTCCGCTCTCAGGCGTCTTTGATGCGCAGACGCGTGAGGCTTTCTGGCACTTCTGTGGGCGCGAGAATCTGGAAGAACGCTGGCTGGAAGGGGAGCGTATCGATCGCGTGGTGCTGGACTTTATGCGCGAGCGTCTGGGAGCTGCTGGTCAGCCTGACAACAGCAGCGCGGTGTAGCATAGCTTGACGCTCTGGGTAGGCTAGGCAGGCCGGGCTTTTCTCCGTCACCAGCTTAGTCTACCTCGGGCTATCCGTCTCTCGTTCGGCCTGTGATCTTAAGGGGCCAAGTGCAAAATAAGGAGGGGAGCAGTCCGTTGCCTGAGTGGGCTGCTCCCCTGGTTGTTTTTTGCTTGCCTGGCCTGGCTGCGCCAGACTGGATCGGGCCTAGCGCCGGGCTGTGGCCTGGCTGCGGTTGAGCACAGGGATCTTTGAGACGGTCCAGCGGTCGTTGGGGCTGGCGACCTCGAACTGCACCATCGAGATGGCGTCGGTCGGACAGCGTACGATGCAGAGGCCGCAGCGGATGCACTTCTCCTCGTCGATAATCATGTCGGCACCGCCCTCCCAGCTCTCAGCGAGCTGATGCAGCGGATCGCCTTTGACCACGCGCGAGAGACCCTCCATGCTGATGCAGTCGTACGGACAGATGTCGACACAGCCCGAGCAGAGGATACAGATCGAGGGGTCGATCATGATGTTGAGCTGGCACTGCAGGCAGCGCCGCGCCTGAATAACCGCCTGCTCGGGAGTGTAGCCAGTTTCGGTCTCACGCGTGTAGCTATAGCGCTCCTTGACGGGCAGTGACGGGATATTTTCATGCGGGATCGATTCGTAGTCGTCGACCATGCCGCGGCGATAGTCGGGCAGCTCGATCTCTTCGGGTGGCTCCGCCGGCTTATCCTGTCCGCCAAGGTAGCGGTTGATGGCGATGGCGGCATCGCGTCCGTCGGCGATGGCCGAGATCAGGTTACGCGAGCCTTCGGTGAAGTCGCCGCCGGCGAAGAGGCCGGGATAGCTGGTCATCCAGGTCTCGCGGTCGATCAGTGGCACGCCAGTGCGGCGATTGACCTCGAGATTCAGCTCTTTGGCCGGAATCCAGGAGGCATCACTGTACTGGCCAAAGGCGGCGATCACCATGTCGATGTCATCAAGGACGAATTCGCTGCCCGGGATGGGAATCGGGCGGCGGCGTCCGCTGGAGTCGGGATCGCCGAGCTTGTTACGCACGAATTTGATGCCGCTGACGTGGATACCGTCCTTGCTCAGGATTTCGGTCTGTGTGACCAGATACTGGAACTCGACGTTTTCGCGAATGGCCTCCTCAACCTCGTATTCGTCAGCGGGCTGCTCCTCTTTGGAGCGACGGTACATGACGTAGACCTTCTCGGCGCCGAAGCGGATGGCGGTGCGGCAGCAGTCCATCGCGGTGAAGCCGGAGCCGAGAACCACGACGCGCTTGCCGACAAAGACCGGCTCGCCGTAGTTGGTCTTGGCCAGGAATTCGATGCCGTTCATGACGCCGACGAGGTCGGCGCCGGGGACGACCTTGCCGTCAGGCCCGGTGATGGGGTTGGAGATGTAGCAGCCGGCGGCCAGGAAGACGGCGTCGTACTGCTTGAGCAGGTCAGTGAGCTGGATGTCGCGCCCGACCCGCGTGTTATAGATGACCTCGACGCCAAGGTCCTCCATGTACTCGTTGCATTCCTCATAGGTGACGCTGCGCGGCAGGCGCCAGATGGGAATGCCGTTGACCATGACGCCGCCGGCCACGGGGTCGGCTTCATAGATGGTCACGGGATAGCCCATCTCGCGCAGATCGCGGGCGCAGGCAATGCCGGCAGCGCCCGCGCCGACAATGGCCACCTTCTTGTCTTTGGTGATCGGGGGCCGCTCAGCGCGATGGCGGAACTGGCGATGGTCGGCGGCGGCGCGCTTGAGCCAACAGATGGCTATCGGCTTGCCATCGATCTTGTTGCGCCGACAGACCGGCTCACAAGGGCGCGCGCAGGTGCGTCCCAGGACGCCAGGCACGACGTTGGCCTTGCGGTTGAGCAGGTAGGCCTCGTCAAAGCGGGCCTGGGAGATGAGGCCGATGTAGGTCGCGACGTCGGTATGCGCCGGGCAGCCTACCTGGCATGGTATATTGGTTTGATACCAGTCAGGGCTGGCCAGGAAGGACTGGTATCGGGGTTCCAGTTCGCGATCAGGATCAATCATAGCGGGAGAATCCTTTCCTGAGCATCCGGTACTTGCTCTACTCAACCCGGAGTCTCTTTCGGCTCTACTTGTCTGTCTGCCTGAATGAGTGGAAGCCATTGCGGGCCGCGGGCACTCGTCTGGTCTACTGCTCGCCTGTCGCTACCTGTCTGCCGTTTCTGTATGCTGTTCCCTGTTAACTCTCCTCTTCCCTACGAGCTGAGCGGCTGTTCTTTCCTGCGGCCTCGCCAGGCTCCCTCTCTCCGGTTTTCCGGTGAATGCACAGGTTCAGCTTGCTTTGTATGCTTGTTGCTAGCGTTGGCTGTTGTTTTGACGAGACTGGACCGCTCTGCGGGGCGGTGTATTTCTTCCGTCCGTCAGATTATAGCATAGCGCATGGAGAGGAACAAGGCGCAAAGGAGCCAGAGCCTGGCTGGCAGCCGAGTAACTCTCTGCCGCCTGCTGAGTGGCTCTGGCGCCGCCATTTGCAGGTTGTTCGCCTGCTCGTGGAAGGTTGCGCTTAGCGAGCACGAGGTGCCGCAGCGCTCTCTTCGACAGAGGCCGTGGCTCTGCCTTCGGCAGGTAGTGGCGAGGCAATGAGGCCGGCGAGCAAGGCGCTGCGAGGTGCCACGCTGTCGAGCAGAAGGTATTCATCGGGGCTGTGATCGTTGCCGCCGATGGGGCCCAGGCCGTCGAGTGTGGGCACGCCGTAGAGGGCGGCGTAGCTGGCGTCGGAGGCGCCGCCCGTCAGGACATGTTCCAACGAGAAGCCGAGCATGGCGGCGATGGCCTGGGCCTGCTCTGCCATGCGCTGGGTGATGGGTGTGCAGACCAGGGGGTGTTTGAGATGCGGGTCTTCCTCCAGTTCCAGCCGGACCCCGGGCACGCGCTGCTGTTGCAGGAGAATGCGCCAGCGGGCTTCGGTAGCCTCTTTATCTTCCAGACGTAGAAAGCGCAGGTCGAAGCGCGCTTCGGCGTAGTCAGGGACAACGTTGGTGGCGCTGCCGCCGCTGATGAGGCCTGGCGTGATGGTGAGGCCCTCGCACCAGCCGGAGAGGCTGGCCAGTTGGAGGACCTGGTGGGCCAGTTCGATGATGGCGTTGCGTCCCTTTTCGGGTTCGACACCAGCGTGGGCGGCTCTGCCGTAGGCGCGCAGGGTGTAGCCAGCGTTGCCTTTGCGGGCGCTGACGATGGCGCCGTTGGCGCGGGCAGCTTCCAGGACAAAGGCCCGGCGGGCGTCATGTAAGACCTGCTCCATGAGGTCGTCGCAGTGGCGGACGTTGATTTCTTCGTCGGAGACACAGAGGAAACGCAGCTCGCCAAAGGGCCGGTAGTTGAGCACCTGCAGGGCTTCGAGGGCGTAGAGCGCGGCCAGAATGCAGCCTTTCATGTCGCAGACGCCGGGGGCGTAGAGGCGGTTGCCTTCGCGGCGTAGAGGACGTGCGGCGGCGCTGCCAACGGGATAGACAGTATCGCTGTGAGCCAGGAGAACCACGATGTCGTCGCGGTCACCCTGGCCATGCAGGGTGCCCAGCAGGTCATTGCCCCATTCCTGGCGTTCGATAATGGTGACTTCCATG
>NZ_JADGHT010000494.1 GCF_019683755.1 Thermogemmatispora sp. | reverse complement strand
CGCTAAGATCTATATATTGAAATTCAGTAGATTTATATGACAGAATATTATTCCCCTGAGAAAGCAAGGGAGCATATTCACTGTAAAGCGAGGAGAAAGACAGCATGAAGCCATCAGCCGAAACAACCCCTGTAGTCCCCGGTGGTCCAGGGGGCCGGCGCAGGGTATTATTATTGCTTGCTTTACTATTGGCCTGTTTCTTTTTTTATATGCTCATTTTCATCCAGGCTGCGATTGACAGCGACGTTAGCTCTTCCGCCACAGCCACTGGTCTGGAGCCTTTAGGGGTCATTGGCACGCTTTTACTGCTGCTCGTGCTGTTCACACTCATCATCACCGAAGGTCGTCGCCTGTTCAATCTGGAGGGGCGGATCAGCTGGAAGCGGCTCAGCCGTTGGCAAAAGGTGCTCCTGGTGCTGGGGTATCTTTGCACCATCATTGTGCCGATCTACCTCGTCCTGGCCCTGCGGTCGCAGCTGCGGCGTCAACAGCAAAGCCTGGGTCAATTCCTGCGGGACGAGTGGCAGCGCTATCGCCAGCGCTCCCAACGCAGCCAGCTTGTGTTAGCGCTGAGCGGCATCTCGCTGGTGCTCGTCTGCTCTTTCTGCACGAGTGCGGCGGCGTTTAGCGAGCGTCAGGCCCTGCTCAACAGCCTCACGCCCACGGCAGGTAGCGCCGTCCAGGGGACCTCACTCGCCCATCGACCAACCGTTAGCGCCGTGGCACATGGCACGCAGCTCTCTCAGGCGACGCAGGCGCCTGCTATGCCCAGCGCAACGCCAACACGAGCGCCCTCGCCGACTCCCAGCCCTACGCCAATGCCACGCCCGCAACCGACGCCGACGCCCAGACCGAAGCCCACTCCTACCCCTCCGCCTGCGCCGACCCCTTGCCCTGGCGTCAACTGCAACCCCTGGGGCTACAACTTCGAGCCGGGCGCTCTGATCTACTCGCCTCCAGCCAGCTTCTGCGCCTACTTCTCTTGCATCAGCAACTTCTGGAACGGCAGAGGCTACGTAGTTGAATGCAGCGACGGCATGTACAGCAAATCGGGCGGCATTCGTGGAGCCTGCTCCTATCACGGCGGCGTCTGGCGCCCGCTCTATGCTCACTAGGCAGCCAGGCCGCTCGCCTATCGCAGCGGCAGACTGAGGCTGAGCCTGGCTCAGCCTCAGTCACCGATACGGCAGCCCTCTGCTGCCCCGGTTTCCAGCGCAGTGGCCGCATCGGGTGGGGAGGAAGGCCGCTGCCCCTCGCTGGGAGTAGGCAGCTTACCGCGCGTATTCACCAGCAAGACCCCGGCGATGACTACCAGTCCCCCGAGCATTTCGAGCAGCGTCGGCACTTCATGCAGCCAAAGCCAGGAGATCGCCAGGGCCAGGAGCGGAGAAATATTCAGAAAACTTGTGGCTAGCGAGGCCGGCAGGCGGGCCAGAGTGAAGGCCCAGGTACCGTAAGCGATGGCTGCCGGGAAGAGGCCCAGATAGACCACTGCCAGCGTCGCCGCCGGCGCGGCCTGGGGCCAATCGTGTAGCAAGGCTGGTGCGAAAGGCAGCATAAAGAGGGTTCCAGCCCACATCGTGTAGGCCGTCATCTCGCTGCTGCTGTAGCGCTGCATGTAGCGTTTCTGAACGATAAAGTAGACGCTTTCGCAGAGCGAGGCGAGCAGCACCAACAGAGCGCCGGGGGTGAAGTGGAGGCCCTCCTTGCCACCCAGTGAGATAATGGTGACGCCTACGACGCTGATGGCGATGCCCAGCCAGCCCCAGAGCGTCAGGCGTTCGCGCAGCACGAGCAGAGCCAGCAGGGCCGTGAAGCAAGGGACCGAAGATACCAGGAAGCTGGCCGTGCCGGCGTTGACGGTCAGCTCACCGAAGGTCAGGCCGGCATGGTAACCGGTGATGCCGATGAGTCCAAGCAAGAGCAGGCCGGGCAGATCGCGCCAGGCGGGCAGGCGCATGCGCGTGAACAGAGCATAAAGAGCCAGGGCCAGCGAGGCCACGAGGAAACGCAGCAGGATGAGGGCGCCGGGTGAGTAGCTTTGCAGGCCAGCGCGGATACCGGCAAAAGCCGAAGCCCACAGCAGCAGAGTGATGATCAGCGAGAGTGCGGCGCGGGCATCGCCTGGTTTGGTCGAATGCATCGTTGCAACCTCCGTTTCCAATAGGGAATAGTATAGCCCAGGCGAGCAGCCCTTTCACCAGCCAGGCTTTGATGCCGAGGCCGGCCAATAGCACTGCACTGCACAGTCATTGGAAACCGGAAAAAGGCCGAAGAGGAAGGCGAGGGACCGAGCAAAAGCACCCTGTTGTTCACACTTTGCAGCAGGTTTCGTGGCAAGCAGGAGCGGGTACGGCGATGGGCATCGACGACTGAGGCGGTCGCCGCTCTGCGCAAACGAGGTAATCCGTTTGCATAATCTCTGCGTATCCTTCTAACGAGGCGGAGGCGGGTGGCCAGGGAAAGCATTGCCGCTCTGGTTTCTCAGCAGTGACGGCCCCATCCCGGTTCGGTGAACGGGCGCACGCCGTTCCCCTTCCTGGCTATCGCGCGCCGCCTTGCTGTTGGAGAAGG
>NZ_JADGHT010000493.1 GCF_019683755.1 Thermogemmatispora sp. | reverse complement strand
CTCCGGTCGCCGGGCCTCTGGGGGCGGGGGCGGGCACTGGGGAGGCGCCGGAGGCCCCGGAGTGGAGGCTCTCGACGGCGCCGGCGCAGCCGTTCTCGCTCGCGGAGCATGAGGCTTGGCCGTCCTCGGGAGATCCGCCCGCTGAGGAGCCTTCCCAGTCCTGAGAGCGTTGCTGGTTCTCGCTTCCGCTCGCTGTCCCGCTGGGTGCGCTTCCCCAGCCAGTAAGCCAGGCTGGGGTGCGTGTTCCCTTTTCCGCTCTCATGTTTCCTCTGATTGCTGGGGTGCCTGCTTTCTCGCGCGCTCTTGGTCGCTCTTGGGGCTGGGGAGGGTGTCGCTGCTTTCGCTCTCGGGCACCGGTAGCCCGAAGAGGCGCATGATGGTGAGGGCGTTGGTGGTTGGGCAGGGGCCGGGCCGGAGGCGGTAGTCAAAGGTCATGGCTCCGTTGTGGATCTCCTCGCGAAAGTGGTAGTTGCTGATGCCGGGGATGGTGTCGGCGAGCTGCGTCAGGTCGAGGTCGTGGGTGGCCAGGAGGCCGGCGCAGCGTGGCGCGGCGGCGGCCAGGGCCTGCAGGTAGGCGCGGCTGCCAATGCGGCGCTCGCGGTTGTTGGTGCCGCGAAAGATTTCGTCGATGAGGAAGAGGAGCGGCGCGGCGGCTGGTCGCTCGATGGCGTCCAGGAGGGCGCGCAGGCGGCGTACTTCGGCATAGAAGTAGGAGGCTCCTTCGGTCAGGGCGTCGTTGATGCGCATGCAGGCGAAGAGGCGCAGGGGCGTCAGGCGTAGGCGTTGGGCGTTGACGGGGGCGCCGGCGTTGGCCAGTACCAGGTTGATGCCGACGGTGCGGAGAAAGGTGCTTTTGCCGGCCATGTTGGAGCCGGTAATGATGGCGATGGCGCTGCCCTGGCGTAGGGCGAGGTCGTTGACGACTTTGCTGTCTGGGGGCAGCAGGGGATGGCCAAGGCCCTGGCCTTCGTAGAGGAGCGACGGCCTCTGATCGCTGGTTGCGGGGTCGGAGGGGTCGGGCACGATGAATTCGGGCCAGTGGTAGTCGGGGTTGAGGTCGGCGAAGGTGGCGAGCGAGCAGAGAGCCTCTAGCTCAAACCAGGTCTCTAGCCAGCGCGGCATCTGCCGGGCCAGGCGCGCTTTCCAGGCGTTGAGGCGCAGGGCGATGAGGAATTCCCAGGGACAGCAGAGGTGGAGGAGCAGGGTGAGCAGGAGATTCTGCCCGAAGGAGGCCAGGCTAAGCAGGAGGGAGAGGTGGCGCAGGGCGCGCGCCGGGCTGAGTTGGCTGGCGCTGAAGGGCTGGCAGAGCTGCTGTAGATGTGGCTGCCCGGGGAAGCGCCGCCGTTCAAGGTAGGCGAAGATGGCGCTGAGTTGGGCGCAGGTGCTTTGTAGCTCGAAGGCTTCTTCGAAGAGGTCGCCAGCGTCGCGGCGCCGTAGGAGGAAGATGAGGAGGCTGAGGGCGGCGCTCAGGGGCCACCAGGGCGGCAGGTGCAGCCAGAGCTGGCCGGCGAGCAGGATCAGGGTGGCCAGGTTGAGGCTGCCCATGAGGATCAGGCTCTGGATGAGGCGCGCGTTGGGCTGCTCTTGTTGCAGGCGCGCTTGTAGCTGTTCGCTGCGCAGGATGCCGCTCTGGCCGCCGGCCAGGCGGCTTTCAATCTGGAGGCGGTGGCGGAAGAGGCGCAGGGGGACCAGTTCGGCGACCAGGGCCTGTCGGTGGAGGATGGTGCTCAGGTCAGGGTCTTCGCTGAGTAGCCAGCTTCTCAGGCGCTGGCTGCCCTGGGAGGTGCTGGCGGTGTTGAGCAGGCGGTGGAGGGAGCGCGGGCCGCTGATGTCCAGGTCGCGCTCAAAGGGGTGGTCTGGTTGGCTCTCGCTGCCTGCCGGCTCCGGTGGAAGGGGGGCGATGGCGGACCAGTCGATGCGCAGCCGCGCCTGTTGGTCGCGGAGCAGGCGCGAGAGGAGGCGCAGACGGCTGAGGTGGGCTTCAAGACGCCGGTGTTGAGCGGCAACGCCGCTGAAGAGGAGAAGGGCCAGGATGAAGCTGAAGAGGCCGAGCCGCCAGTCTCGGGCCAGGCCAAGAGCGAGGCCCAGGGTCAGGCCGGTGGCAAAGATGGCGACGCGCAGCCAGGAATAGCGGTTACTGCGCACGTCGAGGCGGGCGATGCGGCGCTGGAGGCGCTCGGCGTGACGCTGTAAGGCCTTGAGGCGCGCGGCTTTGGCTGGGTGCATGAGTGCTGCTCCTCTGGTTCGATGGGTGGTGTGCCGGCTGCCTTGCCTGGTCTGTCTGGCTCTGTCGGAGGCCGGGTCGCTGCACTGTGGGCGGACCGGCAGGACCGGCTGCTCTGGCCGGCTTGAGCGGCTGGCTGGGAAGGCGGCCAGGTGCGCTGTGAGCGGCCCGACCCGGCCTGGCCCGGCCCGGCAGGTCGCTGACCAGGCGGATGGCGCGGCGGCTGGTTGGTCACGGCGCGGACGACTGCCGCCCTGGCTGGCTGGAGGCAGGCGAGGCGCCGTGTCCGCTCTTCGATCAGATGATAGCGCGCCTGACAAGAGGTGGCAGTGGTGCGGGTTGGGCCGGGCG
>NZ_JADGHT010000074.1 GCF_019683755.1 Thermogemmatispora sp. | reverse complement strand
GATCTCCCCCACCCCCGTTCCTCCGACCAGCAACTCCCAGGCGTTGATCTCCCCCCCGGATCAGTCTGCTGAAGATGCCTGGGCCAAGCTACCTTTAGCCGCTAGTTGCCGCCAGCGTGGCTGCCAACAAGCGCGGCGTCCCTCCTAACCGAGGCGAGATAGCTTTCGCCAACACCCCACATCACTAGCCCACAACAAGCAGAGAAGCCGGCTCGGGCAAGAAGACCCTTACCGGCTGCCCCAAAGGCAACAATATTTGCCACAAGAGCCTACTGGCGTGGCTGCGGACCCGCTGAGCCAGTTTGATCCTCTGCAGGCCAATGCGAACGATAGCCCTGCCCGCCCCAGAGCTGTCCTTGAAGCGGAGGAGTCTGCCAGGGAAGCTGCGAGGGTGGAGCAAACTGGGAAGATGGGACAGAGGGTGCGACCGAAGAATTTGACCAAGGGGGCGCCGCCTGCGGCTGCTGCGCCATTGGCTGCCCCCAAGGAGCAGTCTGCTGAGCGGTTGACGACCAGGGCTGCTCAGCAGAGCCAGGGCGCTGCTGTTGCTGAGCAGAGGCAGCAGCATGGGCAGCACGAGCGCGACGATCATGGCGAATATGTCGCCAGATGTAGAGCGCGACCAGCACCAGTAAGGCCAGAACAATCACACCGTCGAGGCTGTGAAAGATCGGGGCAAGCATATCGAGATGGTTGCCCAGCACGGTGCCAGCATAAGCCAAGGCCAGGCACCACGGCAGCGAACCCAAGAACGTATACAGGCAGAAGCGCCCAAACGGCATCTTTGTAATACCGGCGGGCAACGAAATGTATGTACGAACAACTGGCAGCAGGCGCGAGAAAAAAGTCGTCGCACTTCCCCAGCGTCTAAAGAATTCATCTGCCTTATCGGCATCGTGTTGCGAAATCAACACATAGCGACCGTACTTGAGCATCAAGGGACGTCCGCCAGAGGCCCCGATAGCATAAGCCAGCATAGAGCCGATCAGGCAGCCGAGCGAGCCAGAGAGGGCAACCAGCAGCAGAGCTAACCAGGGATTCAAGCCGGGGAGCAACCTGCCCTGAGCAAGCATCACACCAGCTAGAGGCATCACGATCTCACTGGGCAAGGGAATGCAACAGCTCTCGATAGCCATCGCCACGATGATCCCCACCAGACCCGTCGAAACATAGAGATTGGTGATCAAGCTGGTCAGAGCTTCGATCAAATGATTCAACAAAACACAGCCTCCTTCGTAAGGCAAGCTCCTACACTTTTGCCCAATCCTAACACACCTTCTAGCTAGACGCCAGGGAGGAGGTACCAACGCCTCTTTGGCTCAAGGCCCTGGCCAGCCACAACAGCCTCATTCATCGGCCCCCGTCTCTTACCCAGCCTAGGTTTCGTCGGGGACTGGGAAACGTCGAAGGCGAGAAGAACGGCGAGTGATCGGCTCCTCAGCGAACTGACTTAACTCTGCGCGCAAAGGATCATCCTCATAGAGATAAGGCGGACGACGCACCAGAGGATTTCTCAAGCTTCCCGAGGGAGAGCCACGCAAGAGACGCTGCTCACCCGTAACACGCCCTCGTCTCAGGCTGCTGCCAGACACAGACGAGGATGAAGAAGCAAAGGTATCCCTCTCAGCACGGGTAGTCGCTACTGAGTCCCCATAGTCCTCATCAGCCTCGAAGGAAGAGAGCGGCGGGCGGCGCCCAGCCATTGGGGATGGAGTAGCAGTTGCAGACGAGACCGAGCGCTCTGGCCTTGCGAGTGATTGAGAGCGCTGCGGCTGACGTTGCGAGGCAGATGGAGGCAGGCCAGCCGTGGATGTAGGCAACTGCCCAGACAAGGCGGAAGAACGGCGCGCCGCCAACCTCGGTGGTGGCGGCGGTAGCATAGCTGAGACCTCAACATTCTCCTCGTCAAAGGCCACTTCCTGCTGACGGATGGCCTCCAGGCGTGCAGTGCGCAGGGCCTCAGCGAAGTACTGGCTTTGACGGCGCTGAACACTGGCTTGACTGCGCAGCATGCCTGGATAAGCCGGACCCGCCGACCCGGGGGGAACCCGAGATCCTCCCGGCAGAGGCTGGGAACGCAGGCCCTCGGCACGCGTCTGAGGGTGGAGAGCAGAGGAGTTGCGTCCGGTCGAGCGTGCTCTTGAAGAAGAAGCAGAAGAGGGAGAACGAGCTGGAATCTCTTGTGATAATGAACGGGATAGACGCGATGAGAGCGGAATAGAAGCTGATTTCTGGCTACTCATGCTCGCCTCTTCTGATTCCTCATCATCAAAGGTTATATATCCGCCATTTGAATCGGTCTCGCTCTCTCCTTCAGCAAACTCCCATTCTTCTTCAGCCAGCAGATCATCATCCGCGGCCACATGGGTATAGCGCGACTCACCTCGCCAACCTTCCTCTTGAGGGAGGAGCCTCTGACGAGTGGCACGTGTCGGCGAAGAAGGCAATTGATGCGCTGTTTCGAGAGCCATGCGGGCCTGTAACTCAGCCCGAAAGTATTCATCATGACGACGAGAAAGAAAAGAGAAGAGAGAGAGAGAAATGGGGATACTAAGCAGTAAGGCTGCCAATCCACCTATTAGGCCACCAAGCACCCAGGAATTTAAGGTATTCCCGAACCACAGGACCACGGCAGCACCTGCAACCAGCACGAATGCCACGGCGGCAGCTCTCATAGGAAGTATGTCCTTTCAGCAAGCAGAAGTTCTCCTCAGTACAGGCAAGAGCATGACGAAAAAAGAGCATGACCTGCCCAGTAAGGGCCATGCCTCCCTTCTCAAAAACCCGGCCTGGGTGTGAGCTTATCATCTTTAGTGACAGTATAACAGCGACGGGATTTCTTGGCAAGAAGCGCGCTAGCAGGCGTGTCTTGGAGATGGGAAAGGAAAAGCCAGGCCAGATAAGGCCGCCGTATGCAGTGGGGGAGCGGGAGGCCGCTTCTCCCGGCAGTAGCCAAAAGGACCCTGAGAGAAAAGAAGAGGACGCGGCACGGCAGGATATGCGCGTCCTCAGCTTGGCACACAGCGGAGCACTCTTTGCCTTATTTGAAGGGAGGACCAGCACTAGCGAACAGACTGGACAAGGCCAGAGAGCATGAGCGAGAGCCACAGTGTAACATTAGAGCACAGCGACGAAGCAGGCAGGGCGAGGTCAGTTGTGGCTCAGGCGGCCCGTCCAGGGCCACCATAGTGGCGCACGATCGCAATCACCTTGCCTTGAATCTCCCATTCACGATCCCACTCATCGCGTGGGATATAAATGGGCTCCAGCTCAGCATTGGCCGGCTGCAGACGAACCTGCTCCTTTTCCAAGAAGAAGCGCTTCAGCGTAGCCTTGCCAGGTGTACCCTCTACCAGGTGGACAGCCACCACAATATCACCATTTTCACAGGTACGCTGGCGCTTAATCACCACATAGTCGCCGTCGCAGATATGGTCCTCAATCATCGACTGGCCACGGACAATCAGCGCAAAGCTGCTTTCGGGATCAACACCATGGCCCACCTCGATGGTCTGATCCGGCTCTGAGAAAATCTCAATTGGCTCACCAGCGGCAATCGTACCCTCGACAGGAATTCCCCACGGATGCCTGGTTAGCTTAATACCGCGGCTCTTCTTGGCTTCACGGATAATGTAGCCACGCTTCTCCAGCATGCTCAGATGATAGTCGACATGGCCGGTACTGGCGATCTTCATGGCCTTGCCGATCTCACGATTTGTTGGGGGCATTCCCTCACGGCGAATGTAATTCACAATGAATTCCAACATGCGCCGCTGGAACTCGCCTAGTGGTTCAGGCATAATCCAGGTTCCTGCCTTTCTCAAAAAACCCGTTCTATCCACTCTATCACTGTCAAGAGTAGAACGGCTATTCGAGTCAATGATATCAGACAGGGTAAGACAAGTCAAGCTTTTTCTGGAACGTATTTTCGGAACAGTGTTTCAGGGAGGATCACAAGCGGGCTGGGTCATCTGTAGGGAGAGGAAGACCCTTGGAATAGCTGCTAGTCTTTGCTATACTATCCGACGAGGGGAGGCGATGGCGGGTCGTAGCCAGGTAGCGCCTGCTCCTTTTCTGCCCTAACTGTAGCCAGCGAGATAAGGGCAAGCGATTTGCGCCAGGGCCATAGATAGATGTACAATAAAGGCGTCGGACACTCGCGGAACCGGCCATGAAAGAGGGAGTCAGAGACACATGGTTGAAATGACAGTTGAGAGTGTACGCATAAATCTGGCGACACAGCAACGGGTAGTCATTCTAAAGGCGCTAAGGCAGGAGCGCTATCTCTTCATCTGGATAGCGCATGCGGAAGCCTATGCGATTGCCATCGAACTGCAGGGAGCCAGCTCTCCACGGCCTCTGACCCATGACCTGCTCAAGAATGTGATCACCGAGCTGGGCGCGAAGATTATCAGTGTCGTGATCTCTGACTTGATCGACGATATCTTCTACGCCCGCATCATCCTGGATGCCGACGGCAGGCATGTGGAGATCGACGCTCGCCCAAGTGACGCGATCGCGCTGGCTATTCGTGCCAAGGCTCCGATCTACGTTGAGGAGAGTGTGCTGGAGCGCGCCGGTGTCACGCCTGAGACCAGCGAGGAGCAGAGCTTGCCCAAGACCCCTCCGAAGAAGGAGCCAGAGCCGGATAACCTGGAGGCCTATCGTGACTTTATTAATAGCCTCGATGTGCTGGACGAGTTCGGTAAGGACTGATCTCGCCTGCCGTCCCGCCACAGCCTCTTCCGGCTCACCCCGTCGCAGTGGGTCTTGTCCGCCGCTCGCCTGATGCCTTAGCGGCGGCGCGATGCGGTAAAGGGTTGATCTCTGTTCCACTTTCCTCCCTGACAACCGAGCGCTGTACACACCGCTCTGCCAGGAGCGTACGCCCTCGCTCTTGCGGTCTGGCTTGTCTTCTTAGATTACGGAGTGGGAGCATCGCTCCCTCTCATTCCTGAGAGGGGGACTACGACGGTCGCTCACCGATCCTGTGCTGTCCTATTCAATATTTAGAAGCACTCTGTTACAGAAGAAAGAAGAGGCGCAGCTTCAGCCAGCGCTTTGAAGAGAGGCTTTTACTCTCTTCTAGTGACATCTGAGATCTGACGTCTTATGCTGGCCGCTCTTCTGATGCGCCTGCAGCGGGAACAGCGAACGGCAACGCAGTCAGGCCCCGATGCCTGGTCTGACCAGCTTGGAGAGCAACAGTCTCCAGATAGCTGGTCCAGTCTGGTCAATGCTCCTATCGACCCCCTGACACCTGGGGTTCGCCTCCGCAGGCACGTTCATGCTGATAGCAGTTGCCTCTGTCAGCGTAGACAGACTGCCTTTGTTCCTCGAGCCTATATACGGGCTACACTTTTGAGCCAGCTTATCGCCAGCAGAGCAGTGCAGACGGTGTCTGAGAGCATTCATTGCTTGCTCTTAGACCGTCTCCCGTGTCCAGCCGTGGGCCTGATGCCCGAGGCCCTTACCCCCTGTTGCCAGGTATGGTACAATGGGGCCGTTCCTAGCCGAGAAAGAGGAGAGCCTATCGTCGCCTATGATTCAGTCCGACATGCCTACGCAGGAGGAGCAGAAACAAGCAAAAGCGACAACTGCTCCACGGCTGCGCTTCGCACCAAGTCCAACCGGCTTTCAACATATTGGCGGCTATCGGACCGCCCTCTTTAGCTGGTTATTTGCGCGCCATAGTGGTGGCACCTTTATTCTGCGCATCGAAGATACCGATCTGAACCGCACGGTCGAGGGTGCGGTAAGCTATTTGATTGAGGGTCTGAAGTGGTTGGGATTAGATTATGATGAGGGCCCTATTGTAGGCGGCCCCTATGGTCCCTACTATCAGACTCAGCGCAAGGCCCTCTATCAGCAGTACGCCCACCAACTGATTGCCAGCGGTCACGCTTACCGCTGCTATTGTACTCCCGAGCGTCTGGAGCAGATGCGCAAGGAGCAGGAGGCTCAGAAGCTCCCTCCACGCTATGATCGTCGCTGCCGCTTCCTCAGTGCCGAAGAGCGTGCAGCCTATGAGGCTGGTGGTCACAGCTGGACAGTACGCTTTGCAATGCCCCTGGAAGGTGAAACCGTCGTTCATGATGAGCTGCACGGTGATATCGTCTTCAAGAACGCCGACCTCGATGATGCTGTGATTCTGAAATCGGATGGCTATCCAACCTACCATCTGGCCAATGTCATTGATGACCATCTGATGGGAATCACCCATGTGCTGCGCGGTGAGGAGTGGATCGCAAGCGCCCCGCGTCACGTGCAGATCTACCAGGCCCTGGGTTGGAAGCCACCGCTCTTCTATCATCTTCCCAATGTGTTGGGCAAAGACAAAAAGAAGCTCAGCAAACGCCATAATGCCCCCTCCTGGGACACGCTGCAAAAACAGGGATATTTGCCCGAAGCGGTTTTTAATTTCTTGGCCCTGCTTGGCTGGGCTTATGATGACAAAACTGAGATTTTCACCCGCGAGGAGCTGATTCGTGTCTTTACGCTCGACCGCATCGGCGTCTCTGGCGGTATCCTTGATCCCGATAAATTGACTTGGATGAACGGGGTCTACATCCGTCAACTGCCACTAGAGGAGCTGACGCGGCGTACTTTGCCCTATCTGGAGCGCCCGGCAGCCGAGGGCGGCTTGCCCGATAGCGTCCCGCGCCCGCTTGATTTCGCTTATACGCAGCGCGTGCTCCAGTTGGAGCAGGAGCGGCTAAAGACGCTGGGAGAGGCCGCCCAGCTAGTTGACTTTTTCTACGTGAATGACCTGCATTACGACACAGCGCTCCTCATTCAAAAGCAGATGGATGCTACTAGCACGCGTGCGGCGCTCGAACGCACCCGCGAGGTGCTGGCCGCGCTTGACCGCTGGGAACACGCTACATTAGAGGAACCGCTGCGAGCCTTGGCTACTACGCTTGGCCTGAAAACTGGCCAGCTCTTTGGCGCGATCCGGGTAGCTGTCAGTGGCCGTACGGTTTCGCCTCCGCTCTTCCAGATGATGGAAGTGCTAGGGCGCCAGCGCACCTTGCAACGTCTTGACGAGGCGATCGCGCGTCTATCCTGAATCGGTCGCCGCTCTCTTGGCTTTGGGGGGGTTGGCATATCTCCAGTTGTCTCTGCCCAGCGGATAGGTCGCTTGCAGCGCACACGCGCGATCCCCATTTCTGAACCAAGGAGGTCAGTCTCTTGATCAATCGCGATTATATTCTGAGGCTGATCGAGCAGTTGAGCCGGGCTGTAGCGCGTGTGCTCTTTCTACGCCAGAACAATCAGTATGAGGAGGCACTTATTCTCACCGACGAGTTGCTGCGGCAGAGCCTGGGCTTAAGTTCCGACTTCCTGATGGCAGTTCCAGAGGAGATGCTGCTGGCCCTGGTAAAGCGTATTGATCTGCTTGATGTAGAGAAATGTCTCTGGGTTGCTTTGCTTCTGAAGCTGGAGGGCGATACCTACCAGGATCTGCAGCGCTATCAGGATAGCTTCCCTCGCTATCAGCGTTCACTCCGCCTTTTCCTGGAGGCGGTTCTGCTTGAGGAGCAGCCACGTCAGTCGGATTTCTTTGCGGAGATTGAAGAGCTACTGGTCTTACTGAGCCGCTATGAGTTACCGGCCGCTCTGCAGACACGCATCATGCTCTACTATGAGAAAACGGGACGCTACGCAAAGGCAGAGGATACTCTCTTCTCAGCTCTAGAGGCCCCCGACGCCAGCGACGAGGTCTTTGAAGAGGGTTTGGCCTTCTACGCACGTCTGCGAAGGAAAAGCAGGGCTGAGCTGCAGGCGGGAAATTTCTCGCCCGAGGAGATCGAGGAGGGTCTGGTAGATTTGCAACGCTTACAGAGACGCCGCCGCTCCTTGCCCTCATCTGAGTAGGCAGAGCAGACAGGGAACGGCTCTTTGTTGTTCCTATCCGCTTGGATCAGCCTCCACCAGGCTGCCCGCGAGGTGAGACGATGCCGTTAGCCACTACATCGACAAAAGAACAGACCTCGCCCCCTTACCCGCGTTCAACGGTGGGCACAACTTGGCGCTGGCTTTGGCCCGACTTGCTGATTCGTATTGTACCACTGAGTGGGATACCGTTGCTCTGGCTCACCTTCACTCATTGGCCACCAGCAGTATTCGGACTGTTTTTGCCGCCTGCCCCCCTGACCCAGTTGCTTCTAGGGCTAGCTCTAGGGGGGATAATGGCTCTTCTGGCGATGCTCTACCGTGGCTTGATTGTCGGACCGCATTTTCAGCGCCCTACAGGTAGCGATCATCTGCTCCAGGCCGCCTACTACCTCTTCATTAATGCACCAGCCGAAGAACTTTTCTTTCGAGGATTTTTACTGCGTCTGCTGTGGCAATGGACCGGCTGGGTTGGCTGGGCCTGGCTGATTAGCACGCTTGTATACACGCTCTATCATCGCCTGGGTGGCTGGAACTGGCGTAGCGTGGCCGGTGTAGGCCTGGCCGGGATAGTCTTCAGTACTCTTTACGTGCTGCAACCCGCCCCCCCGTCGTTGCTGAGTGTGATCCTGGTGCACGGCTTGACCACCTGCGGCTTTCTGAGCTGGGGCGACGAGTTTCTGTATCAGCGCTGGCGCCGAAGCCAGAGTCAGCCTCATTCCAGGCTCAAGCAGCCTGGTGAGGCCCCAGTCAGTCAGGAGAGCCACTTTTGATCTCTTCCTTAGAGTCCCTAGGAGGAGGCCGCGCGTGCAACGCTGCTCGACTTTCATATTGGCCAGTCCTCTCAGTCTCTCCAAATGCCCCCCCGATTGGGCCGCCCTCAGGCTGGTGGCTTCCCTTGCAGGGAGCAAGTATGATATCCTTGCCTTGACTCGCCAATCAAGCTAGTCTCTACCCTATCGCTTTGGAGGTTCATTCGTTGAGAGTCGTTGTCACTGGTGGAGCAGGCTTCATCGGCTCCCATCTGTGTAAACGTCTGCTAGAGACAGGCCATCATGTCCTTTGCGTGGATAACCTGATCACTGGATCAGAAAGAAATATAGCAGAACTGCGTCATCACCCTCATTTCACTTTTCTCTATCATGATGTCACCCAGCCATTCGCGTTTGAGGCGGAGGCAATTTTTCATTTGGCCAGCCCGGCCAGTCCCGTGGGCTATATGGAACATCCTATTGAGACGATCCTGGTCAATAGCCAGGGCACCTATCTGCTGCTGGAAGAAGCCCGCCGCCAGCAGGCACGCTTTCTGCTGGCCTCAACTTCGGAGGTCTACGGCGATCCTCTGGAGCACCCTCAGCGTGAAGACTATTGGGGCCATGTAAATCCGATCGGTCCCCGAGCCTGCTATGATGAAAGCAAACGGCTGGGTGAGACGTTGACTATGGAATTCTACCGACAATATCACGTAGATGTACGCATTGTGCGCATTTTTAACACCTACGGTCCCAACAGTCAGCCGAACGACGGGCGCATGATCCCCAATTTCATCACTCAGGCTCTCAGGAATGAGCCGCTGACTATCTACGGAGATGGGAGCAAGACCCGCAGCATTTGCTATGTCAGCGATCTGGTTGAGGGGCTGATGCTGGCTATGTTTCAGCCGCAGACCACCGGCGAAGTCTTTAACCTGGGCAATCCAGAAGAACACACGGTTCTGGAGTTCGCTCAGACGATTATTCGGCTCTGTCATTCCTCATCACCTATCGTCTTTGAACCAGCTCGCGTTGATGACCCCGAACGACGGCGCCCCGATATCTCAAAGGCCTGCCGCCTCCTGGGCTGGCGCATTACCGTCCCAATGGAGGAGGGTTTGCGACGCACGATAGAATGGTTTAGTAAGGAGCAAAGCTCCCTCTCAACCATTTCCTAAATGGGAAAGCTGGCCCTGGCAGCAGCATAAGAGGGAGCAGCTATCTCAACTGGGTTGAGCTTGATATATTGGGCATATTATGAGAAGCTTTAGCACCTCGACGGGGGAAGCCGGCGCCGAAGCTTCCCACCTTTCCAGATTCGGAATGACGTTGCGTTCCTATCTGACGGCCGCTAACCTGGTTGGCGTCATAGGGGCGGCTCTGACTCTCGGCTGCTTATTGACGCTCCCGGCGCCCTGGAATCTCCGTCTTCCCCTCTACCTGATCCTCAGCGTCTGGATTCTGCTGCGTCCCCAGGTCGCGCTCTACCTTCTCCCACTGAGCGTTCCCTGGGGCGCGCTTGACTATATCGGCCTTGGGTCGCTGCGCTTTAATAGCACCGATATCCTTGTCTTTCTGCTTGCTGTAGCCTGGCTAGCAGGCCACGTGCTACGCAGCGGCGATCGGACGACCGGGCCTCGTGGCTATGAGCGGCAGGCCGTTCCCCCCCTCTTGCTGGTGGGGTTGGCGGCTTTCTTAGTGAGCATGCTTGTCTCTCTGACGGTAGCCATCAGCATCAAATCCAGCTTGAAAGAGATTTTTAAATGGTTCGAGGTCCTGATTATTATTGTGGCAGGCAGCAGCTACATTCGCACGCGGCGCCAGGGCTGGACCATTGTAATCCTTAGTCTGGTAGCGGCGCTTTCCCAGGCAGCACTTGGCTACTACCAGGAGCTGTTTAATATCGGCCCAACGAGTTTTGTGCGCGGCGAAAGTCTGCGCGTCTATGGCACCTTCAATCAGCCCAATCCCTACGCTGGCTACATCAACCTCTCGCTGACGGTCGCTCTAGCCCTGGCGGTCGCCAGCGGACGCAAGCAGACCCGCTGGCTGGCCGCCGGAACAAGCGTGCTGCTGATATTAGCAGAGTTCTTTAGCCAGTCGCGCGGCGGCTGGTTGGCCCTGATCACGGCTACTCTCTTTATTTTGCTGGTCGGTCTACCAGGTTTGCGCCCCTTGTGGCGCCTGCTCATTACTGGTTTCTGGGTTATCCTCGAGGGCCTCTTAATCGGCATTATTCCGCAGCGCATCTTTAATCCATTATTGAACTTTATTGGCGTTAACCAAATCTCTTTTACGCATCCAAGCGCACAGCAATACGCCACGGCAGAGCGCCTAGCCCACTGGCTGGCAGGTATCCATATGTTTCTTGATCACCCGTGGCTAGGGGTAGGCATTGGGAATTATGGCGATGCTTATCCTCAGTACGCGATTGGCATCTTTGTGATCCCCCTGGGACATGCTCATAACTACTTCATCAACGTCGCGGCGGAGATGGGTCTTTTGGGTTTGATCACCTACACCTTCTTTGTCCTCGTTATCGCCGTTCTTAGCGCACACGCCTACCATCGCCTGCGCCAGGCCTATCGAGGCCTGATGCAAGGGCTGACACCCAGTGGCAGCTCGCTCGCTTCGTCCATCCGCAGGAATACTCGACTGGCGCAGCTTGGTGACGACCAGGCCCTGGCTTTGGGAATCGTGGCCGCCCTGCTCACGGTTCTCGTACACAACATGGTCGATAATCTCTACGTGCAGGGAATGGCTAATCTTATGGCGCTTCTGCTGATCGTCCTCCTGCGTTTGGAGCGCCTCGCTCTGGCAAAGCAGGCGCATCAGGAGGCGAGGGAGGTTTACGTCCGCCAGGCCTCCGGAGCTGGCGAACGCATACCGGCCAGGCACACGTGACCTGGCTGGCCGGCTTTGCGTTTAGCAGAAAAGGGAACGTCTAGTCAGAGGAGGGACCCAGCGCTTAAGGAAAGCAGAACCAAGGCCAAATTATGAGCCGACCTGTGTGGCTGAGTCGGGTCTGACTGCTGCGGATCGAACTCATCTCGGCCTTCACAGATGAGAGCAGCGCACTGATGCGATTGATCACTGTAGAGGCCGGTTTCCTTCTAATCTAAAGAACCGGCCTGGCTTCCGTTGCGCGATCAGCTTTCAGACCCCTCTGTAACCATCCCTAGTGGAGGAGACTCCTCAGCTCGCTAGCAAGCAGCGTCTTGCCTAGCTGTTAGGTCAGCCCTGCAGCCACCGGCGGCTACTGATCAGCACATACGAGGAGAGGGATCTCCAAAGGAGTTAGCACTGATGAGTCAGTGGTTTCAGCATGGCAAGGATGACGCCGCAAGAGATATATCAGGCCGCCCATTGGAACAGGCGGCGCTCTATCAGGAAGGGGCAGTCAGCCAGGCCCCTCTGACGGTCAACGGACAAGATGAGCAGCCCATCACGCCAGAGCAGCTTTCGCTTGGAAGACGCCTGCTGAATTGGCGCACTATCGTGCCCCTGGTTATCGTTTTGCTGGCCCTGCTGATCTTTCTAAAACAAGAAAAGATCGATGTTCAGCAGACATGGCTGGCAATTCGCGCGGCGAATCCTCTCTTTTTTGCCATAGCCTTTGTCATCTACTATCTCTCTTTTCCCCTGCGGGCCTGGCGTTGGCGCATTCTATTGCAAAATGCCAGTCTGGAGACCAAACAGAAAAGACGCCTGCCTCCTTTCTGGAGGCTCGTGGAGATCATCTATATCTCCTGGTTCGCTAATGTCCTGGTGCCAGCCAAACTAGGCGATCTCTATCGAGCTTATCTCTTGCGACAGGAGAATGGCTCTTCAGCAACACGTACCTTTGGTACCGTCCTCGCGGAGCGCCTGCTGGACCTGAGCATCCTGCTCTGCCTCTGCATCCCGGCACTGATGATCAGTCTTCATGAGCGTATGCCCTGGCAGGTACGCTTTGGTCTGATTGTCACCTTAGTGGCTGTGCTCTGCGGCATCGCCGCCCTGGGCCTGCTGCGACTGCTGCACGAGCCTATTGGTAAGCGTATTCCATCACGCTTGCGCGGCTACTATGAGCATCTCCAGGGAGGAATTCTCGGTTCTTTCCGCCATTTGCCAACCTTGGGCCTGCTTACGTTGGCCATCTGGAGCTGCGAGGCCCTGCGCTTCTTCTTCGTCGTTCTGGCGTTGCAGCTACTTCAGGGCCCTTTGCTGCATCTGCTGGCAGTGGCCATGCTGATCGCTCTGGTGGAGGCTCTGCTGACTGTCATTCCTTTCACTGGGGGCGGCGTGGGCCTGGTTGAGGGCGGTATGATCGCGATGATCGCTCTCTTTCGCCCCAATGCTACTAGCCTGGCCCTGGCGGCTATTGTCTTGGACCGCACCATCAGCTTGCTGAGCATTCTGGTGATTGGCTTTATCGTCTTCTTCATTGCCTTCGGGAGACAAACAGCAAAGCAGTCCCTAGATGCTTGACAGAGCGATCTCACCAGTCTTATAATCTCCCCGTAGGCCCGCGGGATGGCTTGAACGGACACCAAGACTGCAAGGGCTCCACTCTGACCAAAGCGCTCTCATACAGCCAGGCAGAGGAGCCCTCACCCCCACGATCCGTTTGGGGATGCGTCTAGGCTCATGCCCTGACGCAATGGCAAACACCATCTCCGAAACCAGGCCGAGAGGGGGGGGAGTCCTGCTGTCGGAAGTCAAGGTTAGCGAAAATGAGCCGTTTGAGGCTGCGCTGAAACGCTTCAACCGCAAGATTCAGCAAGACGGCATTCTCGCTGAGGCGAGACGCCGCGAGCACTACGAGAAACCGAGCGTGCGGCGCAAAAAGAAGGAAGCCGCCAAACGCCGCAAGACGGCCCGGAAAAATAAGTAGCTCGTGACCCCTGTCGGATCACGCTTGAGCGCTTGATACCCTGCAAGGCAATACGCGAATTGTAAGCAATGGCAGGCAAGGTTCACGCTTGAGCGCTTATAAGGCAAAAGCAGAACAAAAACGCAAGTGAAAGGCAGATGCTTTTCCGACAGGGGTTTCTTTTTGGCCACCTACCGCTGGTAACTCGACGCTGTGATTCGTGTAGTTGGGCTTTATTTCTTCTTGTTCCATTTATTGGCGCATTTCTTGCTGCTTGCTCCCTCTATCAGACCCGCACCGGCTGACCGGGATTAACCACTCAGGGGGCAAGTCAGTAAGTCAGTATATCAGCCTTATACCCGTGAAGAGACGTGCTATCGCCAGACTTGACAAAGTTCCTGCATTTATGAGGGGCCTTATGGATGCACAACTGTCACAGGTTGTTGACCTGTATGTCACGCTGGAAGATGCGACCCTGAAGCGCTCATTCGATGAGGCACTGGCTTCGGTCGATCTGGACGCCTTCGCACGCCGCGCCCTGCAGGAGGCTGGAGTGCATCAACCGGTAATGTTCACGCTGATGGTAACCGACGACGCCACGATCCAGGAGATGAACAACCAGTATCGGCAGCAGAATAAGCCAACCGATGTGCTCTCTTTCCCACTCCTTGATCATCCACTGGTCGAGGCCCCTGCTGAGCTGCTCTGGCAGCCTCCTGAGCAGTCTACTACTGCCTCATCTGAGGTTGCTGCTACTACTCCTTCCCCCCCATTTGTCACCCCTCCAGGTCAGCCGACAAATCTGGGTGACATTGCTATTTCCTGGCCGACCGTGCTGCGTCAAGCCGCTACTGCCGGTCATAGCCCCCGGCAGGAGTTTCTTTATCTGTTGGCTCACGGTATCCTCCATCTGGTTGGCTACGATGATCAGACGCAGGCCGGCTATGAAACAATGGTCCGTAAACAGGAGACCATCCTTGCCGCGAGCGGAGAACGAAGCGGCGGCCTATGAATGGGTAGTATATGAGTGAGTTGAGCGATCCCAGACGCAAACCACGCAGCGCCTGGGGCCGTTTCCTGGCCGGTTTCGTTTATGCTTTCAGAGGCCTTTGGTATGCCCTGCGGACTCAACGTAATATTCGTGTCCATACAGGGGTCGCTCTTCTAGTGATTGCCGCCGCTCTGCTTTTCCGCCTCTCGGTGATCGAAGTCGCTCTGGTGGCAGTGGCTATTGGCGGCGTGCTTGCCAGCGAGCTGTTCAACACGAGTATTGAGTTATGTCTGGATCTCTCGCATCCCGAGTACCATCCTCTGGTCAGAACCGCCAAGGATGTCGCAGCCGGGGCTGTTCTGCTGAGCGCTTTGCTCGCTGTAGTGATTGGCATCTGCGTCTTCGGGCCTCATCTTTGGGCCTGGTGGCTGGCCATCCGGCGCTAGGCCAGGGCCAAAGCCAGGACCTTTACCGGCCTTCCTTTCTTCCGTACAGCCCGCTCGCAGCAATCACTCTCAGCCAAGCTGCGCGTCGTACCCAGATCACAAACCGCTTCCTAGCTTCTTTCTGGCTCTCTTTCCCTTGTAGGCGATGACCAGGGCACTAGACCGGGATACTTGACAGATCGCAAGAGTGATTGCTATCATCAAAGATGAAGGCGTAGACTACTACCTATGCCCGCAGCTAATGGTCTGCGTCTCTGCTGCGCCCGTAGTTCAGTTGGATAGAACAGCGACCTTCTAAGTCGCCTGTCGCAGGTTCGAGTCCTGCCGGGCGCGCCTCGCTTGTCACATAAAAGGAGAGGGAACAGATCTCGGCTGGCCCTACAAGTCAGCCGATCTTCTCCTCTCCTTTTTTCCTTGCCGGAGGAGTTCCCCCTGCCTCTGATCGAGGACGGGCCGTCAGGAAATTTTTTTACAGTTTCTTGATAGTTCTCTGAGCATCAGCCCCTATAGTTAGCGAGGGGAAACTAGGACACTCCTCCACCGACCTGGGAGACTCTTGATCCGGCCCCAGGTAGAATGACAGGCCGAGGCAAAGCTCTCTCTATGTCTCGCTTCGCCTCTTGACCGGGGCCGGTGCTATCCCATTCCCGCGAAGGGAGACCATCTGTGCATTGCGAACCATGCTCCAGATACCCTGCGCCCGGATGGCCGTGCCTTGGTCTGCTCGCCGGGCTGATCGCTGCCATCGTCTTTGCCATGACCGGCTGCAGCACTGGCAATTCTTCCACCGCGATGAGCAGCTCACCAGCACCAACGCCCCGCCAGGTGCTTATTCTACCTAACGTCGGAACTCAGGACCTTAACTATCTTGATCCCGCTCAGGAGCCGGACGCTAACGATCCAGCTCAGGGACCTGATCCTAATTCAGCGCTTGCGCTGAGCATGCTCTACAGTGGCCTGGTACGGACTGACAAGGATTTGCATGTGATCCCCGATCAGGCTAGCTGGGAAATTTCTCCTGATGGACGGGTCTATACTTTTCATCTTAAACCCAATATCGCTTTCTCGGATGGCACCCCCGTCACAGCAGCTACTTATGTCTATTCGCTGACACGCGCCTTACTGCCTGAAGTAAAGTCCCCTCTGGCAGCCATCCTTGAGAAACCTATCGTGGGAGCCGGCGCAGTGAGCAGCGGCAAGAGCCGCGTCCTGAGCGGCGTGCAGGCGATCGATCGCTATACCTTGCGCATCACGCTGACACGTCCTACTCCCTAT
>NZ_JADGHT010000492.1 GCF_019683755.1 Thermogemmatispora sp. | reverse complement strand
CGATACTATAAAGGGACTACCTCGCTTTCTAACCTCTTGTTATAGTAGTGAAAAAAAGCGGGGTCGCCTGATGCTGCGTCTGCGTGTCAAGGAGGTCGCAGAAGCAAAAGGCCTCTCAAGGATGAAGCTTTCCCAGAAAGCTGAGATTAGCTACGACCTCATCAAAGAAATCTTTCGCGATCCTTATCGCGTGGTCACAACGGACACTTTGCAGCGCCTTGCTAACGCTTTGCGCGTGCCGGCGACCGAGCTTATCGAAGACGTCCCTGAAGAACAGTGGAGGCGCGAGACAGGACGAAGGGATTAGCGACTTATCATTGTGAGTGAGCAAGGAATTATCTTATAGTCATGATGAGTTGAGGTAGAAAGCAAGGAGCGGTGGTTATGAGTAACGAGGATCGCTGTATCGGGTTGGAAGTGCTGGAACAGCTTCCTATGGTGGGAGAGCTTATGATGGTTTCACAGGCACTGCGGCGCTGCGCAATAGAAGCGAAGCTAATCAGCAAGAGGATGGAAGAGAAATGCTACGTCTGCGTGTGAGGGAAGTGGCCGAAGCGAAAGGTGTCTCAATGAACAAGCTGTCGCAGCGCTCCGAGATCAGCTATAACATTGTTCGTGCTCTCTTCCATAACCCCTACCACGTGATCAGGACCGACACCCTGGACCGTCTGGCGCTGGCCCTGGACGTACCGGTGACCGAACTGATAGAAGACGTCTCCCCCGAGCAGCGCCGGCGCGAGCTAGAGCAGATCGGCTCCTAAGCGCGGCGCGCCAGCCCGTCAGCGCCAGCCACCCGCTGGTAGCCGGCGGTGCTGCTCAGGCTGGCGGCGCTCAGCCACATCCCCTGATCTCACTGCGAGCGCGTCAGCCCCGGCGACTCCAGCAGGCGGCGCGCCAGATGCAGCCACTCCTCCGGCGTCTCATCCGGCACCGAACAGCCATTCGCCAGAATCAAACGCCGCGCATTCGTCTGCGAGATCGCCGACAACATCTCATTCTTCAGCTCCTCCTCACTCCCGCGCGTCAACGGACCCCGCTCGTGCAATCCGCCCATCAGCGTCTTGCGCGTCAACTGCAGGGCCTCGCTCAAACTCGGACCCGTCAGGCGATCGCTCCAACTCATCACCTGGACCGGATAATCGACAAAGCTCTCAAAATAGACCTCATCCTCAGACTGATCGGGATCGGCATGCACATGCACCACATTCAACCAGCCGCCCTGCGCCCCCTCAAGGGCTGCCAGATCGTACGGGCGACCCAGCTCGCCATACTCCTCGCGCGTAAAATCCGCCGTCGTCGCCCCCATACACGAAAAGAAAATCCCACTGGCCCCGGCTCGAATCAGCTCGCCCATCAACAGACGCAGATTGCCCGCGATCGTCTCCATGACCCGGCGCGCCGCCTCGGGATGGGCGCGGATCACCTCCACCCCCTGACGCTTGCCGATAGCCCGCAGCACATAGGTCAACGGACTGAACAGCGTCACGATCAGCGGATAGTCCGGCCCCACCCGCTCACGGATCGCCCGCACACAGACCACCTGCTCACGGAAACTCGGCGTTGACAGATCCAGGCGTGGATGCTCCGCCAGCTCCTCCAGGCGGGCCGACCCATCCGTCGGCAACGGATAAGGCAGATCCGGCATCACCTTAATAATATCCAGAGCGAACTTCTCCACAAAAAACTCCAGCGTCAACTGAGCCAGGCGCTGGCCCGACCCCTCGGGCCGAAAATGGTGCCAGAAAACCAACGGCACGCGGTCCACCGCCTCCCCGGCCAGGGCCGCGCGCACCCGCTCATAAGGAGTCATCGTCTGAGCCATCGTCAACCGTCCTTCTTTCTTTCCTTCCTTCCTCCTGGTCAACGACTGCCAGCCTCCCACCTGTTGCCAGGCGAAGAGCGCCCACAATCAGCAACCACTGGATTATATCACGCCGGCCCTGGCCAGCCGCTCACCTGACCAGCCAGCCCCAGCGGCAACCTGATCCCCTGGGTCCCCTGTGGCCCTCTGAGGCCTGCTGGCCAGGCCGCCCATCGCGCACCGGCCAGGCCTACCGGCGCGGCGACCACAGCGGCAGCAAAGGCAGCATCGCCGCAAAGCATCCGACCCATCCATCCCGACCAGCAACGGCCAGCCGGGCCGCTCCCCAAGCCTCCACAGAGGAACGAGCGGCACCGTTAGCCCCTCAGCCCGAGCCAGACGGCGCCCCAACCAGACCAGCGCCGAGAGCAGCAACTCCCTCCCCAAGGCCGACGCATGCGGGCGGCCTGCCTGCTGCGGAAAATTCCCCAGAGAGCGAGCGGCGCACGGTCGCCCCAGGCACAGCACCGCCGCCGCCAGCAGCCGAGAACGACCAAAGACCGGCCCAGCCGCACCATCCCCCTGCTCAAACCAGCCCAGCCAGGCCCTCCACAGCCGCCTCTGACCCAAGCGCCGCAACCGCGTGCCCAGCCAGCGCCAGGCCCCAGCCCGGGCACCCAGCCCAGGCACCCAGCCCGGGCACCCGGCGGCCTCCCTGCCTGCCCGGCCTCCCTGGCAACACCGAACCGCCGCCAGCCCCCCGAAGAGCGCGGGGTCAAGTGGGGAAAAATC
>NZ_JADGHT010000491.1 GCF_019683755.1 Thermogemmatispora sp. | reverse complement strand
GATTAAGCGTGCGCATGGGGTCTCCTGGCAAGGCAATGGAAATTCCACAAGGTAGGTGAAAGATGCAGAAAGAACAGATACCCAGATGCCTGCTCTTTGTTGTTTGTTTATTATCTTAGAAGAAAAGAGCCGGCCTCGGCAAGCAAGCAGAAGATGGAGAGAGACGAACTGGCAGACAGAGCGATGGCCAGCCAGATCGAGCCAGCATGAGGGAGGCGCTGGTCTGCTCCTTCCGACCGGATTGACCCTTGCGCCTGGCATTGCTCTCAGTATACCATGAGAAAAAAGGAGGCGGCGCGAGAGGGGCAGAGAACGAGCCAGCAGCATTGTCCTAGGGCAGCGGCCTTCACTGGCCAGTGGCTATGCAGGGATCAGGGCCGAGCGGCGTGGTCCCGCAGCCAGGGAGTTAGAGCATGAACAGTGAAAACGAGGAGCAGACCGGCGAACGACCAGCAGAGCAAGTGCAAGTGGAAGAGCGCTCTGTGGTTGTGGGAGGGGGAGGCAGCGCAACGCGTCTACTAGAGGAACGGGCCTGGAGTGGAGATCTCCCCTCGGGCATCCCCCCGCGGGGAACAGTGGTTGTCACAATCACTCGTCAGCTAGGCAGCGGCGGCAGCGAGATAGGGCGCCTGGTAGCTCGCCGGACAGGGCTACGCTATCTAGACCGTCAGATCATCACAGAAGTGGCCCGCCGTCTAGGTGTAGATGTGCGTGAAGCCAGGCGTCTTGATGAGTATACCGCTGGGGTTGCCGCCCAGATTCTCGAGGCGGTGCGCGCTAGCCAGCCGTTCACTCTCAACTATGCCGGCTTGCTTGGTCAGACAAGCCATGCCACCCAGCAACATGACGAAATTGCCCATCTCCACCTGACTCAGAAGGTTATTTTAGAGATGGCGACTCAAGGCAATGTTGTCATCGTTGGCCGTGGCTCCCAGTTCTTGCTACAGCATGCCCCTCGCACGCTCCACGTAGCGATTTTTGCTCCGCTAGCGCAGCGCATTACCCGCGTCATGAGTGCACTGCACGTTGATCAGCGCCGCGCACGCGAATTAATTGAACAGCGTGATTATGAGTACACCGCCTATCTGCGCCGCTACTATGGAAGCGATGGCCAGCAGCCGGGTCTCTATCACCTCCTGATCAACACAGGCCTCTTCTCCTTCGCCCAGGCTGCTGACCTCATCTGTCAGGCGCTGTCTGTGATCACCAGTGGGCCAGAGGCTGATTTCTCATCCCGCCAGCAGTGACTGATTGGACAGCCCAGGCTGCCCTATGGTATACTGTAGCGAAGGCAGGCAGAGCACTGGCCTTTTTCTGCTGCTCTGCGCCGTAATAATGCTTCAGCGAGCAGACGGCAGCCAGAGAGCGGAACCAAGCTGAGAAGCGTGAGACAGCCGCTTCCTCTGGGGAGAGCCTGAAGACGCTGCCAAGCGTAAGTCAGCCTGTAGATACAGCAATATCAGCTCGTATATAGAGCAGAGGAAAGGGGTGTCGTGATCATGCCGCACAAGGGTGAGCTGTCCAAAACGGCACGCGCATCGTTGGCTAATCGCGAGGAGATCAACCATCTGACAAGCCGCATTTGCGCGAAGTGCGGTGAGCCGATCATGCTGAAGGAGCTGCAGCCAGTGAAGGTGATCGGCAAGGGCATGGTCTATTATCATAAGAGTCACTATAGTATCCAGCAGTAGAAGCGTTATCGGCAGGGAGCGCACTTGTGGCGAGCTAGCCACCAACGGTGCAGTATGAGCCGGAGCTGAGAGGGCTAGCTGATCAGGCTGCAGTAGCACCGGCGGCTAGTGGAGCAGGCAGCACTCAGCTGTGAGCAGGACCTTGCCAGCGCTGCGTCGCGGGGTCCTGCTAGTGGCTCGCCGGCGCTCCCGCTCGCGTTCAAGCGGGCGGCTCAGCTCTGCTTGCTCTGGGGCGGTAGCCCGATGCAACGCCGCGGAGTGCGTCTCTTTGTCTGAGAAGGTGGCGAGCCAATGACATGGAAACGGGCGCGTGTTTTATTCATCCGAGCCTTATTACTGCGCTGTCCAGTGTGCGGTGAGGGCAAGCTCTACTCTGGGCTATTCAAAACTTACGAACGCTGTCCAGCCTGCAATTTCGAATATGAGCGTGAGCCGGGCTACTATACTGGAGCGATGGCTGTCAACCTGGTGCTGAGTGAGCTACTCATTACCGCGATCACGATCCCACTGGCCGTCAATACCAGTGTCCCCTTTATCCCGCTGCTCATCTGGGGCATGACCATGCCCGTCATTTTCCCTCTCATCTTTTACCGGCACACAAAAAGCTTCTGGATGGCCTTCGATCACCTCATCCATCCTGTGACCAACGAGCGTATCTTCTTCCCTGAGTAGCGCCAGGCTGAGCGCGGCAGAGGGAATCACCAATGCCGCTGCCCAGCATACTGGCTGGGAGGATCTCCACTCTAGCGACGGAGGGGCTTCGTCCGAGTCCTGGATAGAACGCTTACGGTCCACTTCTCTCCACACACTGAGATATCTATCTCGACCGGTGTCGCTCTCTCCTCTTGACAGCTGTGGCAGGAATTGAGAAAATCGAGAGCAACTGTATATGTGAGGAGCAAGGTATCTTTG
>NZ_JADGHT010000490.1 GCF_019683755.1 Thermogemmatispora sp. | reverse complement strand
CTGATCGTCTGAGAGAGATCCGGGGTGCCAGCTCTATCCTCGACCGACTCAACCGTGAGATCATGGGAGCCATCGCCAGGGATCTCGATCCCAACGCGCAGGTGGTCTATGCCAATGGCGGCTCAGGCCTCTTCCTGCTAGCCGAGGACAAAGCCGAGGAGTTCGTAAGACGGGTTCAGGCAAAATACCGTGAAGAAACCCGGGGTGGGGCTACTGTCACTGGTGCTGTGCAACGGCTGCCAGCGGAGCTAACTGAGCAAGATCTTGAGCAGGCTAACCTGCACCAGCAGCTTGATCTGCTGCGCTACAAGCTGCGCCGCGCCAAGGAGTGCCCACCGGCCATCGTGGCCCTGCCATCCCATCCGCTGCTCCAGCTCTGCGACTCCTGCGGCCTTGCATATGCTACCGGGCAAAGCCCCTGGAGAGAGCCTCGGGGGGAAGAACAGCGTTACTGCTCTGTCTGCCTTCAGAAAAGAAGAGAGGATGCTCAGATCAAGAAAAGTATTGAGAGAATGGCAGCCAGGCCCCAGGAGGTGAGCCCCGGCTCTGACGAGGAGGCGAAGCGAGCAGTACTCTGGGCCAACCTGATCTATCGCTTAAATAGAATAGCGCCTGATTACTTTCTGGAAGATGGCAAGCCAATCGTGCCAAAGCGCCCGCGAGATATCGATACCCTCTGCTTCGTCGCCAGTGCCGGTCGAGGCAGCATCAGAGATTACCTTGGTCTGATCTATGCTGATGGCAACGGCATGGGCAGCCGGATTGAAAAACTCTCCACTCTTGGCGAAATCGAAAAATTTGCCAGGAGCATCGACGATGCCATCTACAAGGCCCTGGCCTCCGCTGTTGCCAGGTACCTTTCTCCGGTCCACGTCAGTGGCCTGCTCGCTGAAGAGGACGAGGAAAATGGCCAGGCGGAACAAGGTGGTCAACCGCAAAAAGATGGTTATTTCTTCCCTTTCGACGTGCTTCTGCTCGGCGGTGACGACCTGATGCTGCTGACCAGCGGCGATCGTGCTCTTAGCGTGGCGCTGGAGGTGGCCCGTGTCTTCCGCGCGGAGGCTCATGAGCAGCAGGGCACGCTCTCAGTGGGAGTAGTTTTTGCCCCTCTGAAGTATCCGTTCGGCCTGCTGCACGATTTGGCAGAGAATGCGCTCAGATTCGCTAAGAAGCAGGCTCGTCTGGACCAGTGGCGTGACGCTGGAGATGGCGACGACACGCGCATCAATTTCCTAGTTGTCGCTGGCGCCAGTACTCACGAATTCGACTATCTCTACAAGACCGCCTACTGCAGGCATGAGGCCAACGCCGAATTCCGTGCCACGTTGCGCCCCTATCGGCTCCCCGAGCTGGAAGATCTACTACAAGCTATTCGCGAGGCGAAGCGCCTGGGTTTTCCGCGCTCTAAGTTGCATCAGCTACGCGAGGCTATTCTCAAAATGAACCGGACCAGTACCGTGCTCGAGGCCCTGGCGGCTTTGCAGGGCTGCCGCGACCAAGAGCGCGAGTTTCTGCTGAGATGGCTCTATGGGTTCAATCAGCGCTATCTCCTCCAGAATGGCCAGCCAGCAAAAGGTGCCGGCAACATCCAGGGGTTCCCGCGAGTGATCTTCCCCTGGTCGCATCTACAGGCCCCAGGCCAGTCGGGACGAGAGATTTACCTGACCCCTCTGCTTGACCTGGTCGAACTCTACGATTTTGTAGCCGCACAGGAGGGCGAGCGTGAAAGCGAGGACTGACCGCCTGTCGATCGATTACAGCTTAACCTTCCTTACTCCCTTCCATTTTGGGACTGGCTTCCGCCGGGGATTGGTCGATCGTACAGTAGCGCGTGATCAGCAGGGCTGGCTCTACGTACCCGGGGCTACCTTTAAGGGGGCCGTCCGCGAACGCTGCGAGCAACTGGCCCGCACCTACGAAGAGCTGGCTGAAATGTACCAGCTCATGGCTACTCCGCACGATGATGAGCTGGCCCTGCGCGGCCTCGGGTCACGCGTCAGCATGATCACACGTATCTTCGGCTCGCAGATGCTGCCCGGAACGCTCTTCTTTGACAACGCTCGCCTCTCGGCAGCCTCAGAGGCGGCTTCGACTGCAGAAACAGCATCCACAACAGAGGGGGTGCAAGAGTCCCCCGAAGCTCTGGTAACCCCCTATATCCAGGTGCGTCTGCGGCGCCTCACGCGCACGGCGGTCCCTGGTGCCCTCTATACTAGCGAGTTTGGTCGGCGCCATCTGACTTTCCACGGCACGATTCGCGGCTGGCTGACCTGTCTGCCTCTTGATGAGAGACCGCGTAGCCCAACCTACTCACTGCTGCTCCTGCTCGCGGGCCTGCATCTGGTCGAGCGACTCGGAGCCAACAAGTCAACTGGTAAGGGACGTTGTCGCTGCGATGTGCTGCGTCTGGAAATCAACGGTGAGGAGTATCCTCCCGAAGAATGGCGCGGCTGGCTGGCGCGTCTCGACGAACTGATGTACTATTCGACGGCGCAGGAGGATGAAGAATGAAAGCTTTCGCCCTGCAGCTGCAAGCCCGCGCACCGCTGGCCATTCGCGCTGATCATGCCCCCTCTGGCTTTGGTTGCCTGGACTACCTGCCTGGCACGAGCCTGGCTGGTAGCCT
>NZ_JADGHT010000489.1 GCF_019683755.1 Thermogemmatispora sp. | reverse complement strand
TCGTTATACTGAATACTGTATATCAACCATGCAATTTCGGGCTATGGCGATCAATTTCTTCCATTTGGGGTAGTGTAGTGAAAAAGCTACTGTCAACAGCGACTGCCATCTTTTTTCTCCAGGCTGAGAGAATCGCCCCTTTATACAATAACTGTGGAGCTAAGCGTTGGCGTGAAGACGAAAGATAATCGGGTCGGGGATAAAAGCGCTGCCTTGACCAATCCATATTGGCCCGTTGCTTAGGAGCACTCAGATACTCTTCAAAAGGGGCGCGGACGTTGCCAGAAATATAAACAGCCTGCACTTCCAGGGCACCGAAATCAATAATCTTGCCCAGGTCATCATATGCAATGAGGACAAAGTCGAGGTTGCCTGCTGACTTTCCGAAACGATCGTTCAGGCGGACCTCTGCAAGCGCTGTCCACTTTGTTCCAGGGGGAAAAAAGAACCTGGCAGCATCTCTGATCTCTGATGACTAGCCAGTTTTCTCGAAAGCGTATAGGGCAGGTAATGACAATGTTATTCCCTTCGAAAACGCTGCAGACGCCGAGAGGCTGCTCGGCTTTGCCCTTTGTACAGTTGGAAATATGGTTTGTGGAAAGGGCAAAGTCTGAGCTGTCGGTGGCGCTCCGCCTCTTCGGAAAAATTGGTAGTGGGGAAGCCGAAGACTTCTGCCAGGGGATGTCGGGGTATCGATGCCATAATGTGTGCTTCCTCCAGAACAAGGAAGAGATTCTGAACAGTAACTCTCTTCCACGCCGGTCCACACCTGTGCCACAATCATGCAGGTGAGCTGACTGGCGACGTAGCTCAACCAGCTCTATTTTCCCTGCTTTGTCAAGAGATTCCCACTATCCACTAGCTCCCTTGCAGGCCCATTCTTCTCTTGCTGCTCAGGTCGGAAGAGGCCTGGCTGACCGGGCAGGAAAGGAGGGGAGACCGTACGCTCTAGAGAGTGACAAAAAGTGACTGCCTGGACCGGGCGATCCAGGCAGTCCGGTGTCACAACAAGCAGGAAACCCAGGGCGTGAGGGTGTGAGTGAGGTGGTAACGATCTGCTACTGCTGCTACAGCTTTTCCCATTGCTTGAGAGCCACTAGGCCCCGGCCTGGGGGCCACGTGCGGGCCGCTGCGATTTGGCGCGCATCTGGGCCGCGTGCTGAGCGATCACCGTGGCCGTACTGCTCGGATAAGTCACGCGGAAGCCGTCATAGTTAGGGTAAAGCGTGCCGTCATCCTGCAGGCCCGTCAGAATCCAGAATTGATCACCGTTGCCGTTCAACCGATAGACCTGGTTGGTCCACTGACGGTAGATATCATCGCGCGTGGCCGTATCTAACCATCCATATTCCTCCAGCACCACCGGCTTACCCAGCGCATGCCCATCACGGATATGGTCAGCAATCCACTGCAACGACCAGGCGTTATCTTTGCCCCAGTAATCGGGATAGAGATGCAGGGTGCCATAGTCGACCGTTGGTAGCGCAACCAGACGCTTCCAATCCACGCCCTGGCTACCGTTGCGCGTCCAGTCGGCATTGCCTGGCTCGTTGTACCAGCCCTCGTCACCGACCGCCACCAGGTGCAGGCCATCCATGCTCTTAATGAAGGCGCTCATCTCGCGCACCCAGGCCGTCAGGGTCTGACCGCTTGGGTCCGACTGACAGCGCGGCTCATTGGCCAGCTCCCAGGTCATAATCGTGGGATCAAGGTAGAGCGGTTTACCTGTGTAACGGTTCACACGATGAATGAAGTGCCGCACATAAGCCTTGTAGGCAGCCTTGATCTGAGGATTGGTGTAGAAGTCATCATGACCGCTGGCCCCGAACCAGGCAACGTATTGGTTCATGCCACCAAAATCATCCCAGTTGTTGACCAACGGCACCACCAATTTGATCCCAAGCTGCCCAGCGCGCCAGACAGTGTAGTCAAAGCGCTCATAGCCATCTTCAGGGTAGACCCCAGGCGAGGGTTGCATGACAAAGCCATTGTGCGGCTGCCCGTCGAGGAAACCCCAGATGCGTAGGACCGGCAGTCCCATGGCGACAACATCCTTGAGGACATCGTCGATCATGAAATGGGACTGATAGTGCATATAATAATTGTTAGTGCCGGCGAAATAGAAAGGCTCGCCACCCAGAATGAAAATGGGTCCGCGCCGGGTCACAAAGCTGTCACGCTTCTGTCGCAGGCTGGCTGCTGAGAAACGAGGAGGTGAAGCTGTCTCCACGCTGGGGCGCGCAAAAGCCCTTCCCGCACCAAAGCCCATACCCGCCGCCCAAAAACCTAGTCCGGCGGCGGCTGCGGCTCCGAGAAACGCTCTCCGGCTCACAGGCGCTCGCGGGGTGTCAGCATGTGCATCCTGCATAGGCTCTGCTCCTTCCTGGATGAGTGGCTGCGCTCCAGTCGTTTCAATGAACTATGCAAATTTTTCAATGAACCGTTACACGGAAGAATGGTACCATCTTGCCTGCCATTCTGTCAATAGGTGCCCCTTCTAATGGCTGAGTCGCGTCTTACCGCCTGAAGACCGGCCCAAAGATTGACATACATCAATATGGATGTTATCTTTTTCATGAATGTTTGACGTCATATGACCAATCTCCCTTGGCAAAAAATGACACATAAAGA
>NZ_JADGHT010000488.1 GCF_019683755.1 Thermogemmatispora sp. | reverse complement strand
AGAGCAGCCCCTCTCTCCTCTCACCTCCCGCTAACTCCCTGCTCCCCCTGCTCGCCGACTCTCCCAATACCGTTGCAACCCATTCAGCGGGATCGGCAACTTCCCCCCTGCAGTTCCCGCCGTGCTCCCTGACACCACCGGCGTCGACGACACCACCGGCCCAGCCTGCATGACCCGCTCCCCTCCACGCTCACGCATCAGATCCGCATCCAACACCGCTAACACCAACGTCGTCAACGGCAGAATAGACAACGTCACCACCACAATCACCCAGATCAACGGCCAGCGACTGACCAACCCCCCCAGCCAACTCAACCGCGGCAACGCGACCAGCGCATGCAACACATTCGCCACCACCTCCACCCACTCATAAACCAGCGCAATCCCGATCAACATCCCAAGCCGCCGCTTCGACAGCACCCGCAGCGCAATCGCCCGCATCACCAAAAACCCCGTCAACGCAAACGCCGCTGTGACCGCCCCAGCCTCGACCATCGCCACCCACCCATCTGCCAGATCCGAGAACAACCAATAAATCGAAGCCGCCGAAGCCGCCGAGAACACCAACGCCACCAGCCGCAACAACCCATGTAACATCTCATGCACCAATCGATCAACCCACCGCATCACTTGCATCACTCACCTCGCCAACTCAGCCACTAACTGCAAAAACCCCTTCGTCCGCTTGTCAATCACCACCAGCGTCACCGCCCGATCCTGCTCCGGTAATTGCAACCGCTGTGCCATCTGCAGCAACTCCTCCTGTGACTTCCGACCCGCCTTCACCTCCCGCTGCAACGCTCGCAGCTCCTCCAACCCAGGCCAACCCCCAATCAGCTTGACATGATACTGAGGCCGCTCCCCACGCGGCGTCAACACCTCTCGATCCACCACCACCAGATCAATGCTGTCTCCAAACATCCCTACCTGCGCCGACTCCACACGCCCAGTCAAAATCATGACCGTCCCTCCTTTCGACGAACACGCGACAGACGCACCACATCCCGCTCATCATACAATGGCACATACCGGTTCCCACGACTCCACCAATAACACCCCACCGGCTGCCAATCCCGCGGCTCCCATCCCTTCCGCCGCAACTGCGACGCCGTCACCACCCCAGGCGGAAACTTCCCCTCCCGATAGCGAGGAATCCCCGGACACTGTCGCCAGGCCGGCGGACGCCACTGCCACTCATACCCACACCGCTCACACCGCCAGCGCCGCTCAGTCCCCTGCCCAATCCACTTTCCTTCATGCACCAACCCCACCGGCGGCGACCAACTCCGCGACCTCCTCATTCTCTCCTCCCCTCACCCTGTACCATCCACCGACTCCACTGCAGCACCTGCTCAGCAGCTCCCTCCTCCTGCCTCATCAACGCCGCTACCTGCTGAACCTGCCTTGTCTCCTCCTCCTGCAGCCACAACAGAATACGCTCACATTCCCGATACAGCTCCTCCTCTCCACACTCCTCAAGCACTAACAGCAACTCATGCACACACGCAATACTTGCCACCACACTGACCACAGGAAACCGCTCCCCCGAAGGGGGCATCTCAATCCACTGCCAACCAAGATCAAGAAACGGCAACACCACCGCCACCCTGGCCAACTGCTCCCACGAACCTTCTTGATACAACCGACCCAAAAATCTCCTCACCATCCGGCTCACACGCTGCTTCCACGCACTCGTCACCTGTCGTCCATTCACAGCCATATCCTTCCCTCCTTCCGACAAACACGTCACTTCCCATTCACCACTCCCCAACACCATCGCCCAAGAACACCCCTGCTCACTCAGAGCACTCCCTCCTCTCCAGACCTCAACACCCGCAGCCCATACCGACGGATCAACAACGCTCCCACGGCAACCCGAAAATGCTCCCGATCCAAAATCATCAACTCATCCGGCCTCATCCGCTCCTCAGCCATCACCGACAACCCCAACGCCCAGTTCAACAACACTCGACGCCCCCGCGAGGCACCTGGCAACATCTGCCCCACTGCCTTCCAATCCAAAAAGCACCCCTGATCAACTCCCACCGCTTGCGCCTCCCGCCACACATCCGCAAAGGCTGTCAACACATACAGCAGACTCCCACTCGACTGCTCATGACACCTCACGAGCCGAGACCACACCCCCCAAAACCGCGCCGCATGTTCCTCCGACAGAAACATCTCCTGATCACCTCCCACCAGGCCGGCAAAGCAGGGAACTGATCCCCATCCCTGCCTTGCCAGCTCTGGACAACTCCTCCCCTTCCAACCGCTCAATGCTCCCTCGCTCGACGCCGCTGCCATGCCCGCTCATCCAACTCTCCCAACAGCTTCGCCAACCCAGCATGACGCCCCATCGCTTCCTGCACCGCTTGTCGCAACCGCTCCGCCCACGCCCATTGCTGACACACCTCACACAACTGCGCCAAGCGAGCCGCCCGCGCACAGAACCCCAACCAATCCACAACCACCATCCCCTCGACCCCATCTCCGGCCACCACCGTTCCCGTCTGCACTCCCCACGCGACAATCAGCAACACCTCACCACGCATCACCACAGGCCAATCGACCTCTGCAGCACACTGCTGCAAGACCTGATCAAACTTCACCCACTCCATATCTTTCCTCCTGCACATGCCGCTCATA
>NZ_JADGHT010000487.1 GCF_019683755.1 Thermogemmatispora sp. | reverse complement strand
TAGAGTGGCGCAAAGGCCTGAGCGAAGAGATTGTCTATCGTCTGCTCTGGTGGTGCATTATCGCTGGCTTAATTGGTGGCCGCCTCTACTTTGTTCTCCAGCAGCCAGACCTGGTGCAGGGCTATTTGCTCCAGCCGTGGCGCATTCTGGCAACCTGGGAGGGCGGCATGGCCTTCTACGGGGCGATCTTTCTAGTGGTGCCGGTCCTCTTCTGGCGGGCGCGCGCCGAGGGCATCAATCCCTTTGTGGCTCTCGATGCCGGGGTGCTCTTCGCTTCCATCGGCCAGATCTTTGGTCGCATCGGTAATCTGATCAACGGCGATATTATCGGCTATCCCAGTACCCTGCCCTGGTCAACAGTCTACCTGCATCCCGCGAGCTTCGCCTGCCTGCAGCACTATTGCAATGTGCCGGTGCAGCCAGCCGCAGCATATGAGATGCTTGGCAATATCTTACTGCTGACTGTTCTCTATATCTTGTCACGCCGTCTGCGCCGGCCCGGTGTACTCACACTTGTCTATCTCTACGGTTATGCCATCACACAGTTCATCGTCTTCTTCTGGCGCGCCAACGCAGTGGTAAGCTTCCTGGGCCTCGACTGGGGCCTGAAACAGGCCCAATGGACTTCACTGGTGGTGCTGATCGTCTTGCTCCCCGTGACCTACCTGGTACTGCGCTCACGCTATGCTCGCCCGGTGCCTCCAGGAGAGATAGCAGCCTTCTACGGTATGCCGGCACGCCCACAAGACCAGCTTGCTACGGCTGCAGCCGCTGTCGGTGAGCCAGTTCCAGGCGCCCCTGGCGCTGAGCAGTCAGCCATGACAGTGACAGAGCAGGAACGTGCCGCTACCGCCTCCGCTCTGCCAGCAAGTACCTCTGAACCACACGCGGATGAAAGTCCGACCTCCAGTCATCGGGAGCCTCCCCCAGAGAGTCCTCACGAGCCAGCTTGAGCCAAGTTGCGAGGCGCTGAGATCTCGGCTGTCCGCTCGTAGCGAAAGCTCTTCTAATCCTGGCTTGTTCGCGAATCATAGGTACTAATGGCGAGCTTGTTAAGGCGGACGCCAGGGAGGCTGCCGGCTGTGGTTTTGGCAGATGCCCCTGTCTTCGTCGATCGCCTCCATATATTCGCTATCCAGGCTGATGTTGGCCATGAGTGGCTCTTTGCCCCAGTGCGATATAAAGGCTTTACGGGCAGTTCGGGCGGGCGCCCCGCGCCGGGCGATGTGCTATAATAAAGCAAATCCTTCCTTGTACTGTGGTGGAAACAAAGTAAAGTTCTTGGCCGAAGATGGGAGCCTCCCTGTTATGAGCGAACACGCAAAAGCCAGGCCACTGGTAGCGACGGTCACCGTCGGTTTCCTTGCAGAAAATTGCTATCTTTACGCTTGCCCGCAGACGCGTGAGGCAGTGATCATCGATCCCGGCGACGAGCCGGAGCTTATTTTGAAGCGCATCAAAGAGCTGGAGCTGATTCCTCGCTATATTATCAATACGCACGGTCATTTTGACCACATCTGCGCAATTGACGCAGTGAGCGAGGTCTACCCGGTGCCGCTGGCCATTCATCCCGCCGATCTTCCGTACTATACCGATGTGTATGCCGCCAGAAGCGCTGGACGGGAGCCGCCGCTTGTGCGCCGGAAACCCGATATCCTGCTTGAGGATGGGCAGGTGATTACGTTCGGAACGCTGTCATTGGAGGTGCGGCATACGCCCGGACACACACCCGGCGGCGTCTGTCTGGTCAGCCGTCCCTACTGTGTCTTCAGCGGCGACACCCTCTTTGAGCGCGGCATCGGGCGCACCGACCTACCAGGTGGCAATTATGAGCAACTAGTGCAATCGATCAGAGAGAAGCTCTATACTCTGGAAGATGATTTAATCGTTTTTCCAGGACACGGGGCGCCCACAACCATCGGCGAAGAAAAATATGAGAATCCTTTTGTGAAGCTGGCATGAACATAGTAAAAGTATATACAGCCAGCTAGCAACAATCCAGAAGAAGAGAGACGTAGAGGAGCAGGAACGAGCGATGGCGAAGATCTGCGTGATCGGCACAGGCTACGTCGGATTGGTAACCGGCACCTGTTTCGCCGACATGGGGAATGATGTCACCTGCGTGGATATCGTTGAGGAGAAGATTGCCCGGCTGAAGCGTGGAGAAGTGCCGATCTATGAGCCGGGCCTGGCAGAGATGATTGCGCGCAATGTTCGCGCCGGACGCCTCCATTTTACTACCAGTTACCGTGAGGGCCTTGCTGGCAGCGAGTTTATTTTCATTGCGGTTAATACTCCCACGGGCAGCACCCAGGGCAGCGCCGATATGCGCTATGTTGAGATGGCGGCGCGGATGATCGCCGAGGAGCTGGACCACTATGCCATCATTATTAATAAGAGCACCGTCCCTGTCGGTAGTGGCGATGTGGTGACGCGTATTATCCGCACTCATCTGGCACGCCCCGATGTCTCGTTCGCCGTGGTTTCGAATCCTGAGTTTCTGCGCGAGGGGGCGGCCATCCAGGACTTTTTAAACCCCGACCGCATTGTGCTTGGCTCTTCCGATATGGAGGCAGCCCACCGTGTGGCGGCGCTTTATCTCCCACTGCGCGCGCCCATTATTATGACCGATATCTACACGGCAGAGATGATTAAGTACGCCTCTAACGCC
>NZ_JADGHT010000486.1 GCF_019683755.1 Thermogemmatispora sp. | reverse complement strand
CCAGGGTATGATGATCGGTGTTGCAACGCAGCCAGGCCCACTCACGCAGCAGCCAGTCAGAGATGTCAAAGCCCAGGGCTTCCGTATAGAATTCAACCATTGCCTCCAAATGTGGTGTCTGAAGCGCTACATGCTGGAGCGCGAGAGGGCGCAGGCGCGCCTGTCGGCGTCCGCTGGCAGCGGCGTACTGCGTAAAGGCCTCGTCGGAGGCCACAGCGATCTCGATACGGTTGCCATCGGGATCACGGAACCAGAGCGTATCACCACGCTCGCTATCGCCGTCACGAGGCTCGAAAGCCAGCTCTACCCCCAACATATTCAGGCGCGCGGCCAGGGCCGCTAATTCGGCCTCTGTATCCACTTCGAAAGCAATATGATGCAGCCGGCTCTGAGGCAGCACAAAGCGACTATCTGCCTTGCCAGAACGAGAATCGCGGGTATCAGCAAAGAGGGCCAGGCAATGATGTTCATCACCCAAAGCGAGAAAGGCGCTAGCCGCCTCGACCTCCATTTCTTGCCCTACTGTGCGCACTTCGCTTGAGCGCAGATCAAGACCCACCACCTGGCGATAGAAGCGGGCTTGAGTTGCAACATCGCTGGACCAGAGGCCCACATGCATCAAGCGCCTGACTTTTACCTTTTGAATCTGCTGCTCGCTCACTGCTGCCTCCAGGGAAGGGAACTGCTGCCGACTGCCGTTGGCATGTCTACCTGCGGCTGACTGGGCCAGTGGAAGCTTATCAGCCAAGCACCCAACACTCTCATTTTCTGGGGAATCATACCCAGAGCGAGCGAGCCAGGTCAACAGATCTCCCCCAAAGGTCATAGCTGTTCGCTTTCACCCTGCTGGTTCTCCAGCTCCGTCAAAGAACAAGAGCGAGCCACCTCTGTTGTCTCTCCAGACTCAGCGCCATGACGGGGCTGAGTCTTTGGGATCTCCGTCGGACGCCCGACACTACTGGCTGACCGTGGAGGCTGAGCCTGCAAGTCCTGCTCCAGAGACTCAGGCCAAGCCTGAATACCCGCCTGGCCTGGGTTGCTAGTGGGGCCAACCAGGGGGGGAGAAGGAGCGACAAGCGGGGAGAGAGCAGGCTCCCAGCCAGTCGGAGTACCCGCAGAAGAGCAAGGCAGCTCATCCGCTAAAGGGGCCTGAGTGGGCTTAGAGAAAGAATGACGCTCTCCCCACTCGCAGCGCGCCCCGGAGGCGGAGGGTGGCATCGACGGCCAGGGCAGCTCGGTCAAGGCTGGCTCCAGCTCGCCACGGGAGAGATCGAAAGTTTCCAGCACTCGTACAAGCGAGGGCGGATCTGGCATCGGCGTTTCTGGCGCTCCCGGTTGACCAGGCAGGCTCTTCCAAGGAAGTCCAGCAGAAGAGGAAGCAGGAAGAGAGGAATCCATAATCATTTGCTGCGAGAGGGGCACAGAAGGCAGATTCGCGGGCCAGCGCGGTCTGAGAGCCAGCAGGGAAAGCGCCAGGGCGAAGGCGGCACACAACGGCAAAAACCAGAGATGCCAGAGCACAGCCAGCACGAGGGTGCCACCGCTCAGCATCGAGGAGGCCACAAGCGCGGCCAGAAACAGACGTGATAACCATTGCGTGCTACGCAACTTTGGCGGCAGCGAGGAACGCTGTCGCATCAAGCGCGCCCGGCGTCGCTGAGCAGCCTTGCTGGTCTCTACGAACCGTCGCGCTCTGGCAGGCCAGAGCGCGCGACTCACCCCACGAGAAAGGCGGCTTGCGCGCTCAACCAGGATATAGACCTTCTTGTCGCTCTTGCTGTCTTCACTCATCACACATCCACCCCTGTGCAAAGAACAGGGCCACCACCCAGTCCCCAGAGAGATGACAGCCAGGTTGTCCTGTCGCGATACTGAAGTGCCGGCAGGAAGCCGGTGACACTCCAGTGCCTCAGCGAGGGACGCGCATGGGGCAGAGGCACGCACTACCACACCACACACATCATCCCTTGCTATATACGATGATACGCCGAGCACCAAAAGGAGATACTGGCTGGCTGGACGGATATCCTCATACAAGGACTGTATGAGAGAAAACCAAAAATCCCAACCGACAACAACCCCACCATCGCGGGAGACCCCCTCACGGACGGTCTTTAGCCTGGCCTTCTCGAGGCGGCGGCATCGTCACCCCACCACCACATAGCTACCTCCTGCCTGCCTGTCTGCCTGCCTCAGCATGCACCCGACAGGCGAAGGCAACCCGCCCCGAGTCGGACCACGCTTTCCCGCTCCGTCCACGCCATAGTAGCAGCCCGACGACACCCTCTATAGCCGCGTCGCAGCGGTGCGCCTGGCTCGCGTGCTCACCAGCTCGCCCGGCCATTAGCTCGCCACACCTCACGCACCGCTAACGACGCGCTACCACCGAGAGGCCAGCACACGCCCTGCGTTCAGGAACCAGCCACAGCACAAGCTAACCCCTAGCAGGCAGACGTGTACCACCTCCAGACCTCTCCGCATCTGCTCGTGCCCGCGCATCGGCACTTCACTACCGCGACAGGAACACCCCTTGTGTGCTACCTGCACCGTAGGAAGCTACTCAGAAGGAGCACGCTCCTTCTTGCATACCACCTCCGCTTCTTCAGCTTCAAACAAGCTCCGATCTGAGATCACGCTCTTATTGTACCTCCCTATGCTTCTCTAACGGTTACAATACGATTGAAT
>NZ_JADGHT010000485.1 GCF_019683755.1 Thermogemmatispora sp. | reverse complement strand
ATCCTGATACACCGCACCGATGCCATTTTTATTGTACCAGAGCCACGAGCAAGGTAAGGAAGCAGGCTCCCTTGAGGAGGGGGAGAAGCGGTACTTTAGTACCGCTGACAGGTAGCTCAAGAGGCTGGGGGCGAGCGACGCGCAGCCGACCGGGAGCTAACTCAGGTATGGCTGCTGCAAGGCGAGGAGCTGGCTGATCCCTTGCTGAGCCAGAGAGAGCAGCTCATCCAAGCGAGCGCGACTAAAAACGCCACCTTCGCCGGTCCCTTGGACTTCCACAAAGTCACCATGGCCTGTCATCACCACATTGAAGTCGACCTCAGCCCGTGCATCCTCCTCATAACACAGATCGATCAAGGCTTCTCCCTCGACAATGCCTACGCTGACTGCGGCCACGGCGGTGCGTACTGGGTGGGCGGGCAAGAGGCCGCGCTCTACCAAGCGGCTGCAAGCGCGGTAGAGTGCCACGAAGGCGCCGGTAATCGCAGCGGTGCGCGTGCCGCCATCTGCTTGCAGCACATCACAATCGAGAATCAGTGTGCGTCCTCCTAGGGCCTCCAGATCTACGGCGGCGCGCAGCGAGCGCCCGATCAAGCGTTGGATCTCCTGAGTACGACCGCTGAGGCGCCCCTCGCGCTCTCGAGGTGTGCGGGTATGTGTGGCCCGCGGAAGCATGCTATACTCGGCGGTGACCCAGCCGCGTCCGCTGCCTTCTAGAAAAGCAGGTACTTTCTCTTCAACGGTGGCGGCGCATAATACTCGTGTGCGTCCGGCCTCGATGATCACCGATCCCTCGGCGTAGTCCAGATAATCAACCGTGAAGTGTACGGGCCGTAGTTGAGTCTGAGAACGCCCGTCTGTGCGTATCATAAGCGAAGCCCTCGTCACAATTTCAACTTGTTCAAAGTCTGGTGCCAACTCATGAAAAATACTGAGGCAGGATGCTTCTCCTGGAACGGGCTGCTATGCCCGAGGGGAAGAGGCCCCATTTCCTCAGCGAATATGGTACTATACATAAGGGTGTCTCCAACAGAGGTATCTGACCGTGTGTCGCCTAAAGAGGGCTGAGGAAGGTCTGCGTTCCCTCGCGTCGCAGCTCGCTTCTCGTCTCCAGGCAGGCGAGAGGCTAGGCTCCAGCGGCGAATAACGCATACCCAGCTAGCCCGCATAAGGAGGGAGCGGACAAACGAGCACAATAGCGAGAGAGAGATGAAGAGCAGCAGAAAGTCGCAGCCGAAGCGCGAAGAACCTGTTAGAAAGGACCAACCTATGTCTGCGCATAAAACGCTGCATCCTGCGCAAGCCGAGCCACTCCATGCGCATCGTCTCATCATTGCGACCAACCGCGGTCCCGTTGAATTTTATCTTACACAAGATAAAGTCTTGAAGTCTCGGCGGGGCGCGGGGGGGGTCGTCACAGCTCTCATTGAGGCGGCCAGCCGCATGGAAGTCACCTGGGTCGCGATGGCGATGACAGAAGGGGATCGTCTAGCGGCGCGCAACGCCGAAGCCGAGTGCGGATGCATCCCCTCGCCGTTGCCGAACCTCAAGATGCAGCTTCGCTACGTAGTCATCCCCAAGACGGCCTATCGCAAGCACTACGACATTATCAGCAATCGGGTGCTCTGGTTCTTGCAGCACTACCTCTATGATCCTAGCAGTGACTCTTTCAACTATCAGCGGCTGCAGGATGCCTGGAGGAATGGCTATCGAGTGGCCAATCAGGCCATTGCTGAGGCGGTGAATGCTGAGATTGAGCGTGCAGAGACCACACCGGTGGTCATGCTGCATGACTATCATCTCTATCTGGTGGCCGCCATGATCCGTGAGCGCCACCCTACCATTATTACCCAGCAGTTTATTCATATCCCCTGGCCAGACAGCCGCTGCTGGCACTTTTTGCCCAGTAACATCAGCCAGGAGATTTACCGGGGCCTGGTGGGCAACGACATCGTTGGTTTTCAGACCGAGCGCGACGCGCGCAACTTCCTAGAGGGTGCGCGGACCATTCTTGACGGAGCTGAAGTCGACTTTGAAGAAGGGACCGTGATCTGGCAGGGGCATCGTACGCTAGCCCGGGCTTACCCGATTTCAATCTCTGTCACTGAGGAGCGGCGCATTGTCCAGAGCCTGGCCGGGCGGCGCGCTGCTGAAAAGATTGTCCCTCTGTTGGGCGAGCAGACGATCATGCGGGTTGACCGCATCGAACCGACGAAGAACATTCCTCGGGGCTTTCAGGCCTATGCCCAGATGCTAGAGGAACATCCCGAGCTTCGCGGCAAAGTCAAATTCCTTGCCTTCTTAGTTCCTTCGCGTCAATCATTGCCCGAATACAAGCGGCTCAATAGTGAGGTGCTCAAGCTCGTTGAAGAGATTAACGCGCGCTACGGTGATGCCAACTGGAAGCCTATAGAGGTCTTCTGCGACAACGACCGTACGCGGGCCTTGGCTGCCATGCAGTTTTACGATGTGCTGCTCGTCAATCCCATTATTGATGGGATGAACCTGGTAGCCAAGGAAGGAGCCGTTGTCAACAAGCGCAATGGTGTGCTTGTGCTCTCGCGCACGGCTGGAGCTTTCCAGCAGCTTGGCAAGGCGGCTATCCCGACTTCTCCTCTAGATGTGGCCGAGACCGCCGAGGCTCTCTATACTGCTCTGACGCTGCCCTCTGAAGAGCGTGAGCGG
>NZ_JADGHT010000484.1 GCF_019683755.1 Thermogemmatispora sp. | reverse complement strand
CCCTTACCCTCTTCTCTTTCTACACCCCATTCACCTTTCATGAAGATAATCATATATACTGAACATACGCCATAAGTAGTATGTTCAGAGGAGACATATATGCCCTCTAAAAAGAAGTACGTCTATATAGGGGGAAGATTAACAAGCGAGGGGACAAAGCAGGAGCTTAGGGGAAGCGTTGTCCGCGCTCCCTGGCATTGAGGCAGGAGGCAGAGAATGCGCAGGCGGAGAGCAACAAGGGGAAGGGTGGAGAGAAGGTAAGGGACGGAATAGACCCTACCCCTGCCACAGGCAGGGGGCAGGGCGAAGCGCCAGGTAGAGCAGCGAGCCAGCGGCTTATTCAGCCTGCCTTTCTTCGGGGGACTGGCTGCTTTTGCCAGCGCTCAGCCGGGCTGACCCACCTGCACGCAGCAGAGAGCTATCTCACAAGTAAGTCTAGCAGGTAGTAGTGACAAACAAAGCTGCTTAGAGGTGCTGGCAGCGCAAGGAGATGATCCCGGGAGCGAAGTGGTTTGCTTTTTTCAGGTACTCCTCTTCGTTTCCCTCGATCATCAGCTTGTGCATCACCACCACATCGCCGTCGGGCAAAGGCTCGGCGGGCTGCAGGCACAGCTCCATGATGGGGCAGCCGCGTTCATAGACCTTGACCAGGCCACCGGAGCCGGGAATACGGTAGACACGATGACTGATCGAGGGGCTGGCCACCTCCAGGTATCCGTACTTAATCAGCTGCTGATACTGGCTCTCTGTCAGCATCTCGCGCAGCAGCGCTTTGGCGCGGCTCTCAGCGGAGAGGCGTTCATTGCGAGAGAGGCGTGGCCCGCTGCTGCTGCCGTCGAGAGAGCGGGAGAGATAGTAGATTGCCAGCAGCAAAAAGAGCAGCCAGATACCCAGGAAGAGCGTGAGAGTTTCCAACATAGCAGCTTACGCTCCTCGCCAGTTACGCCGGTTAGCCTCCTACGACGCGCGGCACCATCACGATCTGCTCGGCTGTTCGATCAAACTCATCGATGCGCTGCGCTGGCTTGCCTGGTTCGACCTTAAAGGCCGTGGCACCACGCATACGCTCTTCGCGAAAGATACGTTCGGCCTCGCGCACAGCTGCCAGGGCTTCGGGATCGTTGGCCTCAACCTTCTGCAGATCCCAGGAGATCCGATCATCGCCGCGACGGGACATTACCCGTAGCATTCCCAAAGCTAAACTCCTTCTCTGTTTCACAGACAAGCAAGCACACTACACGAACCGAGCTAACCTGCACTGGCTTCCTCTCCTTGCTTTCCTGCTCTTTTTTTCCCTTGCACCTTCTTCAGCGCGCTGCGTCAGCCCTGATCTGACCCCGGGGCGAAGGATAGAAGCCTGATACAGGTTAGAATCAGGATAGCACGCTTTACCAACCTGAGTCAAGGGCTGCATGACTGTACTTTTTCATACCAGCGTGGGCAGAGTGATCCTGACTGTGGTACCAGCCCCAGGCGCAGACTGAATAGCGATCGTCCCGCCGAGCAGTTCCACCAGGAGGCGTGCGATGCTCAGCCCCAAGCCCAGCCCGGTGCTGCTCCCCTCTAGCAGCTCTTCGCTGCCCGCCGGCGGCTCGCCTCGATAGAATGGTTCGAAGACATGGGACAGGACTTCGGGCCGGATGCCGACGCCGGCGTCGCTGATGCTGAGCGTTACAGCGGGCAGACCGGTGGGCAAGGTGGCAGCAGTCGCTCCAATCTCAATCTGGCCGCCGGCAGGAGTGTAGAGGAGAGCATTGGCCAGGACGTTACGTAGAATCTGGCGCGCGCGTTGGCTATCGCTCTGCAGGTGCCGGCAATGGGCGGGCAGATCCTGGGGGAGATGCTTCTCTATCCGCAGCCGGCGCAGCCGTGCGGTGTACTCTAGTTCTTCTAGGGCGCTGTCTATCAGTTCGTCCAAGGCCAGGCTCTCGCTGCTCAGACGTAGCTGGCCACTGGCGGCTCGCAGCAGACAGAGCAGGTTCTCTAAAGAGACGTAGAGTTGCTCGCTGCTAGCCCGGACGCGCTGGAGATAGTCGCGGGTCTCCTGGGTGGGCTGGGACCTCTCGTGTTCGGGAGCAGTGCCGTCGATGACTTCTTCTTCGGCAAGGAGCAGATCGAGAAAGCCATTGATGCGGTTGAGGGGTGCACGCAGCTCATGGGCAATGCGCGCCAGCGGCAGATTGTTCAGGGTGAGGCCGCCCTTGAGCTGGGCCTCTCTCTCTGGCTCACTGCGCTTGCGACTCTCACTTTGCTTCAAAGGGTCAGTTGCTGCTTGGTCTTGCTCAGCGTTCATGATGCCTCTTGCCCTTTCTTTGGCCATTTTCTCCTAATCCAGCCTGGGCCGTGGGCTTCCTTGGCTGGCTAGCAGGCCTCTCTCTGTCAGTGAACCTGTTAGGGAAGTGCTGTGAAACTGTTGCGGCCATTATAGCAGAGGCAGTGTGAAGAGGATACGGGCACCGGCCCCTGGCACATTCTCGGCCCAGATTTTGCCACCGTGGGCCTCAATGATGGCGCGCACGATGGCCAGGCCCAGGCCGCTACCTCCGGTGTCACCGCGGCGTGCCTCATCGGCACGATAGAAGCGGTCAAAGATGCGGGGCAGGGCCTGGGTGGGGATGCCGCTGCCGGTATCGGTAACCGCTACAACCGGGCTGGTATAAACATCTTGCGCTGGCCACGAATTAGGCGGGG
>NZ_JADGHT010000483.1 GCF_019683755.1 Thermogemmatispora sp. | reverse complement strand
CTGCGCTTGAGGAAAAGAGGCTCCGCGTCCTTTCAGGCGAAGCCACGTCTTCTAAAAGAAAGGTCTGTGCACGAGGAGGCCGCACCGATGTCCAGCGTGAGCGAACAAGCCTGGGTTGCCTTACATGAGCCGCTGCGTCTCTTTCTCAGTCGTCGACTGCCTGACGAAGAGAGCGTAGACGACCTCTTACAAGAAATTTTTCTACGTATTCACCAACACTCTCAAGAGCTGCGTTCCCATGAGAAACTGGAGCACTGGGCCTATCGCATTGCCCGTCACCTGGTCTGCGATTACTACCGTCGGCGTCGCAACCTTCTACCACTAGAGGATCAGCCTCAGTCTCAGGTAGCCACGAGCGAGGTGCTGCGTTCTGAGCAAGAGCAAGCCAGTGAGGTCGCGCGGGCAGCCATCAAGCGATCCTTACAGGAGCTGATCCACTGTCTGCCTGCACCCTATCGCGAAGCGCTGATTCTTACCGAGTATGAGGGACTCTCGCAGCGCGAGCTGGCCCGCCGTCTGGGTCTCTCCTTCTCTGGGGCCAAGTCACGCGTCCAAAGAGCGCGTGAGCGGCTCCGCCAGCTCCTGGGGGCCTGCTGCCAGTTTGAATTTGACCGGCTGGGGCGAGTAATCGGCTACCGGCCACTGACCCCCTGTTGTCTCGGGCCCGAGGAAAGCGAACCATGTGGCGGCGCTGGTCCCTATGAGAGTACCTGCGCTGCTGCCTCCGGTCGCTAACTTCCCTGCTAGCCCCTCGCCTGGGTCGCCTGACCGTCTGGCTGGCTGGCTGCGTCCTTTTCGCTGAGAGGGCGTCTTCTCCTCCAGACAAAGAAAAAGCGGCGCTGGTCTAGCGACCGACCGCCAGCATCAGCCAGCCGGAAGGAGGCAAGCACCGTCATGGCAGATATGCCTTTTAAATCAGAAGAAGATCTTCGATCATGCGTTCAGCGTTACTATCAAGAAGCCATATTGAATGCGGCAACAGTCTGCTGTTGCGAGGATGGAAAGCAGGGGCAGGCGTCCAGCCAGTGTGACTGCTATGCTCCTGAGCAACTCAACAACCTGCCCGCGGAACTACTAACCAGCTCCTGCTGCTGTGGCGATCCTCTCAAGCGGGCTGAGCTAAGACCGGGGGAGACCGTACTTGATCTAGGCTGCGGCACCGGCCTTGACGTCCTGCTAGCGGCCCAGCGAGTACTGCCCGGGGGCCATGTCTACGGCCTGGACATGAACGAAGCCGCTCTAGAGCGGGCTGAGCACTACCGACGCCTGCTCGGTCTAGAGAACGTCCAGTTGCTCAAAGGCCTCATGGAGGAGGTCCCATTACCCAGCGAGAGTATTGACCTCATCATTTCTAACTGCGCAATCAACCTGGTGCCTGACAAAGAGCGGGTTCTGCGAGAGGCCTACCGACTCCTCAAGGCGGGTGGAAGGCTTAGCCTGGCCGATATGGTGCTCGAAGGCGAGCTACCCGTCAGGCTTCGTGAGGAACCGCGGGCCTGGGCGGCCTGCCTGGCTGGTGCCATCAGCCTGGCGACCTATCGTGAGCTACTAGCCAGCGTTGGGTTTCACGACATCGTGACCGAACCAGTCTCGGCAAACTGGAGCTGGCCATCATTCATCAGCGAAGAAGAGCGCCATCTCCTCGAAGGCCACTGGCTCGCCATCCTCATTCGAGCGCGCAAGCCATCAGCTTAAGCGTCAGCCTGGCTTCAACAAGCAAGAAAGAGTGGCCAATCACCAGCGGTGAGGAGCCGGGCCGCCAAGATAGCAACAAGCACCGTGCCGAAAACAACAGCGACCTTGATCAGGCGACCCCGTCAAGTCGACCTGATCAAGGTTGTACCTGGGCACGCAACTGCAGAACGATCGAAGCCGTTGTCCCTGGGGCAATCTCCAGACGGTCAGCGGGCCTATTCAGCGCATCCTCACTGCCGACCGTCGGCTCAAAACAGACAAAAGCATGGTCCGGGCGTGTCGGCAGCTCCGTCCACACTTGCATATTATGCAGGGCAAAGCGGCCCTCCTGAGGTAACTCGGCAATCGTCAGAGTACCGTGTCCAGGGAAGACGATCGTCACCTGGCCGGCGAAAGGATAGGGAGTATCAGGCGGCTGTCGCTCCCAATCGATGGCCGCCGCCTCAAAACCGGGCAAGCCCTGCACCTGCAAACGCGGCTTAGCGGCTTGAGCCACTGCAAAATAGGGATGAAAACCCGGAGCGATCGGCATCACCTCTGCGCTCCGATTCTCCATTGAGAGGGTATAAGTCAGCGTAGCGGGAGCTACCGACACTGTCACCGTAAAGGTAAAGTCATAGGGGTAGCAGGCGCGCGTCGTCTCATTACTGCGCAGCTCCAGGACCACCTGCTGCTCAGCCGCCGCCAGCAAGGTCCAGGGGAGCAAGCGACCAAAACCGTGGATAGGCAAAGACGTACCTTTCTCCACAAACAGCCCATTGCGCAAGCGTGAAAAATTCGGGATCATCAACGGCAGGCCCCAGCGGCGAACATTGCCCGTTGTCAGAGGGCGATAGAGCACCTCCCAATTTCCGACCTGGAAATGTGAAACCAGGCAAATTTCAGGAATCACCCCTACCAGCGTCTCATCACTGCGTAACACAAGCTCACGTTCAGTCGGAAAACGCAAGAAATCGCTGGAGAGCGGAGGAGAACTCATCGGCCAGACATCTCCCAAAAAG